>NZ_QUHH01000008.1:10364-234338 GCF_003479515.1 Parabacteroides sp. AF14-59 | reverse complement strand
AACCCTTTTTATTGATTAGGCAGAAAGTAGTCAACTAAAATCGTTAAACTACATTCCGGAACGAACGGGTGCTATCGTTGAATGTGTTTCATAGTAATGAAACAGTTGTTTCTACAGGGTGGAACACTTGTTTCATTATAATGAAACACTTTTGGGGAGCGGCAGTGCTCAGCCCAAACAAGTAAGCAAAAAAAGATAAAGAACCTTGCGAAGAATGGACAGGGCGGCAGTCAAATGGTTTTCGACTGTACGTTTACTGATACCCAAACGGGTGGCGATCTCATCATTTGACAGACCCTGCTCACGGCTCATCTTATAAATCAGCTTTCGTTGCGGAGACATTTGTTCGACAGTCCGGTTGATAAGGTTTTGCAGTTCGCGTGCAAATATGGCTTCCTCATCCGATTGCGAGATGGAAGCTTCCAACAAAAATTCATTCGTATACTTCTCTGAAACGGCAAGACGGTCGAAATAATCGTACACAGTAAAACGAGCCATCTGGAAAAGATAAGAGGAAAAGGAATGTACTTCCTTCAATTTTTCACGGTCTTTCCATAACGAAAGAAACAAATCCTGAGCGATGTCACGACTGATTTCCTTGTCGTGCGTCAGGCCGACAAGGAAGTTCACCAACCGAGGTTGGTGACAAATAAAAAGCCGTTCGAAAGCTTTTACGTCTCCTGCAGCGATCTCCTCTAAAATATGTCTCTCCTCGGGTAATTCCATAACTAATGCGAAGTAGCGAAAAATATCAGAAAAATCAAAATAAAAAGAATCAGATAAAATAATTTGTATCTTTGACCCGATCAATCGACCTGAAAACTAAAAACTGACTGAACTAATATAAAAATGAAGCAATACAACTTTGATGAAGTAATTGAACGCCGCGGCACCAATTGCGTCAAATACGATGCGCTAAAAGAGCGGTACGGCAACGGGGATCTTACTCCTCTCTGGGTTGCCGATATGGATTTTCGTACCCCGGACTTCATTGTCAACGCAATCAGGAAACGTTGCGAACATGAGATATTCGGTTACACCTTCGGCTCAGATTCTTACTATAACAGTATTATCGAATGGGTAGACTATAAACAAAAATGGAAGATCAAACGGGAATGGCTTAGTTATATTCCGGGGATCGTTAAAGGGATCGGTTTTGTTATCCAATGCTTTACCAAACCCGGCGATAAAGTGATCATCCAACCTCCTGTATATCACCCTTTCCGCATCGTACCGGAAAGTATGAAACGCGAGGTGGTCAATAATCCGCTCAAACTGGTGAACGGCGTTTATGAAATGGATTTCGAACAACTGGAATCAGTGATCGATGAACAATGTAAAATTCTGATCCTCTGCAACCCTCACAATCCGGGCGGTATCGTTTGGAAAAAAGACACATTGGTTAAACTGGCGGATATTTGTGCCAAACATAACATATTGGTCATTTCGGACGAGATACATGCAGAAATGGCTTATCCGCAATTCACACATCATCCTTTTGCCACTGTTTCGGATACTGCAGCTAATTGCAGTATTACCTTTATGGCTCCAAGCAAGACTTTCAATATCGCAGGAATCGTAACGTCTTACTCTATTGTTCCCAATGAAAAGATCAGGAAGGAATTTTATGAGTTTCTGGAAGCCGGAGAATTAGGTGACGGAACAATCTTTGCTTATACGGCAACCGAAGCGGCTTATACTTATGGTGCCGAATGGCTACAGCAAATGCGGATGTATGTGATGGAGAACGTCCGTTTCGTGGATGAATTCTTCAAAACCAAACTACCGAAGATAAAAGTATATCCTCCGCAAGCTTCATTTCTTGTCTGGCTGGATTGCCGCGACCTGAAACTGAGCCAGGAAGACCTTGTCCATCTATTCCTGGATAAAGCGGGTATTCTGTTAAACGACGGAAGTATGTTCGGCCCGGGCGGTGAAGGTTATATGCGTCTGAATGTGGGTTGTCCGCGTTCCGTGCTGGACAAAGCGCTGAATGCTCTTAAGAAAGCGATCGACAAGAAATAAAGTAACTATTGAGAATGTGTCAAAACTCAATATTAAAGAACGCAGATGACGCAGACAGAGCGCAATAAACGCAGATAATATATTGTTTTAAAGAAAATAAAAAGTCTGCGAGCGTCTGCGTATTCTGCGTTCGGTAATAGTGTTTTTGACAATCTCATTTTTATTATTTCATGCCTACTACTTTTGCCGGTTCTTCTTTTACATTCAGCTTATGCCCCAGATAATCATAGCGGATGATCAAGTCTGAAATCTCCCAGGATTTTTTAAGCATACGGATCGTCTCTTCCGGAACACCGGCAGTATCTCCCACGATATTCAACTGAGGATCCACGTCAAAATCAGGCTTCTGCGGATTAAAGATACTTTCTCCCAATCCTTTCCACCAATAATCATTCAGCCCCAATAGATCAAGCAATGTCGGATACACATCTACCTGCCCCATTACTTTGCCATAATACATATTAAAGGGTGCATTCAAAATTATAAGCGGAACAAATGCTTTATCCGATACGATATTCTTTCCCACCGGATCATTGCATAATTCTTTTCTCACAGTACCCAAAGCCTCATGGTCACCCATGATCATGACCAATGTATTATCAAAACGCTTATCCGCTTTAATCCTGGATATAAATTCCCCGATTGCCCGGTCCGTATAATTGGCCATGGTCATATAATTATTCAGAACCTCGGGAATGTCCGGCGAAAAAGAAACTCTCTTCAAAGAATCCGGTAAAATAAAAGGATTGTGCCCGGAATAAGTAATGCATTGTAAAAATGTATTTCCGGAATCATCCCAAACTTCATTATTCTTCATTTTCTCCAGGCACTGGCGCAGAAAAGCACGGTCGCCAACCTGCTTACGTGAACCGACCGGTTCTTCTTGTATGAAACAGGTTTTCGAAACCAGACTGTCAAAACCTAAAACCGGAGCTATTATACATTGATTCCACACCATCGGTTTATCGATAGTCAGGCTGTATGCTTTGGCATTCTTATGTTTCCCTTTAAATGCCTTAACGACAGAAGGATAATATGACTCCGGAAATTTAATACTGTAAGGGCCTGATTGAATAGGTAAAAGCCCTGTGCCCATTAACAACTGGGCATCGATAGAACGCCCTCCCTTTACCTGCGATAAAACATGAGGTGCATAAATAACCGAGGAATCCCTTAGTATTTTATTCAGATTCGGAGTGATCTCCTGCCCTTCGACCGTTTTCTCCAAGACCCAGCTTTCCAACGATTCGGCCAGGATAATAATACAGTTATCTTTACTATATACTTGAGGGAAAACGGATTTACAATCCGTTTTCCTGGCTAGCCAGGAATCGATGCGGTCTTTTATCTCCTCCGTATAGACTATATGGTCACAGGTATAATCATAATAAAGAGAACCGAATATCGTGTACATCGGTATATTACAGGTGTGCAAATAAGCATCCTGCAATCTTTCATAAGCAACCTTGAACCCGTTCTGACTCCAGAGACGAATGGCAGGAACCAAAGCGATCAAACAGACCAAAGCAATATAACGAACAAAAGTCCGCCCCCTCTTAGGTTGTTCAACCGTTTTATTCTCCGGCTTCCGATAGAAATTACGCCACCACAAAACTCCTGCTGCAACTGTAGATAAAGGGAAAAACAAATCCACCATTCTCCAGGAGTCCAATACACTACTGGCAAAATCAGATAAATTACCGACCAAAAGATAGCTATCCAATGGTATTGCTGTAAAATAGGTACGAAAATACATCAGGTTTGAAATAAACAAACCATCGAGTATGAAAAATATAACCCATGTTGTCTTTACGGCACGAAAACAAACCAGAGGCAATAATAAGAACAAGGAAACCAGAATAGTATCCAGATAAGTTTCAACCTTTGAGAATGGCGTAAATGTGGATAACATGCACCAAAGCAAATTAAACCACATAAATTTCAAAAACAAAAAAACAAAAAACAGACCTATCAATTTTCTGCTCTCCGTTCCGTTCGGAAAGAAAAAATTTATCCCTTTAGAAAACCACATTAGCAAACACGACTTTATTAACCTATCGACAAATACTGTAACAATAGAATAAGTACAAAATCTTTTATTTATTCAGCCGACAAAGATAACTATATTCTGCCTGAAAACATTACATATCTTTATTTTTAAAAGAATAACCTGATAAGTCGGAAATTATACGTAAATTTGTCCTCGTTTTATTTATTACAAATACATTTAAAAATGAAAATTACAGCAAATAAGTTCGTTGCGGTTACATACGACCTGAACGTAGGAGAAGGTGAAGAGCGTGAGTTGATGGAAAGAGCAGTGCCTGAAACTCCTTTGAAATTCATTTTCGGAACAGGTGCTATGCTCCCGGCTTTCGAAGATGCTTTGAAAGGCCTGGAAGTAGGCAACAAGTTCGACTTCTCTATCGCTCCGGCTGACGCATACGGAGAATATGTGGAAGATCATGTATTGGATCTGCCGAAAAACATCTTTGAAGTAGAAGGAAAATTCGACTCAGAGGTTATCAAAGAAGGTAACACCGTTCCTATGATGGATTCAAACGGTAACCGTCTGAACGGTTCTGTTCTGGAAGTAAAAGACGATGTTGTTGTGATGGACTTCAACCATCCGTTGGCTGGCGAAACTTTACACTTCAGCGGTGAAGTGATCGATGTTCACGAACCGACAGCTGAAGAAATCGCAGCATTATCAGCTCCCGCCGGTGGATGTGGTTGCGGATGCGACGACTGCGGAAGCGATTGCGGAGATCACGATCACGATCACGAAGGTGGTTGCGGATGCGGCAGCTGCCACTAATTATAAAATAAAAAAGCAGAATGAGGAATGAAGAATGAAAGAGATTCTGCATTCCTCATTCTGTTTTTAAGCCATATTATTCTTAATTCCCTATTTCATTTATAAGATATGAATACATTCGGAAACATATATAGGCTAACTTCCTTCGGAGAATCACATGGCCCGGGAATCGGAGGTGTTATAGACGGATGCCCGGCTGGTATCGAATTGGACACAGCTTTCATACAGCAAGAATTAAATCGTCGTAAACCGGGTCAGTCAAGGATTACAACGCCACGTAAAGAGGATGACGAAGTTCAATTTCTTTCAGGGATCTATGAAGGAAAAACAACCGGTACACCGATCGGTTTTATCATCTGGAACAAAAACCAGCATTCATCCGATTATGATAATATGAAGACGGTCTACCGTCCTTCGCATGCCGATTATACTTATCAGACAAAATATGGCATTCGCGATCCTCGTGGCGGCGGCCGTTCATCTGCTCGTGAAACTATCGCCCGGTGTGTTGCCGGAGCTATTGCCAAACTAGCTTTACGTCAAAAAGGAATTCATATTCAGGCTTATACTTCGCAGGTCGGTCCTATCAAACTGGAAGGATCATATAAAAATTACGATCTGAACCTGACAGAAGAAAGTGATGTAAGATGTCCGGACCCGGATAAAGCTGCCGAAATGGAAAAGCTTATCGCAGAAGTCAAATCAAAAGGGGACACGATCGGCGGAGTGATCACCTGTGTAATAAAAGGGACGCCTGTCGGACTCGGAGAACCGGTCTTCCATAAGTTACATGCGGCACTCGGACATGCGATGCTGACGATCAACGCCGTCAAAGGTTTTGAGTATGGCGACGGCTTCGAAGCCGCATTATATCGCGGTTCCGAACGTAATGACCGTTTCTTCAATGATAACGGCCATATCAATACCCACACCAATCATTCGGGAGGTATCCAGGGAGGAATCTCCAACGGACAGGATATTTATTTCCGTGTTGCTTTCAAATCGGTCGCAACGATACTGATGGAACAGGAAACTGTCAATATGGATGGAGAGGAAACCGTCCTGAAAGCCCGCGGACGCCATGACCCATGCGTTCTTCCGCGTGCCGTACCGATTGTCGAATCGATGGCAGCCATGACTATTCTGGATTATTTGCTGCTCCAAAAAACCAGAGAGTAAGAACATAATACCCGATAGCTAGAAAATCTTTATATAAAGCTTATTAGCTTCGGGTATTATTAGACACAATATTATTGACAGTCTCCAATTAATGAGTCATCTCTATTATTTATTAGACCTTTTATTCACAGATTTCATATACATAATCCAAATAATTCGCTTGAATAGGTGATGAATCTATTGACCTATAACTCAAACGAAATTTATTTTTTATCTCATTCTCCAGACTCTCCACATCTACAATTGATATATTCGTATCCTCGTCATAAGAAAAATAAACCTCTTCTATTTTACCTTTCATATCCGATAATATATATATTCTAAGACAAATTCTTTTATCTAAAGGTTTATTTTTCATATTTGGAAAAAAATGAACTCTAAAATAATTATTCAGTTTATCTTTATTCACCAATATGATTTTATCCATAAATCCATCTGGATAACCTGGAACCACATCTACGTAAACAGAATTTATATTCCATACAAATAATGAAGATGAAGAGCCTATTTTTTCTACAGTGTAAATATTATGTTGTCCCTTTATTTGTATTCTTTCAGCCACAGCAAATGGCTTTAAAATAAGACTGTCGATGCTTTCTGTTAGAGATTGTGCATATCCTATTTGCACACAAATAAAAGACAAGACTATTATTACTATTTTTTTCATAACCATTATATTATTTTATTATTATTTAAAACAATTTTGATTCGCCATTTTTAAGATGCTCTCGATAGAACTTGTTCCATAATTTTTATTTTGGAAATTATAACCTCGATCTTTATATCCGCTATGATATGCTCCAAAAATAGTTGCCCAAAAAAAATACATTGTTTGATCAAATTTCACAGGTAACTGTTTATTAAAACATACAGATTCAATCCAATTTTGATACGCTTCATAAAATTTACTCCTAACACTAGGGCTCATCATCGTTAAACTATTTATCCAACAATAGTCATTAGGGAAATAATTTTCATTTCGAGACAATGAAGTATATCCACTTTTTGCATAACATATCAAATCTTGAAGAACAGCCAATTCAAACTCCATCATTCCTGCATATTCTTCACTTAGTCCTGAGCATGCAGGATTAAAAGCCATTTGATAAGCATGAATCCACTCATGTGCCAAATTAGTAGCTGTTATTTGATCATTACCATAAAAATTTAAATTACCGTTAGAATCTATTGAAGCCAACCCTTGTTGTGCACCAAACATTTTGATTCTACCTGATTTTTTCCAATGTGAAGAAATATAATTATCTATTGAATTGTAAACACAATCTAATAGCAACTTTTTATACTCCTCATTCAACTTTTTCAAGTCTGCCTGACTCAAATTTGAACCTCTTGGAAATCTTTTTATTAAATTTGTTGATAATTTCACACTGCTAGAAGAAGGATTCCCACCACCTTCTCCTACTGAAGAACCGCCACCACCTCCTCCTACTGGAGGTTCCCACCACGGTATAGCATCACCTGTAGGTGGTTCATTAGGATCTATATCTGGTCTAGGCTCTTCAATAACTGGCCAATGAGCGGTAACCGTAACTTCCGGGAGTTCCCCACCATCAATATCTCTGAAGGCAGATATTAAAGATAAATCAATCACATCCTGCCTAACATCATTTTCTTCTTGATTTTCATATTCACATGAAAATCCAATAAGGAGAAACCAGAAAATAATAAAAAAAGACAATCGTTGTTTCATAGATAATTTCAAATTAAAAGGTTAAACAAAACGGACAAAGAATACTTATGTTTTAAATAAAAAGCCTCTTCCACTGATTTTCAACGGCACAAACTCAAATATACAACATTTCTCCATATATAAACAATAATTCATACTTTAATCCACAATCCTTTTCAGAAACAACATATAAATACTTTACATCATTCATGATGATAAGGTTCATTATTCAGAATAGTCATCGCCCGATAAATCTGTTCGATAAAGATCAGGCGGATCATTTGATGCGAGAAAGTCATCTTACTCAATGAAATTTTTTCCGAAGCGGCCTTATAAACAGTCTCACTGAAGCCATAAGGTCCTCCCACAACGAACACCAACCGCTTCGGCACCGTATGCATTTTCTTTTCTATATAAGTAGAAAATTGCATGGAAGTAAATTCCTTCCCTTTCTCATCCAACAAAACCAGATAATCCCCGGACTGTAATGTTTTCAATATCAACTCTCCCTCTTTCTCCTTCTGTTGGGTCTCAGACATATTTTTTACGTTCTTTATATCAGGAATAACTTCCAGTTCAAAAGGGATATAATGAACCAAACGATTCTTATACTCATTGATTGCCTCTACAAAATAACCGGCATCGGTCTTACCTATTACGACCAGCGCAATTTTCATTTATTTACATTTTAAGTGTTGAAGGCGCTAATTTACAGGAAAAATACATACCTTTGTGCGATAATACTCACAAAAAGAGGAGATAGCTTATGAAACGATTATTACTTACATTGGCATTGGTATTCTCATTTTTGAGCGTCATGGCAACCGATATTACCCCTATATCGAATGCCTTCAAAGGTGGAAATGCCTCTACACTGACCGGAGCAATGGATCAGGAAGTAGATATGGCTCTCCCCGGTTCATCTAAAAAGTGCAGCGGAAGCGAAGCCGTCAAAATGCTGTCTACTTTCTTCGGGAACAACAAACCGACCGGATTCTCGGTGGTACACCATGCAGATAAAAAAGATGCCGGATTCTTTGTCGGCAAACTTCCGACCGCTTCGGGCGAATATCGTGTAAACATTACTTACCGTGCCGACGGCGACAAAGCGATTATACAATCAATCAGAATAGAATAACAAATGGATCAATTAATTGATGACTTAATTAAATTAGCGTTTGCCGAAGATATAGGCGACGGTGATCATACGACTTTATGCTGCATTCCCGATACTGCTACGGGAAAAAGCCAGCTTATCATTAAAGAAGATGGTGTACTGGCCGGCGTAGAAATGGCTAAGCGTATCTTCCACGACTTCGACCCGGAACTGAAAATGACAATCTTTATCAATGATGGTGCCGAAGTAAAAAAAGGTGACATCGCCTTTACAGTAGAAGGAAAAGTACAGTCTCTGTTGCAAACAGAACGCCTGATGCTGAACGTTATGCAGCGCATGAGCGGTATCGCAACGACTACCCGCAAATACGTAAAAGCGCTGGAAGGCACTAAAACCCGCGTATTGGATACCCGTAAGACGACTCCAGGTATGCGTATGATGGAGAAAGATGCCGTTAAGATCGGCGGCGGTGTAAATCACCGTATCGGACTATTCGATATGATCCTGCTGAAAGACAATCATGTGGACTTTGCCGGTGGCATCGAACAGGCCATTACCCGTGCACAGAACTACCTGAAAGAAAAAGGCAAGAACCTGAAAATTGAAATTGAAGTACGTAACTTCGACGAGTTGCAACAAGCCATGAACGTGGGAGGTATCGACCGCATCATGCTGGATAACTTCAATATCGAAGATACAAAGAAAGCTGTCGAAATGATCGGCGGACGCTTCGAAACCGAATCATCAGGCGGTATCACATTCGATACACTGCGCGACTATGCAGAATGTGGTGTAGACTTTATTTCAGTCGGGGCACTGACCCATTCGGTCAAGAGTCTCGATATGAGTTTGAAGGCTTGCTAAGAGATATTTATAAGGCGGATAGTTGATTATCCGCCTTTCTTTTTATACATTTGCCAACATCATTAACAAAACGAATAAGCTATGAAAAATATTACTACGATTCATCGGCGTAAAACGCCTGATTCATTTAAGTTACTTCCGAAAGTAAGTAGAAAAACACGGAAGGCCATCTATCTGGAAGCCAGCAAATACATCAACGATCTCACCAAGTTGATATTCGGCGGTATCATTTTAACGAACATATTAAATTTTAATATTGATAAAATGATTATTTTTGTATCAGGATTTATAGCTGTTATTATTTTGACTGCTTTTAGTTTTGCTTTATTTTTAAAAGGAAAGGAGTAAATTATGGGATTTGTCTATTTATGTATTACAATGAGTGCCATAGGTATAGCTTTTTTTATTTGGCTTATGACTCCAAGTGGTCAAAGATGGTGGCATGAAAAATAACAACTTACATTAACAAAGTAAGATATATTAAAAGGCGGAATTATCCGCCTTTTCTATTTTTATCCGATACGAACTACTTCGTCATCCTTTAGTAAATACTTTTCCCCGCTTTCCGGACAAACGGCCAATCCATCCCCATCAAAATAGAGCCGATGCCCATATTCACTCACCCAACCTATTTGTTTGGAAGGATTACCAACGACTAAGGCATAAGGTGGAATTTCTTTAGTAACTACCGCACCGGCACCAATCAAAGCGTACGCTCCGATAGTATGTCCGCAAACAATCGTTGCATTCGCTCCGATAGTAGCTCCTTTACCTACATGCGTTTTCATATATTGATCTTTCCGGTTAACGGCACTTCGCGGATTGATAACATTCGTAAAGACGCAGCTAGGTCCCAGAAATACATCATCCTCACAAGTCACCCCCGTATAAACAGATACATTGTTCTGCACCTTTACGTTATTGCCCAGGACGACTTCCGGCGAAATAACAACATTCTGCCCGATATTACACCGTTCACCGATCGTACAACCCGACATAATGTGAGAGAAATGCCAGATACGGGTATCATCCCCGATCGTACAGCCGGGATCGATCACTGCTGTTTCATGTGCCTGAAAAGTTGCCATAACTGATTATTTATAAATTAAAAAGATGGTCGGTTTCTTACTCAGATCAGGAACTTTCCCTGCCCAATCTTTCACCGGACGAGTATGGATATATTCATCTTCACACGTAATATCCGAAGCTATGCATAACTTAGTAGAGGGGCGACAGGTACGGATCAGTTCCTCCGCCAGCTTATTATTACGATAAGGTGTCTCGATAAAAAGCTGTGTCTGGTTTTCCGAATAAATACGCCCTTCCAGCTTTTTAATTGTATTTGTCCGTTCTGAAGCATCGATGGGCAGATAACCATGAAAGGCAAAACTCTGTCCGTTGAAACCGGAAGCCATCACCGACATCAGGATAGAAGACGGTCCTACCAACGGAACAACCAGGTAACTCTTCCGTTGTGCAATCGCCACTACATCCGCTCCCGGATCGGCAACAGCCGGACAACCAGCCTCAGATATCACACCTACATGCTCGCCTTTTGCCAACGGAGCCAGATAACCGGTAACATCTTCCGGAGAAGTATGCTTATTCAATTCATAAAAAGTCAGATCGTCTATTACGATAGAAGGTTCCGTCTTTTTCAGGAAACGACGTGCGGTACGTATATTTTCTACGATGAAATGTTTTATCTGCAGGATAATTTCACGATTATATTCAGGGAGGACCCGGCGATGTTCGGTATCCCCCAATGTAACCGGTATAAGGAAAAGCGATGCTTGCATACTGTTATATTTTTCGCAAAGTTAGTATTTTTATAGCAAGAACAGACATAAAATCAATTATTGATAACCAGATATCCATACTCGTTACTAGAAAGAATAATCACTTTTCCTGATAAAAAACAGAACAATCTATTGTTAGTCTTATAAATTGTTATACATTTGCAGTGTACTACAAAACTAATACACTACGATATGATCACATTAAAAGAAGCAAGCATCAGTTACAAACGTAACAAACCAGTCTTGGAGAATATCAATCAGGATATTCAACCGGGAAGAATCTATGGTCTGCTAGGGAAGAATGGCGAAGGAAAAACAACTTTGCTGAACGTTTTAAGCGGTCAACTGTTCCTTAATAAAGGGACCTGTCGGATATTCGGCGAAGATATATCGCAACGAAGTGTTAACCAGCTACAACAACTATTCCTGTTGCCAGAAGAAATCACTGTACCGGAAGTTACTGGAATGCAATACATCCATATGTATGCTCCTTTCTACCCTACTTTCAGAGATGATATTATGAAGGCTTGTTTTGAATCTTTCGAGGTTGATTTCTCTACCCGACTGAATAAGATGTCGCAAGGACAACGGAAAAAGATCGCTATCACACTGGCACTATCGGTTCATACACCACTTCTTCTGATGGATGAACCGACCAACGGACTGGATATCCCCAGTAAAGAAGTATTCCGAAAGCTACTTGCCGCATTTACGGACGAAACACAGACAATCATTATTTCTACTCATCAGGTACGTGATCTGGAGAGTCTAATCGACTCGGTAATCATTATTAATGATAAAGAAATATTACTCAATAATTCACTGGAAGAAATCGGGCAGAAGTTGTTCTTTGGAATCGTTAAACCGGAAGAACAGGTACTCTACAAAAGCCAAACTCCATTCGGACTATTAGGCGTAAGAGAAAATCATCAGGAAGAAGAGAGTAATGTATCATTGGAACAATTGTTCAATGCAGCTATTCTGCAACCTGAAGAAATAAAAAGAATAATTAATCAATAAAACTATTACTACCATGCATACCAATTTTAGCTTACAACGGATTAAACTGCTGCTTTTAGCAGATAAGACCGAATTATTCCGACAGTATTTTCTTTCCATGCTATCCTATATAGCAATTGCTATTGCCTATATAGTTATTGCAAAGTACCTATTTCACAATGATGCCAATCACAGGATCTTTTTTTTCTATAAGATCGGGTTATTTATCTATTTTGTTTTCTTCTGCCGGTTCGTCAATCAAAAAGTACATCAAGTCAAAGGACAATATCTCACCATACCAGCCAGTACTGTTGAAAAATATATCGTATTATTGATTGAAACTATATTACTGCTGCTTGTTTTCCACTTATTATACCATCTTTCTATATCCATATTCATTCCCGATCTCCCGGCTATGGAAGTAAATAATATACAAGAGAAAATCCCTGTCTATCTCTTCATAGCCTCAACCATCTTTTTATCGAACATTACATTTCGAAAATATGCAAACCCTGTAGTAGTAGGAAGTTATGTGTTTCTGATATTTGTTTTCGGTGTTTTGGCCAGACCAATCTTACGCGCTATCAGAGAGCCACAGGGAGACGTCTACATGATCGAAACGACTCCTTTATATTACCTTTACAACTTTCTGGCTCAAAATTATGGAATCATCCTCTATGCAGCTACTCTTGTAGTGCTATATATCAGCTATCTCAAACTAAAAGAAAAGCAAATCAGATGAATTTCAATACTAATCAATCCATATTTATCCAGATAGCCGACCGGGTTTGCGACCGAGTGTTAAGCGGAGAATATCAGGCAGATGCCCGTATACCCTCCGTCCGCGAACTGGCTGTCGAAATGGAAGTGAATCCCAACACCGTCATGCGGTCTTTCGAACGCCTGCAAGCAAACGATATCATCTACAATAAAAGAGGTATCGGCTATTTCATTGCTTCGGATGCAGAAAAGAAAATCCGAAAGATGCGACATAATCAATTCGTTGACGAAGTACTTCCGTCGGTCTTCAAAGAAATGCATTTGCTGGGAGTAAACCTCAGCGAACTGACCGAAGCATATCATCTTTATTCCTCCATTTTAAATTCTGACAATTATGAAAAGAAGTAATCTGTTATTCACTTTATTACTTGCCGTACTATTTCTCGGACCATTATTCATGTGGTTATTTTACACTTGTGCCAACAAGAAGTCGTATACTCGCATCCCCGGCATATATCCGGTCGTCTGGATCGAAAATCCTAAACTGACTGCCGATAACGTAGAAATAAGTACCGGTACATCAGCAAAGATTCCATATGCCGATCAGGATAATCCGTGTTATTTATACTATAAAGGCGACAAACAATATCTGCCGGAGATATCGACAAGCCGCGATACACTTCGAATCGGAAAAGCTCTCGACGCGAAAAGCCATGAGAACGGGTTAAAACTGAAATTCCATCTCGAATGCCTGGAAAGTGTCTATCTGAACGGACAGCAAATATGGACTAAAAAGGAGCAATAAAGGAAACGTCTGCCATCTATCCTGCCATTGTATATTTTCCAATCCCAGTTTTTTATTCTATTTTTGCCACATACAATACAGAAAAAGATGGCACTTCCTATCGAATTTATCGCACGTACCCGTGCTTTATTAGGTGAAGAATATGATAAACTGGAAGCCGCATTACAAGCGGACGTACCCGTTAGTATCCGTATAAATCAGCGTAAAGGGACAAAGGCGCCCGAAACATCGCCGGTCGCCTGGAGCGAAACCGGCTATTACCTGCCTGAACGGCTTTCGTTCACCTTCGATCCACAGTTTCATGCAGGAGCTTATTATGTACAGGAAGCTTCGTCGATGTTTTTGGAACAAGCCATTCGCACTTTTGTGGACGGACCAGTCAAGTGCCTGGATCTTTGTGCCGCCCCGGGAGGGAAGTCCACTCACCTGATAAGCCTTTTACCCGAAGGAAGCCTGTTGCTCAGCAACGAGGTAATCCGTACACGTAGCAATATCCTGGCTGAAAATATGACCAAATGGGGTAATCCGAACAGCATCGTCACCAACAACGACCCGGAAGAGATCGGCCGCCTGACACATTTATTCGATGTGATCGTTACCGACGTTCCCTGTTCCGGCGAAGGAATGTTCCGCAAGGACACCGACAGCACGGGCGAATGGAGTGTGGCAAACGTAAACCTTTGTGCCGCCCGCCAGCGCCGTATCATCCACGATATATGGAATGCACTCAAACCCGGCGGACTGCTTATTTACAGTACCTGTACTTACAATACGGAAGAAGACGAAGATAATATACATTATATAATAGAGGAACTGGGAGCCGAAGCCCTGTCCATTCCCACCAAAGATGAGTGGCAGATCACCGGACCGTTACGCCATGCACACCCGGTCTACCGTTTCTTCCCTCATAAAACAAAAGGAGAAGGTTTCTTCCTTGCCGCCCTGCGTAAAGCCCCCGGCGAAGTCGATGAAATAATCCGTCCTAAAAGTAAAAACAAGAAGGATAAAGGGAAAGCCACTCCCGTCATTCCCCCTATTGTAAATAAATGGATACAGGAGCCTGACAGCTTCCAGATGGAAATATTCAATGATACAATACAAGCCATACCGGCCATCCACTATGACACTTGGCAACTGCTATCCACCCAGTTGCGAATCGTATCTGCCGGAATCCGCATCGGAGAGATAAAAGGCAAAGATATTTTACCGGCCCATTCGCTGGCGTTAAGTACGGCACTGAACAAAGATGCTTTCACCTGTGCCGAAGTAAGCTGGGATGATGCCATCAAATACCTGAAAAAAGAAGCATTGCTTCTCCCCACCGAAATAGAAAAAGGGTACGTGCTGGTCTGCTACCAGGGATTTCCTTTAGGTTTTGTCAAACATCTCGGAAACCGTGCCAATAACCTTTATCCGCAGGAATGGCGTATTCGTACCGGATATATACCCGAACAGGTATTATTGCTAATTGACTACCAGCAGAAAAGGTAATGCCTTTGCCTCAATAGTACTAATGAGGGTATGACACTAACGTTGGTGAGGATGCAACACTAACGTTGGTGAAGGTGTGACACTAACGTTAGTGGGGATGTGTCACTAACGTTAGTGGAAGAGTACCACCTGAACGAACTCTAACAACTATCTCGATATCGTATCCAGACGCGCCGTATGAAGTGCCGCCTCTATCTTGCGTATATAATTCCGTTTGGTTGTTTCCGGAGCATAGACAAGTCCTTCGGTAACAATCACACGTTGTTTATTCGTATCCAGAAAGGCATGGCTGACAAACGGACCACCCATCTTATCGCCTACCATCTTCCACAGACCACGTAAAACACCGCAATATTTTTCATGCAGCATGATAGGTTCATAAGTCAGGTCGGCACGTGTTTCGGTTGCCACATATGAATCGGGGAAAGCACCGGGTAGATTTCGCTTCAAAACAGAATCGCGCTTAGCTACCAGATAATCCTCTGTAAACGTATTTTCATCTGTATACGGAAAAGAATACACCAGCAAATCAACACGCCCGGTATTAGCATTATTCGATACCCACAGGAAATCGGTGGTATCTTTATAATAAGTCATATCTTCCGGAGCATTGATATGGATATTGAATTTTTCCTGCGCTTTATCCATAGCTAGTTTACTGTAATGCTCCTTTAAAATAGCGATACGCCGTCTCTTTTCTATACTGCAAAAATGATTGACTATATCAGAATCATGCAATGTCAGATAAGTCACCAGTTCATGGACGGACGGAGCATTGAGTTTTATCACTTCCTGGTTCTTTGCCCACTCATCCTTATAACCGTTCAACGCCACCATCGTATATTTAGCCGGATCAATATCGATAATAAGAATATTACGGACATATCTCAACAGACCATTGAATGTTTCCTTGGGAACAAAAGTAACCCGCATGGAAGGTTCCGGTTGAGGAAGTCCTGCTACCGAAGCATTTAACTGCTCTTTTATCAACTCGCCAACTTCACTTTCTCCCACCTCCCTGGTCATAACGACCAGAATTTCATAAGGCAGACCGGTTGCGCGTTTCTCTACGATGGAGCTATTACAACTCATTAAAGTCAGTAATCCCAACAGGTAAACGGTAAATAGACATTGTGTTCTCATAAGCATTATTCTTTATTCCATTTCAGAGTTAATTGTTTATGGCAGCAAAGGTAAGAGGGAAAAAGAAAGAGAGGGAGAAAGAGTACCGGACAAATAAGCAAAGCAGCAAAACGCTATATATCAACAAAATACAAACACATATATTCTATAGGGGATACACTTTGCAGGACAATTAGAATGGATTACGGATCAAAATTTATCGATACAGTCGGATAAACTGGTCCAAATCCGTCTTATCATCCAGCTGTAACCGTTTCTTCAGACGGCTCTTCGACTTGGTCAGGGCATCGGTGGTATTATTAAAGACAGCCATTTGATCTTTACGGGGAAAGTTCCATTTGATCAGGCAGCAAATTTCTTCTTCATGGCGGGTTATACCCGATTTCTGTTTCAGTTCCGTCAGGAAATTATTGAAAAGAAGATCGGTGGTATGAAGCAACTCTCTCCACTCCGGCTTGGTCAGATTGGTACGGACAGGATCCTGTTTGAGCTGGATCAATAAAGAAAAAGCATCTGCCGACAACTCGATCGTCTCTTCCGATGCGGCCGAAAGACGTTCGATGATCTGTTCGCTTTCCCGAACTTTCCGCTGGTAATAATCCAGATCGGCGATGCGTTCTTTATAAAGCTCCGATTCTTCCGCCAGATTACGCAGATCTTCTTCCAGGCGGTTTATCTGCCCGATATAATCGTATTTTTCTTTCTGATAATGATAAATAGCCACCTTATTCTTCCTGATCTTTTCCTTGACAAGCCGGTGACGTTCTTTGCTGCGTGCCATACGGACACCGATAATATAGCCCAATACGGCACCGGCTATCAGCGCCACCCAGCAGAAACAAAACAAGAAAAAGGTCAGGGAAGAAGGATTATCCATATCAGTTCATTCACGATTTATTTTTCAGATATTCATAGATAGCCAACTGCGAACGGACTTTCACCGGCTCATCGTTATGTTTGAAGTTATTATGCAACTGTTCGTCGATCAGACAAGCCTTTACATTATCGCGCATCTGTATCTTCAGTATATCGACTACTTCCTGTTTGATCTCCGGGACCAGTATCGGGAAAGCCGTTTCTATACGCCGGTTCAGATTACGACGCATCCAGTCTGCCGATGTCAGATAGACATCTTCCTTGCCGTCATTATAGAAATACCAGATACGGGAATGCTCCAGGAACATATCGACAATGCGTGTTACCCGGATATTTGCACTATAAGGCTGGCCGGGAACCAGGCAACAGATACCTCTCACGATCAGATCGATCTCCACCCCATTCTCGCTGGCACGATACAACTCATTGATCATATTCTGGTCGTGCAGACCGTTCATCTTCAACACGATCCGTCCTTTACGTCCCTGTTTCACATGTTCGATCTCCCGATGGATCATACGGATCAGTTCAGGAACCATATTGAAACGCGCCACCAGCAAATGACGGAAAGTAGGCTCCGACATTTTACCTTCCAACACGGCAAACACCTTGTTTATATCCGTAATGATCTCGTCATTGCAGGTGAGTAAAGCCATATCGGAATAGACACGTGCCGTTTTCTCATTGAAGTTTCCGGTACTGAGGTAAGCAAAGTCACGCCGTTTGTTCCCATCCTCTGAATCTTTCCGGATGATAACAGCTACTTTTGCATGCACCTTCAATCCGGGAATACTATATATAATACGTATCCCCGCCTTCTCCATCCGCTCGGCCGTACTCATATTATTTTCTTCGTCAAAACGGGCTTTCAGTTCTACAAAGACCGTCACTTTTTTCCCATTCTGTGCAGCACTTACCAACGTATTGATGACCGCCGAGTTTTCCGCCACCCGGTATTGGGTGATTTTTATTTCATCCACTTTCGGATCGAAAGCCGCCTCCATCAGAAAGCGGATCAGGTAATCGAACGACTGGTAAGGGAAATGCAACAAAATATCTTTTTTCTTCACCGCCCGAAATACAGAACCTTTCTCATCCAGATAAGGCACACGCATAGGTGCCGGGACCTTCTGTTCCAACTCTTTCCCTTTCGGATTGGGCAATTTGGCAAGGTCCTGCAAATTCAGGTAACGCCCGCCAACCACCAGGTCGTCGCGTGTAATACCGAAAGCATCGCATATAAAAGAAAGGAAATCTTCCGGCATCGCCCGGTCGTACATAAAACGACTCAGCGCCCCGATCTTCCGTTTCTTTACCTTCTTACGGATACTTTCCACGATATTTCCTTTCTCATCCTCCAGATAAATATCGGCATCGCGGGATATCTTGATACTATAACAACTGTCTATCTCATAACCCGGAAATACATTCGCCAGATTCGCCCGGATAATATCGTCGATGAACATGATGTAAAACTTCCCTTCATGCTGGGGCAACTCGATGAAACGGGGTACTTTGGCATAAGGGATCTTCATCAGGGCATAATGGTACTCAGGCGCCTGGTCGCCTTCCGACTTCCGCTTGCTCTTCTTTATCATACGGATCACCAGGTATAAACGGCGGTCGCGAATAAATGTACGGATATCCCCTGCCTGTATCATGACGGGCGACAGGAACGGAAAGACCTCTTCATTAAAGAAGTTATGCACGAACTCTTCATGGAAAGGTTCGGGTTCGCTTCCCTGATAAAGATAAATATTCTGACGATTCAGCTCCGGCAGTATCTTTTCCGAAAAGATACGGTAATACTCCCGTTGCTGGCGGTTCACTTCATCTGTTATCTCGGTCAACACTTCTTCGGCCTCGGCACCGCTTTCTTCGGTGAAATTCTTTTTCATGATCACCCCACGATGCTCCGCCACACGTATTTCGTAAAATTCTTCCAGGTTGGAAGAATAGATAGACAAGAATTTAATCCGCTCATAGATAGGCAGCGCATCGTCTTCCGCTTCCAGTAAAACCCGGTAGTTGAAAGAGAGCCAACTAATGTCGCGCTTAAAGTATTTATATGAATTCTCCATCGTATTCTATTCTTAGCTGCGTAAATATAGAGACTTTTGCAGAATAAAAGAAATAGATACTTATACAAAAATCGGACAACCCCTGTTAAGAGCTGTCCGATCCTCTTTTTTAACTCATAATTCTATAAAATCCAACGAATATGAGCTCTTATCACTTTTTATTTACCTTTTTCCAATTCAAAATCCACCAAAATGGGACGATGATCGGAAGGATGCCAAAAGTTTGAAAGATTTGCCGGATCGCGCACCGGTTTTGTGTAAGTATCGGTCACGACATCGGCAGCAACAATACGTTCATATAGCGGAGAAGTACAATATACGAAATCTATACGCGCCTCTCCCCCAGTCGTGGTCTTAAACTCGCCGGGATGCTTTTTAGCGATCACATCTACATAAGGGGTATTCTCACGGATATAATCATGCACTAAAAAGCGAGTATCTTCCTCCGGATATTTGTAAACCGTATTATCAACTCGTGACCGCGAATTAAAATCTCCCATCATCATCCAGTATTGGCCAGCTGCCCCGGGAACTGATCCGATCGTTTGTTTACAGATATACTCCATTTCCATACGCCGGTATTTGTCTCCTCCGTGTTCCGCTCTGCTGGCATCCTGGTCTTCGGCACGAAAAGCAAAGGCTTGCGGCCAGGTATGGAGCGTTACCACATTGACCGTTTGTCCGCCGATTTCGATCTGCGCCCAGCCAGCGCCATGCGTAACGACACTGTCCGGCTCCGCCCCCGTAATACGCGAGACATTTTTAATCGGATATTTAGATGTTATCACCTGGGGATAGTTGTCACGGTGACCACCTATATACCAATATGCATGTCCATATCGCATGGCTAGTTTCTCCCAATTATCTGTCAGGTAACGATCTGCTGCCTCCATAGGGTCAGCTGTACCCGTCTTATAAATAGTCTGAGCTTCACACCAGACACAGATATCCGGATTTTGCTTTTTAACCCATTCGACAAAACCGTCATAATTATCTCCCTGTCCGGACCACATCCCGTTTTGTATGTTCCAGTAGAGAAGACGTACATGTTCCTTATCCGAACGGTTGCCACATGATGTCACAAGACAGGCTGCTATCCACATAAACGCGAGCATAAAAAATATACGCCCTCCGTTAATAATCTGTTTTTTCATTCCTATTCTCTATTTTAAGTTTAACATTTTACTCATTCTGCAGAAGTATAACCCGGATTCTGGTCGGTAGACTGATTCATCGCCTTATTATAATTGAATTCGGAATCCGGAATCTTCCACAAAAAATGTCTTTCCTTAATTTCCGTCCATGAACCGTCTTCCACATTATAATATTTTCCTACCAGTTCCTGTGCTTTCCCCAAACGGACGATAAAATCCCAGTGTTTCCCCTCGTTGAAGTGCTCATAGGTTTCTTCCCTGATCAACAAATCGATAAAGTCATCCATCGTTTTATAATCCGATAATTTATAATCCAATTCCATATCCGGGACTTTAGGATCGTACCCATAAGCACGACGACGAAGCTGGTTCAGCATTTCGATTGACTCTTCTGTAGGCCCTCCGGCAACACGTGCCGTTGCCTCAGCAAAAATAAGCATTGCATCCGGATAACGGATCAACGGAATAGAAACATTCGCTCCTCCCCCTTGTGAATTCGGATCCCAATACTTTGTCAAAAGGCAGGTGTACTCTCCATAAGCATCAGCTCCAAAGATATAAAAACCGACATTCAGCGCATAACGGAGATCATTCTTATCCCAGGTAGATATCACATGATTTTTCAAATCCGTATAATGCGTAAAATAACCATTCCCATTCAACATCAACTTGCCCGGTTCTATCTCATATTTCGGATGCGATGTATAAGACAGATAATCCCAGGTTTTACCGTCTGTCCGCGATGTCTTGATATAAAACACCTCTTCCGTCGAAGTTGTCAGGTCATACCCGAATACTTTGTCAAAATCCCTTGAAGCACCGACCTGAACCAATGAGTAAACTCCGCTATTGACCACTTCCCCTGCCAGAGTTTTGGCTTCTTCATAGTTTCCCGTATGCATATACACATCAGCCAGACATGTTCTCACCACATTTTTATTCGGCGTCGCCAGATATCTGGATTTATCCGGACAATTAGCCAACGCATATTTCAGGTCTTCAATAATAAAAGCATAAACATCTTCCTTCGAGCTTTTGGGCACATCCCATGTCGTAATGTTATCCTCGGTTTTCAGAGGGACTCCACCCCAATATTTGACTAAATTAAAATAATTGAATCCTCTCAGGAATCTCAGTTCCCCTAAATAGGCTGTAATTTCCGCCTCGGTCATCTCCGTTGCTGCCGGAAGTTTCTCTATCGCGGTATTACAATACATGATCGCTTTATATAAATTCGTCCAGTTAGATTCACTCCGCGTGATATGAGTAGAATTTACAAAACCGTTGTATGCTTTGTAAGTCTGGTAAACTCCTTTCGGATAACAGTACTCCGTATTGATTTCCAGCGTAGCGAAAAAATTAGAATTATAAGCCGACCGCATCACATCCAGCGGAGCCAATACCGCAGCATTCGCTTCTTCCTGTGTATTATAAAATGTTTCGCTCGAAATCGAATATGTATATTTCGTCTCATTCAGGCAATTGTCGCACGCCTGAAAAACAAAGAGACAGGCCACTATTAATAATAACAACTTACTTTTCATTGTTTCTGATTTTTAAAATTTGACACTTAAACCCATTGAAAACGTTTTACTGTTCGGATAAGTCAAATGGTCGATACCGGCATTGACATCACTCGCTTTTGAACTCACCTCCGGATCCACCCCGTTATACTTGGTAAAGGTCAACCAGTTTTGGGCACTTACAAACACCCGGATACCACTAAGCCAATTCCGGGTACTCCATTTTTCACAAGGGAAATTGTAGGCCAGACTGACATTTTTCAAACGCAGATAAGAACCATTATCGATGAAACGGTCTGAGTACTTCAAAGAGCCGACCGCCTCAATCTTCGGATAGGCGACATGAGAATTATCCTGTCCTTCCCTCCAACTTTCATAATACACCTTACGCTCAATATTCATACCCTGCCCATAAGAATAATTCCTCATCTCGCTCAAGTTAAAGACATCATTTCCCTGACTTCCCTGCAGAAAGAAATTGAAATCCCAGTTTTTATAGCGAAAGCCGCAATTCAAACCATACGTAAAATCCGGAAAAGGCGATCCCGCGATATACCGATCTTCCGTATCTGTATATTGACCGTCACCATTCATATCAACATAAGAAAGAGAGCCTTTTTCATCTAATCCGGCATCTTTATATACATAAAACGCCCCTAAAGGTTCTCCTTCGCGAATAATGGTTATAGAACCGGAACCATAGTTACTGTAAGTCGTACCTAAAATATCATCTCCGCCAGCCAATTCTTCAACTCTATTTTTATTATGTGCAATATTAAACTGGACTGTAAAACCAAAATCCTTCTTTTGTACGACATCCGCTTCCACCAAAAGTTCGACTCCCCGATTACTCATACTTCCGATATTCCGGACTGTCGATGAATATCCGGATGAAGACGGCAACGATACCGTATTCAACAGGTCAGTCGTCTTTTTATAATAATAATCGGCTGTAAAACGTAAACGTTGGTTGAACAAGCCCAGATCGGCACCGACATCCCATTGAGACGTTGTCTCCCATTTCAGATCTTCCGGAAAAGTGCTGCTTGGCGCATAGTAGGGTACATTCTCAGTTCCTGTCGCCGTCTTTCCTGTATTCAATAAATTCTGTGTCATATACGGGTCGATGGCACTCGAACCTGTACGGCCATATCCCAGGCGAAGTTTCAGATTGGTCACTTTTTCAAACTGTTTCATAAAAGGCTCTTCGGATATTCTCCATGCCACAGCTCCCGAAGGGAAATATCCCCAACGCGAACCTGCCGAATAACGGCTCGATCCGTCCGCGCGGAAACTGGCTGTCACCAGATATTTACCATTAAAAGAATAGTTGATACGTCCGAGATAAGACATCAACGCCCATTTGGAATAAGAGGTAGAAGGAGTGTTGACCGTTCCTGCCGAAGACAGATTATTTGTTTGCTGGACATCGCTCAGGAATGTATTACCGGATGCGGTTATCGATTTATAAACATTCTGCTGATAAGTAAAACCACCCATCAGATTGAATGAGTGAATTTTATTCACGGTAAAGTCATAATTCACAATATCCTCATTTATCACATTAGTAGACCGTTTATGGTTCACGGATGCGGAATTATTCTGGTAAATATACTTTTTAGTCGTATAAGCGTCATACCGTGAATCCGAACCTTCCAGACCAAAAGTAGCTTTCACAGAAAGGCCTTTGATCGGCTGGAAGTTGATAGCGGCATTAATATTCGTCAGGTTCGTGACAGTCTTGTAAGTTGCCTCATAAGCCATGCAAATGGGGTTCTTGATTTCATGCGACGACCAGGAATACCAGGAACGCAAATCCTTATAATTACCGCTTTCATCGTACGGATAAAATACCGGTGCGGCAGAATAAGTGGCACCGATCATAGAAGAACCTCCGTTACCTCCTCCGTCAGACTGGTTCATCTGGTTTATCAGCGAATATCCCATGTTCAACGAAGCACTGACCATCTTGCTCATTTTCAAATCCAGACTCGAACGTAAATTGTATTTGTCATACGAACTGTTATGGATCAATCCGTCTTTCATCATAGCTGAACCGCTTATGAAATAACGCAAATTATCCGTTCCCCCCGATACATTAATATTATGATTCGAGATAGGAGCATTCTGGAATACTTCATTCTGCCAGTCTACCCCTTTCCCCATTGCTGCAATATCCGTTTCGGAAAAAGGAGCTTCACTCAAAATATCTGCATTGACCAGATATTCATTATAAAACCGTGCCCACTCCTGAGCATCCATTAAATCCAACTTTTTTATCTGCTTCTGGAAGCCATATTCAAAGTCGTAGGAAACTGTCGTTTTCCCGGTTTTCCCCTTCTTGGTCGTTATCAAAACTACACCATTCGCTCCACGGGAACCGTAAATAGCCGTAGCCGACGCATCTTTCAGGATTTCCATGGATTCGATATCATATGTATTGATAGAAGACGTGCTAGCAGGTATTCCGTCAATGATATAAAGCGGAGAATTATCACCTTTGATCGAATTAACCCCTCGAATACGGATCGAATAATCTCCCGACGGATCTCCGGTATTCTGTGAAAGGACAACTCCCGGAACTCTCCCCTGCAAAGCCTGAATAGGATTGGATACGGTAAAGGCCGTAATTTCATCGGCTTTTATGGCAGATACGGAACCTGTCAAATCTTTTTTCTTCATTGTACCATAACCGATAACCACGATTTCATCTAATGATTCTACATTCTCCTTCATTACGATATTCAAGCTTTTTTGCCCTTTTACCGGAATTTCCTGTGAATTGTATCCTATATAAGAAATCATCAGGACATCTTTCTCCGATACATTCATTGAAAAATTCCCATCCACATCGGTCACGACACCAGTCGCAGAACCTTTTAACACAACATTGGCTCCGATTATCGGCTCCCCTTTTCCATCCACGATATTCCCCGTTAGAGCATACGATTTTTGCTGGCTAACAACAGGAAGTACATTGGTCTCCGCCCATACTTGTGCAGGAAAAAACTGCAACGTTACGGCAAGGCATAAAATTCCCAGTAAATGGGACACATTCTTCTCTCGATCCATTTTGTTTAAAATAATAATAAATTTGATTTATTTGCGGAACAAAATAAGCAAGACAACATTTCAATGCGGAGACAGGTCAATGACATTCATCGCACATTCTTGCTACAAATCGGTGTCCGGTAAAATATATTTCTTCCGTTTTAATAACCTGTTCATTAATAATTATGCATATATTTGCGTATTACATAACATATAAAACACCTTACTATGAAAAAGTCAGATCTGAAAATCATGGCAGAAGAGGAAAGAAAAGAGTTACAGGACCGGTATATCCGTTTTGATTGGGCAATCAAGCGTTTGTTACGCCAGAAGGCCAACTTCGATGTGCTTAACGGTTTCCTTACCGTTATGCTGCGCGAAGAGGTCAGGATACTTGAGATCCTCGAAAGCGAAGGCAATCAGGAAAGTGCCGACGACAAGTTTAACCGCGTCGATATAAAGGCGCTGAACAGCAAAGACGAAATCATCATCGTCGAAATCCAGAACACCCGTGAAGTTCATTATCTCGAACGTATTCTCTACGGCGTGGCCAAAGCCATCACTGAGCATATCTCGCTGGGTGAAGGCTATCAGAAAGTAAAAAAGGTCTACTCCATCAGTATCCTGTATTTCGACCTTGGTGTGGGGACAGACTATATCTACCACGGTCAGAACCATTTCACCGGTGTGCATACCGGCGACCGGCTGCGTATCAACACCCGCGACCGTGATGCAGTCGTCACCCGTCTCCCGTCTTCAATCTTCCCTGAGTACATTTTGATCCGCGTAAACGAATTCGACAAGGTGGCCTCGACGCCTTTGGATGAATGGATTAAGTATCTGAAAGACGGAACGATCCGCCCGGACACGACAACACCGGGCCTTCGTGAAGCCCGTGAGAAACTGAAGTACTACTCGATGTCTTCAAGCGAGCGACATGCGTATGACGAGCATCTGAACGTGATTATGATCCAGAACGATGTTCTCGACACCGCCAAATGGGAAGGTCGCATCGAAGGACTGGCAGAAGGAAAAGCGGAGGGGCTTGCCGAGGGAGAAGCCAAAGGAAAGGCAGAAGGCAAAGCTGAAGCTCTGTTACAGACGGCTTCCAACATGAAACGTATGGGCATAGCGGCAGCCGACATTGCAAAATATACAGGATTGCCGGTCGTGGAAATAGAAAACCTTAGATAACAGCATTAACGTAATAACACAAATATGATTAAAATAGGACTTCTCTCAGATACTCATGCCTGGTGGGATGATAAATATGCAGAATATTTCTCGGAATGCGATGAAATATGGCATGCTGGTGATATAGGCTCGGATGGACTGGCGGCACGGTTGGCTGCTTTGAAACCTTTCCGGGCAGTATATGGAAATATAGACGGGCAATCACTCCGGCTGGAATATCCCGAAGTAGCTCATTTCAAAGTAGAAGACGTAAATGTGATGATGACGCATATAGGCGGTTATCCGGGCCGTTACAACCCGGCTATCCGCAAAGAATTGTACGATACCCGCCCGAACTTGTTCATAGCGGGTCACTCGCACATTCTTAAAGTTGCATTTGATAAGTACCTGAATTGTCTGTATATCAATCCAGGCGCCGCCGGTAAAAGCGGTTTCCATCAGGTTCGTACCCTGGTCCGCTTCGTCATCGACGGCAAAAATATGAAAGACCTCGAAGTGATCGAACTGGGTATCCGTTAAAGGATACCCGGTTATTTGCCACAGCAGAAGTTTTCTGCCAACAAGATCGTATTCTGAAGATAAGAGAACTCCTGCTCGAAATATTCGCTAAATACGCCGGTATGCAGATTCTCTTCTATTTGCTTGGCAGTCCAGAGTTTTCCGCCTGCCCGCTTGCATTGACTCAGCTGATCTTCCGTACGAAGACAGATCACGTAAAGCGATACCAGATGTTTCACCTTCTCGTTCTCAAACGTATAACGAATGAGGAAACGAGGATTCACATCCTGCTGTCCAGCAAGTTCACCTACCGATTCACGCACCGTACTTTCAATACTATGCCTGAATAGTACATAACTATGGAAAGGATAATCGATCGTATCCGGCGATACGAATGCATCTTTACTCCTTTTCATCAAATAAAGCATTCCATTATGGATAACTGCTACGCGGACGATCGGATGATAGTATTTCTTCGGTAACGAACGGCTGACCGAACGCGCAATACAACCGATGACTTTTCCTCCGTCATTCAACACCGGCAACCACATTTCTTTCTGTAAACTACCTTGCATCAACGATAAGCGTATCTGTTCATAAAGAATGACCAGTACTCCGATCAATACCCCCAGTTCCCTGTAAAGGAAACGTTCCACGCGCACACTTTGCATCGTATCCGGCAGGATACTGTATACCAAAATGGCAAATAGATGTAATGTATACAAATTCTGAACCAACTGGGCAATGAAATAAAACTCATTTAACGTAGTACGCATCAAAGTCCGTTTGTAAGTCGGGTGTGTCGATGTTCTTATCTTTTTCAGTACAGAGCGCCGGCTAAAACCGATAAACGCAAGTACCACCACCAACAACACCTCCGTAATCAACGGAGAATAAATGAATAGTACGGGTTCCAGTTTCAGGCAGAGAAAGACAGAATACAACACCAGCGTAATAGCTGAAGGTAACAATAAAAATTGATACACTTTATCCTTACTCAATACCTGATAAAGAAAAATACATACAAAACAAAAGGTAACGCCGATAATGAAAGACAACAGATAAGAAAAATAATTATCCAAGAACATAAAAAGCAACAATGGCAACAGACCAATGGCTTGATTGTCTAAACCTTTCTTAACTTTGTTCATACCCTTTCCCCCTTTCTTCGCACTTTAAATATATAACAACCCAATGTGTTAAAAGTTTTCGCTATTAAACATGCTTTTCAGCGTGATAAGAGGAACGAACCAGCGGAGCGCTCTCTACCATACGAAATCCTTTATCCAAAGCGATTGATTTATAGACATTAAACTGTTCGGGGGTCACATACTCAGTTACTTGAATATTTTTTCTGGATGGTTGTAAATATTGACCAATTGTTAATACGGAAACACCTGCTGCCAGCACATCGTCCATCAGTTCGTATACCTCTCCGGGGGTTTCTCCCAGGCCGACCATGATACCGGTTTTTGCCGTAGCACCCTGTTTTGCAATGCGTGACAGGACAGCCAGGCTGACATCGTATTTGGCGGCACTACGAACCTGCGGACTGATACGCCGCACTGTTTCCATATTATGCGATATGATTTCGGGAGCGGCTGCCACTACCTGATCGACCAGATCAAGGCGTCCCTGAAAGTCAGGTATCAGGACTTCTACCGTCGTATCCGGGTTTACTTCTTTGATTGTCCGGATCGTATCAACCCAATGCCGGGCTCCCAGGTCGGGCAGATCGTCACGATCGACCGACGTTATCACTGCGTGTTTTAAGTTCATCAGGCGAATACTTTCCGCTACATTGGCCGGTTCTTTCGGATCCAGCGGCAACGGCTTGCCTGTTAGCGTATTACAAAAGCGGCAGGAACGGGTACATATCTCACCCGCTATCATGAACGTGGCCGTTCCCCGGCTCCAGCATTCTCCCATATTCGGGCATTTGCCGCTCGTACAAATGGTATGCAGACAATGCGACTCAACAATACTTTTCGTCTTTGTAAACTGCTCGTTCCCACCAAGCCGGATCTTTAACCAATCCGGCTTTCTCACATGTTCTGACATTATAAGTTATCAAATAAGAAGTTAGACATCCTGGTATACAGATGATATCGGGTATTTCCTCCGTAAATACTGTGATTACGGTCTTTGTAAACCTGCATATCGAACTGTTTACCGGCTTGTACCAATGCTTCTGCATAATCCATCGTCTGCTGGAAGTGTACATTATCATCAGCAGTTCCGTGTACCAGCAACAGCTTACCTTGTAAGTCTTTTGCCAGCCGGATCGGTGAAGTTGCAGCATAGCCCGAGAAGTTTTCTTTAGGCGTACGCATAAAACGTTCGGTATATACCGAGTCATAATATTTCCAGTCTGTCGGAGGAGCGACAGCGATACCGGCCTTGAATGTACCGTTACCCACGCTCATCGACATTAATGTATTATATCCGCCAAAGCTCCAGCCCCAGATGGCAATGCGTTTTGCATCGACGTACGGCAGTTTGCCCAAAGCCTGTGCAGCTTCCACCTGGTCTCTGGATTCCAATTCGCCCATCCGCAGGTATGTACATTTACGGAAGGCTTCACCACGTGCACCGGTTCCCCGGCCATCCACGCTGACTACGATAATTCCGTTCGCAGCCAGGTAATGTTCCCAGTCAAAACCATATTTATCCAGTACTTGTTGCGAATTAGGTCCGCTATATTGCACCATCAGTACCGGATATTTCTTCGATTCATCGAAATTCACCGGTTTTACAATCCAGGCATTCAGCTCTATATCAGAAGCTGTACGCACCTTGAAAAATTCTTTTTTGGAGAATGATGTACTTGCCAGTTTTTCGCGTAGGGCAGCATTGTCCTGCAACACGCGCAACACTTTCTTCGACTTCGTTTCATTTACGGTGATCACGGCAGGCGTGTTGGCATTCGAATAGTTATTTACGAAATAGGCATAGTTAGCACTGAAGTCGGCACTGTTCGTACCTTCGCTTTCCGACAGCTTCGTCTTAACACCCTTCTGGTCTATTTTATAGACAGAACGGCGCAACGGGCTTTCTTCTGCCGACTCGTAATATACTACCTTGGCAACATCGTCATATCCGATCAAACGGGTCACATCCCAATTGCCTTTCGTCACCTGGCGCTGCATAACTCCTGTCGGCGAATACAAGTAGATATGGGAATAACCATCCTGTTCGCTCACATACGTAAATCCATTCGGGTTGAAATGGATAGAAGTCAGCCATTCGGAATCGACATAACATTTATTTTCATCACGAAGGATCAGGCGGGATACGCCGCTCTTCGGATTTACATAATACATATTGAAAAGATTCTGCTGGCGGTTCAAAGTCATGACAGCCAACTGATCCGAATTAGTTGTGAACGTGATCCGGGGAATATAGCTATCCGCTTCTACCGGTATTTTCAGTTCTTTGATATCTTTCGTTGCTACGCTGTAAGAATGAACCGTTACTTTCGAGTTGCTCTCTCCAGCTTTCGGATATTTGAAATTGTAATATCCGGGATACAGGCCGTTGCCGTACATCTGCATGGAATATTCGGGCACTTCACTTTCATCGAAACGGACATAAGTCAGATATTCGCTGTCCGGAGACCAGGCCATCAGGTTCGTAACGGCAAATTCTTCTTCATATACCCAATCGGTAATACCGTTCAGCACCTTATTCAGTTCACCGTCTTTAGTTACCTGTACTTCGGTATCGAAATCAAACTTACGAACCCATATATTGTTATCCACCACATAGGCACACATACGTCCGTCCGGCGAGTAAGTCGGAATCATCTGTTTATTTTTCGAATCGGACAACGGTTTCACATAGTTACGCCGTACGTCATAATCGTAAACCATCGCTTTGAAAGAACGGCGGTAAATCGGCTCAGTGTCCCGCCAGACCAGTATATGATGGCCTGTACTGCTGATATCATAGCCGTCAAAATCATCAAACGTACATTCACGGGCCGTCCGGGCATTGAACAAAGTGTCTACCGGATTACCTGTACGATAGGAGTATTTAATGATCATACTACGGTCTTTATTCATTGCCGTATAATGCTCGCCATCCGGTAACGACCGCATTTCACCAATAGCGGTTACCTGACGGAACTTTCCATCTGTAATTTCTTTTAAATCTACACGCTTGCTCCCATTCTGAGCAGATACGCTTCCAATTATCGCCAATGAAAGCAAGAAACCAACACCCAATCGTTTCATGAATACTATTTTTTATTTTGAATAGGCTGCAAAGGTAGTATTTTCTCATGGTAAACCCTTAGCCGTTAAAGGTAAATTATGTACCCGGATAGCGTTTCCGGGATATTTTATCGTTAAATTAACCACCGGACATTGGTCATTAACCATTATAAATTACCTTTGCCGCATGGAAAACGTAAAACCTTATAACGATTTCGGAGATTTCCTACGGAAAGTATTCCCTTATAAAGTACAGAAAATCTCTATAAACGCAGGCTTTACCTGTCCGAACCGCGACGGTTCGAAGGGATGGGGAGGTTGTACTTATTGTAATAACCAAACGTTCAGCCCGGAATATTGTCATACGGAAAAAAGTGTGACCGAACAATTGGAGGAAGGTATCCGTTTCTTTTCCCGTAAATATCCGGAAATGAAGTATCTCGCCTATTTCCAGGCTTATACCAATACATATGACGAACTGAGCTCGCTGAAAGCGAAGTATGAGGAAGCGTTATCCTACCCCGGCGTGGTCGGATTGATCGTCGGGACACGTCCGGACTGTATGCCGGATGACCTACTGGATTATTTCACAGACCTTTCCAAAGAAAAGTTCGTGATGATAGAATACGGACTGGAAAGCACGCAGGACAAAACGTTGCTTCGCATCAACCGCGGACATACCTACGGAGAATCGGAAACAGCTATCCGGCGGACAGCGGAAAGAGGTATTTATACGGGGGCCCACCTGATCCTGGGTTTGCCGGGAGAAAGCCGGGAAGAAATAATGCACCATGCCGACCGGTTATCCGCTTTACCGGTCACGACGCTGAAACTACATCAACTGCAACTGATACGCAACACCCGCATGGCGAAAGAATATGCCGAACACCCGGAAGAATTCCATCTGTACACGGCCGACGAATATATCGACCTGGTGATCGACTTCATAGAAAAATTAAACCCCTCTATTGTAGTAGAGAGGTTTGTATCGCAATCCCCCAAAGAGCTGCTGATCGCTCCTGACTGGGGACTTAAGAACTTCGAATTTACAGCGAAGGTCAATAAGCGTATTGCCGAAAGAAATGCACGGCAAGGACGATTATTTATTCCTTTTTCTCAGGAGCCAGTTCCCCATAGAATGTGATGTTCTGTTTATTGACAGGCGTCACATTGATTGTCGCGGAGCCATTTGAAAACACCTGCACATTGAATGCAAACGTATCGTCATCGCTTCGGGTACGAAACTGTATTTGAGCGGTTCCTTTCTTATTAAAAGAACATTGATAATCGGTAATTGATTTTTCGAAACGTAACCCGTCACCGCCACCATAAGGAGCCGAATATGCCCTTCCGAAATAAGGAAGATAGGAAATAACCGAGTCACCGCGCATTTCCAAAGAGTAGGGAGAAGTCAGATTAACCGAACGTCCTCCCATGGGTATCGCACGATTTACATTCACTGTAAACCGTTTACTATCTATTAATTCTTTCACTTCATTGGCTTTCTGCTCTTTCTTTTCTTTTTTACTTTGAGCATAAAGGGATTGCCCTGCAAACAGAAGGACAATCCCTATTAACCAAAATAACCTAACATTCTTCATAACCTTAAATACTAACACACAATTCTCCTTTTATATATAAGACAATTAGAGAAGCCAAAAGTTTATATCCAACCCGTTAATTTAACACAACAAGAGGTTAACAAACCATTACTCTGCCATTTTCCTAAAATACTAGCACATAAAATAATAAATTACATCATCAATTAAAAACCAAAGCACTTGCGTATGTCCGCCAACTTTACGTAATTTGCTGACTCATTTTCTGAATCAGATTAAACAAATTTATGGAGAAAAAACATCAGTATCAGGGATTAACCAAACAAGAAGTTGAAGAAAGCAGGCGCCTCCACGGCGAAAATATCCTCACACCTCCGGAGAAAGCCTCTCTCTGGAGTCAGTTCCTTGAAAAGTTTAACGACCCGATCATTAAGATCCTGTTGGTAGCCTGGCTGCTATCCATGATTATTGCCGGTGTACATTGCTGGGGACCGGAAGCGAAAGGTTTTACAGCTTTCCTCGAACCGATCGGTATCTTCTTTGCTATCATGCTGGCATCGTGTGTCGGGTTCTTCTTCGAAATGAAAGCGAACAAAGCGTTCGATGTATTGAATACCGTAAACGACGATACGTTCGTCAAAGTGATCCGTGAAGGGAATATTTGCCAGGTAACTAAAAAAGAAGTCGTTGTCGGCGACATCGTCGTACTGGAAACCGGAGAGGAAGTTCCTGCCGACGGTCATCTGTTGGAAGCTATCTCTCTGCAGATCAATGAATCGACATTAACAGGCGAACCGATCATCAGCAAGACCACCAACGAAGCCGAGTTCGATCACGAAGCGACCTATCCATCCAATATGGTGATGCGCGGCACAACGGTTGTCGACGGACATGGAGTGATGAAAGTCGAGCTGGTAGGCGACGCCACCGGCTACGGAAAAGTATATGAAGGCTCGCAGATAGAAAGCGACGTGGAAACACCGCTACAGATACAGCTCAAAGGGCTTGCCGGTGTCATCAGCAAAGGTGGCTACACGGTTGCCGGACTTACCTTCATCGCCTTACTCGCAAAATTATTGATGACATCCTCCGGTATGCCGGTGATGGACTTGATCTCGCATATTCTGAACATCTTTATGGTGGCAGTAACGCTGATCGTTGTATCCGTTCCGGAAGGTCTGCCGATGAGTGTAACCCTGAGTCTTGCCCTGAGCATGAACCGCATGCTTAAGACGAACAACCTGGTCCGCAAGATGCATGCCTGTGAGACCATGGGAGCGACAACGGTGATCTGTACGGATAAAACGGGTACGTTGACACAAAACCAGATGCAGGTTTACCAAACGAACTTCTACAATCTCAAAGATCAGAAATTGGGAGATGACGAGTTGAGTAACCTCATCAAAGAAGGCATTTCCGTTAACTCGACCGCTTATCTCGACTTCTCGGAAGATAAGGTGAAAACACTAGGTAATCCAACCGAGGCTGCTTTACTGCTTTGGCTGAACAGTCAGAATCAGAACTATCTGACATTACGGGAAGAAGCCCCGGTTTTAGCACAGCTTACGTTTTCTACCGAACGGAAGTATATGGCCACAGTGGTACAGTCGCCTCTGTCAGGTAAAAAAGTATTATATGTGAAAGGTGCCCCCGAAATTGTTCTAGCCAACTGCCAACGGGTGGCAGCCGGCGGTACCTACAAAACGGTTGAAACCTGCAAGGCAGACATCGAAAAACAATTACTGGACTATCAGAACCAGGCGATGCGTACATTAGGCTTTGCTTACCAGATCATTGAAGACGGGAAGGATGATGCTTATTTCGTCAACGGACGTTTGCATGGTACCGACCTGACCTATCTAGGTATCGTAGCCATCTCCGACCCTGTCCGTGCAGATGTTCCGGCAGCCGTACAAAGCTGTCTGAATGCCGGTATCGATGTCAAGATCGTCACAGGCGATACACCGGGTACTGCCCGTGAGATCGGTCGTCAGATCGGTACATGGAAACCGGAAGACACCGACCGCAACATTATTACCGGCCCCGGATTCGAAGCACTGACGGACGAAGAAGCACTCGACCGCGTGCTCGACCTGAAGATCATGTGCCGTGCCCGTCCGACCGACAAACAACGCCTGGTACAATTATTACAGAAAAAAGGAGCTGTCGTTGCCGTAACCGGCGACGGTACGAACGATGCCCCGGCTTTAAAAGCCGCCCAGGTAGGTTTGTCTATGGGTGACGGGACCTCTGTTGCCAAAGAAGCCAGCGACATTACCATCCTGGACAATTCATTCGGCAGCATTACCCGTGCCGTCATGTGGGGACGCTCTTTATATCGTAACATACAGAAGTTCCTTTTATTCCAGCTTACCATCAATGTGGCCGCTTGTCTGATCGTATTACTGGGTTCCCTGTTCGGCACCGAATCGCCGCTTACCATCACACAGATGTTGTGGGTAAACCTGATCATGGATACATTTGCCGCCGGAGCACTGGCATCATTACCTCCTAACGAGCGGGTAATGAAAGATAAACCCCGCCGCAGTGGTAAAAACGGCGACTTTATCATTACCCGCCCGATGGCTTACAACATCTTCGGAGTAGGTATCGCTTTTGTTGTGATCCTGATGGGCGTATTATATTACTTCCATGCCCAGACCGGATTAACGCCGCACGACTTATCCTGGTTCTTCAGTTTCTTCGTGATGCTTCAGTTCTGGAATATGTTCAATGCGAAAGCATTCATGGAAGGCCGTTCCGCTTTTGCAAACCTGAAAGAAAGCAAGAGCTTCCTGTTCGTCGCCCTGTTGATCATCATCGGCCAGTATCTGATCGTTACGTTCGGCGGAGAGATGTTCAGCGTAGTGCCTTTATCCCTGAAAGACTGGGGTATCATTATCGGTTTAAGCTCCCTGGTTCTCTGGATCGGAGAGATAGCGAGAGGTATCAGCCGGTTGATCAGGAAATAGGACATAGTGTTGTCAGGCCGGACTCCTTACCTATAAGGATTTTCGGCCTGAAGAAAGGACTCTGCCAATGCTTTGGCAAAACTCTGCCATTACTGTGGCAGTGTTGTGCCATAGTATTGGCACTGCTATGACATCATCGTGGCAAAGCACTGTTATCACAACGAAAAGTGAAACATATCGGCATACCGATACGACCAACCTATATACCTTCCGCCTATTTCCGTTATGATCCGTACAAAAGCCCTAAATAACTTGTCCAACTAAATGATTATCTATACTTTTGTTGTAATAGAAATCAGAACAAAAACAATATATGAAGATCACAGTAAAAAACGGAAACGAAACAATCATCAACCTTTCCGGTCAGTTAGACACACTTACTTCTGCTGATTTTGAAAAAGAGATCACTAAAATACTTGCAGAAGATGTACATACTGTAGTACTCGATGGAACGGAGCTCACTTATATCAGTAGCGCCGGACTTCGTTTGCTGTTGACCCTGCAGAAAGGTATGAAAGCAAAAAACGGTACTTTCCGTCTGAGAAACCTGCAACAGGACATCATAGATATTCTGAATATCACCGGTTTCTCTTCTTTCCTTACCATCGAATCCTAAGCGCCCCGTACCGGCAGATGATAAACACGTTACACATAAAGAACGAACTGGAGCAGCTCACCCGTTTGTATGAGTTTCTGGACCTGCACGCCTCCGCTTACGGACTGGAAGAGCAGTTGACGATGCAAATCAAACTGGCTCTCGAGGAGGTGGTGACCAATGTCATATTATATGCCTACCCTGATAAAAAAGATCAGGATATACGCATCGATATGAACTATGGGAACAAACAGCTGACGATCGTCATCACCGATAAAGGCACACCTTTTAATCCGCTGGAGATGAAGGAACCCGACATTACCCTCCCGCCGGAAGAGCGGCCTATCGGAGGTCTCGGGATCTATCTGGTCAAACAACTGATGACAGAAGTCACCTATTCCCGTTCATCAGGAAAAAATATACTCACAATGACAAAAGATATTCATTGATATGGCAGACTTCGACATCAAAGAGATAAGCGCACTCAAGCTGAAATTACGGATCATTGAGAAAGCGACACTGGTGGGATGGATAGTAGTCATCCTCGGTCTTTATTATGACTGGGATACGATTCCCGGTCTCACGATTGTAACAATTATCATCCTCTATATCATTAAAGGACGGTTTCGCAAACAATTGAAGCAAAAAGAATACCTGGCAAAGATCGTGGAAGAACGGACCATCGAACTCCGTATCCAACGTGACCAGGTATTGAATGAGTCCAAAAAACTCTCTGATGCCCTGGATGCTCTGGCTAAAGCACAGGACGAACTTGTCCGCAAAGAAAAACTGGCAACCGTCGGCCAATTGACACAAGGACTGGTCGACCGTATCCTGAACCCGATCAACTACATCAATAACTTTGCCGGACTTTCCGCCAACCTGATCAAAGACCTGAAGGCTAACATCACGGAAGAACAGGCGGTCATGTCGAAAGAGAACTATGCCGACAGCATCGAAATACTCGATATGATCAACAGCAACCTGCAAAAAATCAATGAGCATGGCTGCAACACCGTGCGGATCGTGAAAGCGATGGAGGAACTGTTGAAAGACAGGAACGGCAATGCCACTTCTACCGATATCTGCGAACTCTGTAAAGTGAATGTAGACGTGATCCGCAAAGCGTTCAAAGAAGAGATCGAAAGTAAACAGATACAGATCGATATCCTATGCCCGGCAGAACCTGCCATGGCAGAGATAGATATCGAACAAATGAACAAAGTAATGCTCAGCTTATTGAAAAACAGTATCTATGCATTGCTGAAAAAGTTGCAGAAAGAAGAGTTCTCCCCGGTCATCACGATCCAGGTGGAGAAGAGACTGAACGGAACGATTTATATCAGCATCCGTGACAACGGTATCGGTATCGAAGATAATATCAAGAATAAGATATTCGAACCGTTCTTTACAACTAAACCTACTGCCGAAGCGGCAGGTGTCGGTTTATACCTCTGCCGGGAAGTTATCCTGAACCATCATGGTTCCATCATCGTTAAGAGTGAGAAGGACAACTTCACTGAGTTCATGATTTCTATTCCTATTTATCAAAAGAGCAACAATGAGTGATAACAGCAAACAAGAAATTGAACGTCTGAAAAAACAAGTCAGTCAACAGGAAAAGATGGCTTCACTCGGACTGTTGAGCGCAGGTATTGCACACGAGATACAGAACCCGCTCAACTTTGTGATCAACTTCAGCAAACTATCGTGCAAGTTGTTGCAGGATATGGAAGAAGTACTGGACGAACTGAAAGACAAACTGCCGGCAGATGCTGACGAAGAACTCCGGGAAATCATGGAGGATCTGAAAGGTAACATGAACAAGATTGAAGAGAACGGCAACCGGGCATCCAGCGTTATCCGGGGCATCCTGCTCTATTCACGCGGAAAGGACGATGAATATATTCCTACCAATCTGTGTCAACTGACCAAAGAATACGTATGGCTTTCCTACCATGCGGTACGGGCTAACAATAAGAGCTTCAACGTTGCTATCGAAGAAGAATACGACGATACGCTTCAATTGGTCAAGGTGATCCCGCAGGATTTCAGCCGCGCAGTACTCAATCTGATGAATAATGCGTGTTATGCTGTATTCAACAAGTCGAAAGGTGCGACTGAAACACCTTACAAACCGACCATTAAAGTGAGCCTGAAGAAAGACGGTGATAAAGTGCGCCTCACGATCGAAGATAACGGTTCTGGTATCACGGACGAAGTTAAAGAGAAACTCTATACCCCGTTCTTCACGACCAAACCGCTGGGAGAAGGGACAGGCTTAGGTCTCTCCATCACTAAATCGATCATCGAACAAAAACATAACGGAACGATAGAACTGGAATCCCAACCCAACGAGTTTACTCGTTTTACTATCACCATTCCGATTCAATAATTACAGAAACAACGCTACTATGGCTATAAAAATATTAAGTGTAGACGATGAACTGGACCTGGAAATATTGTTAACCCAATATTTTCGTCGCAAGATAAAGAAAGGCGAATATGAATTTTCATTTGCCCACAACGGACTGGAAGCACTCCAGATGTTGCTTGCCAAACCAGACTTCGATGTGATCCTGAGCGATATCAATATGCCTGAAATGGACGGTCTGACCTTGCTCACCAAAATCAACGAGATGCGCAACCCGGCACTCAAATGTATTATGGTATCGGCCTACGGCGATATGGAAAATATCCGAAGCGCCATGAACCAGGGAGCATTCGACTTCACAACGAAACCGATCAACCTGGAAGATCTGGAACGGACCATCGAAAAGGCTGCCGAACAGATCGCCTTTATCAAACAGGCCCAGCAAGAACATACGCAACTGGAATCCATTCAGAATGATTTGCATGTGGCTCAGGAAATACAACAAACGATCCTGCCGAAGACGTTTCCTCCGTTCCCGGATTTGAAATCATTCGACTTGTATGCTTACATGAGTGCCGCAAAATATGTGGGAGGCGACTTCTATGATTTTTTCCGTATCGGAGAAGACCGGCTGGGGTTTGTCATAGCCGACGTATCGGGCAAAGGGGTACCGGCTGCCATCTTTATGGCAATCAGCCGCACGGTGATACGTGCCATTGCACTTACCGAAAACTCCGCCGCTTTGTGTATGCAACGTTCCAATAGTATTCTCTGCCAGGAAAGTGTGAACGACATGTTCGTCACCGTATTCTACGGTATTCTGAATATCCGAACGGGCATCGTTACTTATTGCAACGCCGGACATAATCCACCGATTCTGATGAAGAAGGATGGTTCCGTTTCAAAAGTCCCGACTACCAATGACATGATACTGGGAGCCATGAGCGATGCCACTTATCACGAGAAAGAGTTGAAACTCACTCCCGGCGATAATCTGTTCCTTTACACCGACGGAGTAACGGAAGCGATGAACAAGAAACACGAACTATACAGCGAACGCCGGTTACTCGATAATTGCCGGGAACTGGCAGGAAAGAAACCGAAAGAGGTAGTAGATAAAATTACTGAAACAGTTGGCGAATTTGTCGTAGATGCCGTACAATCGGATGATATAACATTACTATCGATCGCTTACAAAGGATAAAAACAAAAAAGGCTGTCTTCCGACAGCCTTTTTCTATACATTATATTATATATAACTTATTTCAGCAATGAATCGCGGATACCTGTGATCTCTGCATTAGCAGCTCTTGCATCCTGAATAGTTGCAACCTTTTCTTTCAACGGTGAAATAGCCGCACCCAGTTGTTTCAGGTCGGGATAATAATTAGCCAGGTCGGCAACCACTTCTTCCAACATGCTAACACGTTTTTCCATATTAGCAGAAAGACCGGCAGATGTAGCATCGCCTTTTACTACCAATGTAGGATTAGCGATCAGACAAGCATATTCGGCAGAAGCAGCACCTAACATTTCAACTTCAACGTCGATTTTGTTTTCTGCAGCCATCTTTTCGATGATTTTATCTTCCTGAGATTGAAGGAATGCCTGTACCTGTTCTTTTGTTGCATCTTTCGGAGCCTGTTCTTTCAGGATATCCAGAACGAAAGAGATATTCAGGTCGGTAGCCAGTTTAGCAATTACAGCTTCTACTTCAGCGGCAGGCTGTCCCATTGCTTTCAGCACGTTATAGTCAGCCATATACATTCCCAATGCACGGGCTTTCTGTGCCGGTGTGCTTAATTCGGCAGCTTTAGCTGTCGGCAACATATATTTTACATCACCTACATTTACTTTTACTTCACCACTTGTCAGACGATAAGGGATTTCAGAATCCGGCATGTCTTTCAGTAATTTGATCGTTTCTTGTTTCAACTCCTCGGTTAACAGGTCTTTAGGTGCCTGACCTGCTATAACGGCAGCTTCCTCAGTTTCTTTGGCTTGTTCGTTTGATTTTTTGGCTCCGTTGCAGGAAGTCATTCCAAACACTAATGCTGCTACGGCGAGCATGCTTAATACACTCTTTTTCATATTGTATAATTTAATAATTTATATTTCAAACTTCATCCTTCGTCCTGTTTAAAGAAACGCCCGGGAAACTCTGCGAATATAGCGATAATCGCTAATAATGCAAAGAAACCTATAACCAATAAATTAAATTTATAGGTAGAAAAATAAAATCCGCCCCAGTTTTTCTCATGACTATAGAAGGCCGCACGCCCCCAACGGTTATCCGGTTCCACATAAACAGTACCGACAAGCGGGTAAATACGATTGTTCGTTTCTTTATATAAATGACGGCTGCCGGTTCCCATCACCAGATCCTCTATAGCCATATTATGATGGGCTTTTTTCTGTTCGGTCAACCATTCCGCACCTTTTTCATTGCTCTGTTCACGTTGTACCTGATCCAGATAAGCCGTAAAATTATGGGCACGTTGATGTAATGCGGCTGCAACCTTACCCAGATAAGAGAGATAGTTCTCCCCTTCTGTACGCGGTTCGATGCGGGCTGCACGGGCTAATACGGCCAGTTCATTTTCAACCGTTTTCCGTTTTCCCGGATCGTCAGCGGTTGCGATCTGTTCTGCCAATGTCCGGACTTCCGGCAAATGTACATTCTCATAATATTGCGCCAGATACTTTTCTTTTTCGATCGGGAAATAGGTCCGGTTGTAGGCATTATCACAAAACTGCTCGACCATCAGCGCCTCGAAAGCCCAGCGCGAAGGGATTATCTCACCGATCAGCGGGACAATGTTCTCATCGGAAGCACGGGTATTCAGATCGTCGAACTTGATTACCAACCCGCAAAGTAATATCTGAGGAATCAGCAAAAGCGGAATCGTAATATAGATGGCAACCACCGAACTCATCGTTTGAGACAAGATGAGACCAGTAAGGTTCGCCAGGAAAGAAGTAGCCCACAGGACACTCCACCAGATAAAGAACATCTCTCCGCCTACTCCAATGATGGCATTTCCCACAGCTATGAACAAGAAGGATTGAAGACCGGAAATAAACAACAGATAAATCATCTTGGAAGTCAGATAGCTGCTGCGGCTCAACCGGAGAAAATGTTCCCGTTTCAGGATCGTCCGGTCCTTTATAATCTCTTCGGCACTGATACTTAGCCCCATGAAGGTCACCACGATCACAGCCATAAAGATATAGGAGACAAAATTCTTATTCGTAAGCAATGTATATTCGCCTCCGTCCACATAACGTGTCAGAAGTGCCACGATCAACGCCAGCAAAGGAGCCTCCAGCAAGGTAATGGCCAGATATTGCTTATTCGCCAACTTCGTCCGGACATTTCTTTCCAGGAAAATCATGAATTGTTTGAACCAGGAAGGCTTCTTCTGCAGATTTTCCGGCAGCTCTTCCTCACTCACCGGCGAAAAAGACGGACGTGAACGTAGATATTCTTCATGCCATTCCTCCGGTGTAAACTTACGGATATCAGTTTGGTTACCCGAATCGTCGATCTTCTTGGAATCGATGATATTCAGGATCAACTCAGGGTTCACATTTCCGCAGGCACTACATACGCTGATATCCGGATCGGTATATTTTGCCGCCTGTTTAAAATAGGTAATAGCCTCTATCGGATTCCCATCATAAATAGGATAACCGCCTTTATCCAACAGCCATAAACGATCGAACAGTTTATATATTTCAGATGAAGGCTGATGGATATTCACCACCACAAGCTTACCCCGATGCGTCTGTTCCTTCAAAAGTATGATTACTTTCTCCGAATCCGATGATGAAAGTCCGGAAGTTGGCTCATCCAGATAAAGGATAGCCGGTTCGCGGATCAATTCGAGCGCGATATTAAGACGTTTCCGTTGTCCCCCACTGATCGTTTTACGGATAGGGGATCCGACTTCCAGGTCTTTTATTTCTTCCAGACCTAATTCTTTCAATACGGTATCTACCCGTTCCCCTATTTCCTGGTCGGAAAGGCAGGCGAAGCAAAGTCGGGCAGTATATAAAAGATTCTGATAGACCGTCAGTTCCTCGATCAGTAAATCATCCTGAGGAACAAAACCGATCAGCCGGCGTGCCTCGGGTGATTCGAGCGGATGCCCGTTCACGGTAATAGTACCCTGATCAGGACGAATATTTCCATTCATAATACCCAGCAAGGTAGACTTACCTACCCCGCTTCCCCCCATAATGGCAACCAACTGTCCGGATTCCAGATTGAAAGAAAAATTATGCAGTCCGTTACGACTGTTCTTAAACGTAAAATCAATATCCCGCCCAGCCAAACGAACGATCTCCTTTTTTTCATTCTTATTGAAAACGGTAAGTAAATCGCTATAATAAACAGGAAGGAACAACGGCCCCTTCAACACGCTGCTATGCTGCCAGGCATAAAACATATCCGGCGAAAGAGGAATATCGTTCATAAAGACCTGCCCGCACCCATGATAAGTAAATATCTGCTTATCAAAACGGCGTATAAAGAATACACGGATAATCCCCTCCATACCTTTCCGCCAGATGTGGTTGCCGTCGGTCTCGTCTTCACCACTGATCGTCAATAAAGAGGCGGAAGGTCTGCCTGTGATAAAAGCCAGCGAATCATCAAATTCATCCTGGGGAATAGCAAATATATCTGCGACCAAACGGAAAAGAGCCATATGCTCATCCGCTTCTTTACTGTTCGTATAAGCAAATTCTACAAAACGGATCAGCAAAAGCAATTGTTCCTCAGCTCGTAACTTTACTTTCATTTGCTCACAGATATTACGTACGATCTGCTCCTTGTCTAGTGCAAAAAGCGAATCGTCATACATATCGCGTAAAGCATTATACAGTTCGATATATTCTTTATGGGACCGTACTCCGAAATGGCTTGACAAATAAGAATGAACGGCGCGGCTGGCCTGTTCCCTTTCAATGCGTACGGAAGAGGCAAAAATGGCAAATAGATTCAGTAGTCCGTTCAGTATGGTCTCATTCATTGCTTGTCTGTTATTTATCTGTATAATAATCAATCAGATTACAAATATAACAAGAATCGACAGGTTAGGCGAAATATCCAAACAAAACATTCCGATTAAATAATAAAAATAAAGGAATACGGCTCATTGAGAATAATTTTTTGCAACTTTACAAAGTATCAGGTAATAAAGTTCAATTCATCAATAAAAAAGAAATACTATGAAAACAACAAAGCTCCTCTTAGTAATTCCATTCATTTTAATGGGATGTCAGATAATCAATGCCCAATCGAAGGCAGGCAACTTACCGGTATTTGATTTTTCAAAGAACTATCCTCAAAAAAAGATGCGTCTTCAAGAGATGGCTGATATTGAATATGTGCCGCTCGAGACGACTGATGATATTTTATTGAGTGATGGGGCTGTACTCTCCGCTGTCACCGACAAATATATCCTTGTACATGAAACCCGGCATGGTGACATCTTTGTTTTCGATCGTAATACGGGAAAACTTTATTCTCACTTTAACCATAAAGGGCAGAGTGGCCAGGAATACACATGGATCAATGTAGGAACAATCTTTGATGAAAAGAAAGAGGAAATCTATGTGTGTTCCCAGTACATTCAGGTTTATTCCCTGAAGGGTGACTACAAACGAACATTAAAAATAAACACATTCGATAATGAGATGAGTATATTTGATTTTGATGATGAATCGCTGCTCATTTACGAAGGCGTAATCATTGAACCTGGTCGTGAGAAAAAGACAAAAACATCACCTTACCGCCTGGTATCCAAGAAAGACGGCAGTCTGATTTCCGTATTGGATATTCATTTTACAGAAAGATATTCAAACAAGATTCCGCAAAAATTAGAGAACAATATGTGGAGAGCTTTTGGTATTTATTATCCTCAAAACATACATTATGGCCCGGATCTGATGATTGCAGATATATCGTCCGACACACTCTACCAATTATCACCAAGCAAAGGACTAATACCTTTATTAACCCGCACTCCATCGACTCATGCTGCCGAGCCCCGGAATATATGGATTCCTCTTGTTACAACTGATAAATACATGTTGATCGGTACACTTCTTTTAGATTTTAATAATTTGAAAGGCGGACCGATCCCCACGTTCATGTATGAATTAAAAACCGGTGAAATAAAGAAAGTTCCAATTTTGGATGCAGAATATGACACAAGAGCGTGGAGTCAGGGAAGATGGTCGCCGGAAGGGTCACCCGCCATTGCCAGGAATATGGTAGCCGAACTGATTCAGGCATCAGCTGTAATAGATGCTTATCATGGAAAAAGATTGGCTGGGAATGGAGATAAGATTGCGAAAAAACTTGTCGAAGACGACAATCCGGTAGTCAGGATCATCAAATTCAAGCTATAAACATATTGCTTCTATAAGGCTATTGTTCTTTTTCAGGAGAAACCTGACAATAAAAAAACAGCGACTTTAGAGCCGCTGTTTTTATTTTACTTGAAAAGAGAGCCGAAAGCCGGACTCGAACCGGCGACCTATTCATTACGAATGAATTGCTCTACCAACTGAGCTATTTCGGCAACAAACTATATTGTTATTGTTACTTGTTTTTCAATCCGGGCACAAAGGTAAAAAGTCTATTCGACATCTGAAAGAAGTTTGGCTAAAAAATCATCTAAATCTGCATCTAAATCTTTCAACAGCGGATCGTCTGCCCGTAAAAGCTCGTCGTCAATGAATAGAAGTTCCTCTATTACAACGAAATCCTCATCCGTCAGGCTGACAGAGAAAGGTTTCATTATATGAGGACTATCAAAAACTTTTTTCGCAACTAAAAGAGTCAGCACAGATTTTACAGTGTTGGCTACCTGCTTATTGAACTGTTCTTCTTCACAGGGACAACCTACCCAATCAAAAACAATTACTTTATCCAATAATCGTTCTTCTTCGTCATAGATTTGCAATTCCCCGCTTTCAGGATCAGCCTGGACATATAAATCGCTGTAATAGCCGGTAGAATCTTCAGCAGTCAATTTGTTGATGGCAGAAGTGAATGTTGTCTCCAGGACAGACTGAATCTTTGCATTATTTGCACTCATAACTCTTTTTTTATTCTTTTTTCGAATCGTCTGTCAAAAGTAATAATAATTCGGAGAATATATGATATTATTCTCCAAATTGCATGTTAAGTTTTTTATCTGAACGGACCCGGTTACGTAACACCTCTATATAAAGCTGCAAAAGTTTCGCATTCTTACCGTCTTCACCTTCTCCTTTTTTAAATAACTCGCCTGATTTATTCGCCCATTCATAGGCTTCCTCCAATTCGGTCTTCATCTCACACCCCAGAGCGATATTGGATGCAGCTTTCGCTTTCGACTTCCAACTACCTGAATTCTCATATAAATGTTTCCAGTGCTCAACGGCCTTATCCCACTTCTCGGACTGTGCATAAGCCGAAGCTTCCTTCCATCGTGACCCCATACCGGTATAGAACCAACGTGTCTCGCTATTCCAGTGAGGAACAAAGTTCGGACTGGTTTTCATTCCTATATATTCCGCGGAAGCACGTAACGCGTTTTCCGATGAAGGTAGGAACCTGTCAAGAATAATCTGGTTGGGAGCCTCCTCATTAAAAAAGACACTATCGGCAACATAAACCGTAGCCAACGGATTCGGCCTGCCGGGAAGATAGCCACGCACAACCCCGGAGATTTTCACCTGAATTTCTCCTCCGACATAACCTTCCGGATAAGCTACAATATTTTTCTTTGATTCGAACAACATACGATCGACGGAAACCACCGCATCCGTTCCGGTTTCCTCACACAACGCCTTTACCTGATCCGGCGTCAGTTTCTTGTCTTCATAATAGACATCATCCGTACGGACAGCATCATGATAGAGAAGCACATCCTTAAAAAAGGAGATATCAGCCATTGCTTTTCCTAACCCATTACAGGCATAAAACAAGGCACTATCGGCTTTTACCCTGCAAGTATCCACCTTTTCGCCAAACAACATGAACTCACACCCGACATCGTCCGGTTGAGGGATAGCATTGTTCACTACCAGGATCTTACCGACATTACCGGGAAATGTTATCTCGGCCGGGTTGTAAGTCTCGATCCCCACATAGTTCACAGAACTACAGGAGGCTAATAAGCAAACGCTCAATAAACAATATGCAACTCTCATCACTTTTTACTATTAGAGGAGGCGCAATGACTTGCGCCCCTAATTATACAATATCACTCACCGCCTTGAAATAGCCGATCGATTCAGCTATACCCAGGAAAGGATCTTTCATATCCTTTTCATATTCAAGACTACACATTCCGGTATAGTTGACTTCACGCATCATTTTCATTAATGCCGGGAAGTCTATTTTTCCACGTCCGATCTCTATGCCGACACCTGCTTTCGAAGAATCCGTCACATCTTTAATATGCATATCAAACACACGGGTATGATATTTTTTCAAGTCTGTCACCGGATTGCAACCATTACGCAGATCGTGGCCAATATCCAGACACATTCCGATACGCGGATCCAGATCTTTCGTATGCTCCCAAACATCTGTCGCATCCGGATAAGTTTTAATATCGGGCCCATGCAGATGGATCGCATAATTGAAGTCGTATTCCTTTACTTTCTTGTCCACATAAGGGAGCAATTCATAATTGGGAACGCCCACAATAAGCTTTACACCCACGCGTTTCGCATACTCGAAACCACGATCGATCTCCGCTTCGCTCTTCATATATATAGGTCCAACAGCATAGCCGGTTACTTTATGAGCAGCACATTTATCATGAAATGCCTTGATCTGTTCATCGGTACTATCCAGCGGCAAGTGGAAATCCTTGATACAAAGATAATGAATATCGAGTCTCTGCAATGTTTTCAGAGTAGTATCCAAATCAAAATTAACAAATGTATAACCAGCCATCCCCAGATGCCAGGGATTGATCGACTTCGCCGCTTTAGGAATGATCCGGTCCGGCAAACCAGCTTTTACTACTCCTGCCGATCCTAACAATAAGGCACCGGCAAGCCCTTGTCTAAAAAATTTTCTTCTAGAATTCTCCATGGTATAATAATGTATATAAAATATGTTACGTTTTTTTCAGGGGTAACGTCACAATAAAGGTTGATCCTATACCAAACTGCGAAGATACACTGATCGTTCCTCCCATCTGAGAAATAAGTCCTTTACAAATTGCTAACCCCAGTCCTACCCCTTTGCTCCAGTCATTCAATTGAACGAAGCGGCTGAATATCTTCTCCAGTTTGTCTTCAGGAATACCTTCACCCGAATCTTCCACAGAAAAGACCACATCCGTTGCCGTCACTTCATAACCAAGCCGGATAAAACCTTTTTCCGTATGCTTTATTGCATTGGTCAGCAAGTTAGTAAGAATTTGCGTAAGACGGTTACGATCGGTATAAAAAAGTTGCTGGGGACAGTTATTTAGTTGCAACTCCACTCCTTCCGGCATGCGCATAAGAATGACATTATAAATCTCTTTCATCAGGACAGAAAGCTCATATTCTGCATAATGAAGCGTCATAGTATTCGATTCGATCTTTGAAAGATCCAGTACGTCAGTGATCAGACGCTGAAGCAGCTCATTGTTATTTTGAATAATATTAGCATATTCCTGCCGGGTCTCGACATCTTCCTCATCGATCAGAATCTGGGAAAAACCGACGATAGCATTCAGCGGTGTCCGTATCTCATGGTTCATATTAGCCAGGAAAGCTGATTTCAGATGATCGGCTTCTTCAGCCTTTTCCTTGGCCAGCTTCAGTTGCAACCCATAGCGATGGCGGCTATAAGAAATATACCCCAACAAACAACATAAAAGAAACAGAAAACCAAGTCCGCCCCCCATTTTCAACATCTGGGAATGAGCTTCTGTTACCTCCAGGTCCATTTGCTTATTCTGAAGCTCCAGTTTATCCACTTCATGTTGCGTTTTCATCTCTGCCAATTCCTTATAATAACGTACTTTGGACAGAGAATCATTCAAAACAGCATATTCCTGATAAACCTGGACAGCCTGCTTGTACCGTCCGCTTTCATCCAAAATCTCCGCTTTGTTCTTCATTACCTCCAGATAGGCAGACATAGAATTCCGCGTTTTCCATAAATATAACAGGGAATCATACAAAGCGATTGCCTTATCGTATTGTTTACTCTGATGATAATAAGAAGCATAAATTGTTTGCAACTCTGATTGATAATTAAACATTTCATATTTATTCAACAGTTTCTGCGCCTGCTGAATATGCTGCATCGCTTCTTTCAATTTACCCATCAATATATATTCTACCGCATAATGTCTGTGAACAACATATTCCAAAAAGTAGACCGGATTTTCCTCATCTATTTTCTCTATTTTACGGGTATGACAAATCTTTACATATTCCTCCAAACGATGAATATATTTCATTTTCACATTCAGGTCCCTGGGTTTATTCATTAACTGACGGATAATATTGATACGCTTGATCAAAGGGGCATTACGCATTTCCATACTCCGTAATATCTCCTCATACAGAGCAACACCTTCATCACACAAATTATTTGATAAATAAAAATCAGCCAAAGCCTGGTTAACCATATCGATACCATCCAGATATCCCAACTCTTCAGCTTGTTCTTTTATCTGATTGATACTTTGCAAAACTTCATCATTCTTTTTGGCACGGGTTAAGACATACACATACCAGGCTTTCATCCGGAAATATTCTTCATAGCGCTTTTGATCCAGAAATAAAGGTAATGCCTGCTGCATCCAATAATACATGCTGTCAGGATTCTTTGCATAATAATACCTCACATAACTAAAATAAGCATTTGCTATCTGGGTTTGATTTTTCTGATGCTGGGCCTCTTCCAATAGTTGAGTAGTATATTGATACACCTGAGGTTTCCCATTATTCGCCTGCACAATTAAAAACAGTGAATCCAGAGACAACGTTTTTTCGATACTTTCAGCACCGTATATTGCTTGTGGGATACAATAAACCCACAAAAGGCAAAAGATGATTAACAACTTTCCTTTCAAAACCCTCATTTCTGCATATCCTCCATATATCAAAGGTCGAAAGTTAGTAAAAATTAGACAAATAATATCTTATGCCCCAATAAATAAAAGAAAAACACCCATATTTGCCGTTTATCTGACAAATACGGGTGCATCCTGTATATAAAATAAAGAGAAATCCCTTATTTTTTCAATGCTGCAATACTCTCTTCGATCGACTTGATTTTACTTTCGGCATCTGCCTGTTTCTTACGTTCCATATCGATCACTTTCGCCGGAGCTTTGCTTACAAAACTTTCATTGCTCAGTTTCTTTAATACGGAATTAAGGAAGCCTTGCTGATACTTCAGTTCTTCTTCCAGCTTAGCCAGTTCTTCTTCTACATTGATCATGTTGCCCAGAGGAACAGCATATTCCGTGGTGCGAACCAGGAAGGAAACGGCTCCGGCTGCTTTATCGTCTGTCTTAGTAATTTCAGACAAGTTACACATCTTGGCAATCACCGGGTTAAAAGCGTCGTTGTGACCGCCCAACACCTGTAAAGCCAACTCTTCCTTATTCGGAATATTCTTCTGCAAACGGATCGTACGGACACCACTGACGATCTCTTTCACGATCTCGAATGATTCCAGATAGGCTTCATCTACCGGTGCAACTTCAGGCATTAATGCTACCATCAGACTTTCACCTTCCTTACGTGGTTCAAGAGCCTGCCATAATTCTTCTGTGATAAACGGCATGAACGGGTGAAGTAAACGAAGCAAAGCGTCGAAGAAACCGAGTGTTGCCTGATAAGTTTCCTTATCGATCGGCAGCTGATAACCAGGCTTGATCATTTCCAGATACCAGGAAGAGAATTCATCCCAGAACAATTTATAGATAACCATCATCGCTTCGCTCAGACGGTACTTGCTGAACAAATCGTCTACCTCGGCAATTGTTTTATCCAACTGCATCTTAAACCATTTAACGGCAGTTGCCGATGCTTCAGGTTGGGCAATCGTATCATCGACCGTCCAACCTTTGATCAGACGGAACGCATTCCATATTTTATTGTTGAAGTTACGTCCCTGTTCGCATAATGCCTCATCGAAAGGAATATCATTTCCGGCAGGTGCAGCCATCATCAATCCCATACGGACACCATCGGCACCATACTGTTCGATCAGCAATAACGGGTCGGGAGAGTTTCCTAATGATTTCGACATCTTACGTCCCAGTTTATCACGAACGATACCGGTAAAGTAAACATTCTTGAACGGCATGTCGCCTCTGTATTCGTAACCTGCCATAATCATGCGGGCCACCCAGAAGAAGATGATATCCGGTCCTGTTACCAGGTCGCTGGTCGGATAGTAATAGTTGATCTCTTCATTGTCCGGGTTATTGATACCGTCGAACAGAGAGATCGGCCACAACCAGGAAGAGAACCAGGTATCCAGGCAATCGTCGTCCTGACGAAGATCGCCCATTGTCAGTGCCGGATTCTTTTGTTTCGCCAGTTCCAATGCCTTTTCAGGTGTTTCGGCTACCACATAACCACCTTCCGGCAGGTAATAAGCCGGGATACGATGTCCCCACCACAACTGACGGCTGATACACCAGTCCTTGATGTTCTCCATCCAGTGGCGGTATGTATTCTTGAACTTAGGCGGATAGAATTTCAGGTCGTCATTCATAACCGGTGTCAAAGCGATCTGTGCCAAATGTTCCATTTTCAAGAACCACTGCATAGACAGCTTCGGTTCGATAGGCACATTGGTACGTTCCGAATAACCTACCTTATTTTCGTATGCTTCCACCTTTTCCAACAGTCCGGCCGCTTCCAGGTCTTTTTCGATCTGTGTACGAACGTCGAAGCGATCCATACCGATATACAGCCCGGCAGCTTCGCTCAGTGTTCCGTTATCGTTGAAGATATCGATGGAAGGCAAGTTATATTTCTCGCCCAGCATATAGTCATTTACATCATGCGCCGGAGTTACTTTCAGGCAACCTGTACCGAATTCGATATCTACATAATCGTCCTCAATAACCGGGATCACACGGTTTACCAGCGGAACGATCACCTTCTTACCTTTCAAATGCTGATTTTTCGGGTCGTTCGGATTGATACACATAGCGGTATCGCCCATGATCGTTTCCGGACGGGTAGTTGCGACAACGGCATAACCGTCTTCTCCTTCGATTTTATAACGGAGGTAAAACAGTTTGCTATGTTCTTCCTTGTAGATTACTTCTTCATCGGAAAGAGCGGTCAAGGCCTGCGGGTCCCAGTTCACCATACGTACACCGCGATATATCAAGCCCTTATCGAACAGGTCGACAAAAACCTTCAATACGCTTTCCGAACGTTTTTCGTCCATCGTAAAAGCCGTACGGTCCCAATCACAGGATGCACCCAGTTTACGTAACTGTTTTAGGATGATACCTCCGTGTTCTTCTTTCCATTCCCAGGCATGTTTCAGGAACTCATCACGGGTCAGGTCCGTTTTCTTGATTCCCTGCTGTGCCAGTCTGTTCACCACCTTTGCCTCGGTGGCGATAGAAGCATGGTCAGTACCCGGTACCCAGCAAGCATTCTTTCCCAACATACGGGCACGGCGGATCAGAATATCCTGAATGGTATTGTTAAGCATGTGTCCCATATGAAGTACGCCGGTGACGTTAGGGGGCGGAATGACGATTGTGTACGGTTCGCGACCGTCCGGTTTCGACTTGAAAAAGCCGTTATCCAACCAATACTGATACCACTTTCCCTCTACTTCTGCGGGATTGTACTTACTTGCAATTTCCATATTGTTTTATTCTAATTATATCCTTATTTAACATGGGCCAGCTATACCCGTTATTTTGATGTGCAAAGGTACAAAAAATATTATCATATAGCATGTTCCGCTCATAAAATCAGGATACGTCAGTCATTGATGCCAACCCCGAACTGCGTCTGTTGTTTTTCCACTTCTTTTACTTTCAGCTGATTCAATTCTTTACGCAAACGTTCGTTCTCTCTTTCCAGATCGCTTTTGTTTACAGAACGATCCGTCACGACAAACGACTGTCCGGAGGAAACCAGCTCTTTTTCCGAATAGATTTCCTTTTGATTATTAATCACACTTTCAAACTCCAGAATCCCTTCCAACGGACGGGATTCACCCGGTTTTTCCATAGAGGCAACAATCCGGATTCTACCTGGTTTTACAGTCGATTGTACCAATACCGGGGCACTTCCCCACGTTACCTGAGTCGGATTGGTACCCGTAGAAGCATCCCCCAACAAACGTCCCTCACCCTCTATTTCAAAATGAATACTGGAGTTATTAAGCCGTTTCACCGTCCCACGCTTATCTACAACCTCGGCAATCACAGTTACCACATCTGAACCGTCAGCCTTCAATGCCACCTGTTCATTGTCCAGACGAAGGGCGATATGATCCGCCTGACCAGAAGGAAAACGTTTGTGGCTCACAACCACTTTCCCATCGACCAGCCCCTCTGCCAACATATACGCATCATTCTGTTTACCGGAGCGTGCCATCGCTTTCCACTCCATAAAATGATAAGCATCTTTAAAGATTATAACAGGAGAAGGCATTCCTTTATGATTTGGATCTTTCTCATACTTATATTCTTTCCCGTCTTTGAATATTGTCAAACGGACCTCTTCACAATTGGAATACACGGTCACATCTTTCGGAGAAAACGGTGTGATTTCATGTGCGATATAAATCATCGGACCATTATCTGCTATCAAATCACTTTTTTCAGGAGAACGTTGTGCCATAAACATATAATAAGAGAACTTCGGTTGACGGAACGCATCCATGATACCTCCATAGAAAGGATCGGTATGATAGCCACGCTGATGGTCGAACGAGTGCCAAAAGCAGGCTCCGACTATCTGGGAAGGTTTATTACAGATTGTCTCATAACACAATATCGGATAATTCACTATATAAGAGGGATTTGCATAATGTTGTGCCTGTAAAAGCATAGGGATCTCTCCCCATCCGCGTGCCACACGGCTATCCGAATTCTGGGCGTTCCAGTCATCCACATTATCCCCCCATTCACGGATAAAATAAGTCTTATCCATACGAAGCTGCGACTCTATGGGACGCAACAGCAAAGAATAGTAATGATCGCCAGCTGCACCATCGTCACAAGCGGCAATACTATAAGGATAAGGATATTCCTCCCGGCATATCTTCAATGCCTTTTCAGCAAACTCCTCCGGATAATTCGTTTCATTCAGGATAGGTTCCCAAAAGAACAGCGAGGCATGATTGCGATGTATACGTATCATATTCCGTATATCCGAATAAAGCCGTTCTCCAAAGACAGGTTCTTTACTCCAGAACTGCCAGCCCGGGACTTCTACCAATGCAAACAATCCTAATTCATCGCAGGCATCCATGAAAGCCGGATCGATTACATAGTGTGTCCGGATCACTTTCAGACCGGCATCACGCAACTTTTTAGCATCCCTCCACTGAATAGAGTTTGGTAAAGCATTCCCCAAAACAGCAAAGTCCTGATGGCGGTTCGTCCCCATGATCTTACCGTTATAAGGTTTGCCGTTTATCCATAAGCCTTCCGTCTGTTTAAATTCGATGCTTCTTATGCCTACCCTTTGACGATAACCGTCCAGTACTTTTCCTTTATTGTCTCTGACCATGACATCCAAATCATACAGGTTCGGATGCTCAGGGCTCCATAAAGAAGGAGTGCTGACCTCCATTGCTGTAATAGCATAAGAGGCTGTTCCTTTTTTTACACCTAGTTTCTCTGAAACCCGTTTTACCAATTCACCCGATTTCTTTTTCAATTCGAAAGTGACCATAACAGATTTATCACTTACCGAGTTATTGCGGATATGGGCTTTCAGATTGACTATAGCACTTTTTTCGGAAACTTCCGCGTAAGAGACAAACAACCCTCCTCCAGCTATCTCATCCTCATAGTTGGAGTTTGTAATGAACACATCATTATGCGCAACCAACCAACAATCCCGGTATATTCCCCCAAAATAAGTAAAATCTAACATATTCTGCGATTTCCCAACAGGATAAGAAGGGTCATTACTATTATCAGCTTTTACAGCTATAAGATTTTCTTCATTCCATTTTAACAAATCCGTTACATCTAAAATAATAGGTAAATATCCTCCATAATGCTTTTTAATTAATTTACCGTTTACGTAAATTTCACTTTTACCCATTATCGCTTCAAAATGTAAAAATAACTGCTTCCCCTGTAACCGGGAATCCGGTGTAAAATGTTTACGATACCAGGCTATCCCCTGATAATTCAAGCAACCACTGGCTTCCAAAGGCAAATATTCCAGGCCATGAGGTACAGACACAACTTCCCAACCAGAGTCATCATATTCAACAGAATAAGGGGTCCCTTCAACATCTCCTTTAGTAAATCTCCAAGCCAGATTCATAGAATAAACTTCACGCCCTGTGTTGGGTAATTCATAAAAACCGGCAGTAGAAAAACGGGGTAAATCCAAAGCTAATATACTAATATCCAACACACAAAACATCAATACTAAAAAAATTATTTTCATAAAATACAATGTATTAAAACCAACGTTTCATTCCATAAAAAGTCCCCGGATCTTCATCCAAAAATTCAGATCCGGGGTTATCTCCCTTACATATTAATTAATATTACCAATCTTTATTCTGAACCAGATTTGAATTATTATCTATCGCTTCCTGAGGTACAGGGAAAAGATACATTTTATCATTCCAAAAACGTTCCTCTACGAATTTATTATCCATTGTTTCGCTGATGGCTTTCAGACGAGCTCCATATACTTTTCCGGATTTCACTTCATCAGCTATCTGCCAACGGATAATATCATAGTAACGCAAACCTTCAAAAGCCGTTTCTATACGTCTTTCATGACGAAGTTTTTCCCGTAATGCAGACTGCGAGGCCATTGCAATCTCAGGCATTCCAGCTCTTTGACGAATCTGGTTGATCAACCTCAAAGCTTCTCCCAAATCCTGACCTGATTCGATCAGAGCCTCGGCACGCATCAAAAGGATATCCGCGTAACGTAAGATGGTCATATTTTTAGCTCCACGTGTACGATCAGCATATTCCCCTTGCAGATCCACCCATTTGGTTACTAAAAAACCAGTCATGTGGGTCTCCTTCTTGACATAATCTTTACTGTCCGGATCATCTACACCATAACGTGAAAGCACGTTTCCATCCACTTTCCATTCCCAGTACGGCCACATAATCGTAGCTGCTAAACGAGGGTCACGGAAATCATATTCTCCACGATGTATTTCAGTTTCCACCTCTTTCCGTTGTTGAAAATATTCACAACCCAGAGATTCACACTCTGAAACAGGGTGTCCATTCAAACATTCGTAATCATCCACTAATTCCTGCAAACCCAGCACATGCGACCAACCGGCATAGATAGAGGAAGCCGGAGACAAGTTTCGATTTAATTCGTGTACATACAGAGGAGAACTGTACTGACGTTCAAAAATAACCTCTTTATTACTTGCATCCGCCTGCGGCCGGAACAGTTCGTCATAATTGGAATGCAACTCATATTTACCAGACTTCATCACCTCATTCGTATAAAACAACACCTTTTCATAATTCTTCTCATGCAGATAAATACGGGAAAGGAAAGCATTCACAACCTGTTTATTTACACGACCGCTTTCTGTCACAGAAGTATTCTCAATATTCGGTAATACCCCTTCTTCCAGTTCCGTTAAAATAAAGTTCATTACTTCCTGACGAGACTGGCGTGAAGTTTCACGAGATTCAGATACACTCAGTGTTTTTGTAATCAAAGGTACATCGCCAAAAAAGAAAACCATATCATAATAAACAAAGGCACGGATAAAACGGACCTCCGCATTAAAGCGAAGATATTCATCTTCGGATATCTGACCTTTTGCTTTCTCGATACCTTCCAATATATAATTCAGTTTAGCTATAGAAGCATACTTCCACTCATCTTTTACAGCAGCACTCTGGGTTGTATACGTACCATTACCTATTTCCTTATATTTAGCATCACGATGTGTCGCATTATCACTGAAGCAGTCACGCAATACAACCTCTGTCGGACCATACACATACTGGTAAGCACCTTTTACCATCATTTCTGTCTGGTTCTTATCACTCCACCATTGATCTTCCGATATTTGATCCAGTGGAGGTGTTGTCAGAAAACTGTCGCACGAAGAAAAACCGAGAGCCATCAAAGCTGTACATATATATATTTTTATTGATTTCATTTTTTCTGCTTTTTAAAATTGAACATTCAAACCAAATGAATATGTCCGTGCAAACGGATAAGACACAGACTTCTCTGATTCCGGATCCATTCCCGGCACAAAATCAGAGATCGTGAACAAGTTGTTTGCAGAGAAATAGAGGCGAACCCTGTCAAACCCAACCGTTCTAAGGATTTCACGTGGAATAGTATATCCTATCTGCAAATTTTTCATGCGGAAATATCCGGCATTGATCATCCAGAAGTCGGACTGCTGATAATTATGTGTCCCATCATCCTTATTCAGTATACGCGGATATTTAGCTCCTGTATTTTCCGGACTCCAGTAGTCCAGATGATGTTCAAAAATAGATGAATCGGTAAAGGGTCTCACAAAATTATCCATAATAATCCTGTCTTTCTTACCAATACCCTGAAAGAACATACTCAAATCGAAATTCTTATAATCGAATCCCAGGTTCAGACCATAGAGATAATGTGGATTGGGATCACCCAGCACGACGCGATCGTTGGCATCAATCTTTTTATCTCCATTCTGGTCCTTATAACGCACGTCACCAGCACCTGTATTGGAGTTCTGGAAAGGTGCACTAGCTACTTCTTCATCAGATTGGAACAATCCCATAGACTCATAACCATAAATCGAATTGAATGGTAAGCCAACTTCTGTATATGTCGTAGAACCTTTCCACGGACCAGTCCCGCCTAAGTCAATTACTTCATTCTTATTATCCGATAAATTGGCAGAAACATTATAACCGAAATCACTGATCCGGTCATTCCAGCTTAAAGATAATTCCCATCCTTTATTACGTATCTGACCGACATTTACATTTGGTTTTCCGAAGCCATATTCCAGCGGCACAGGCATTTCCAGTAAAATATCTTTCGTATTCTTGATATAATATTCACCGGTAAAATTCAAACGGCTATTCAGCATCTTCACATCCACACCAAAGTTCAACATATCCGAATGTTCCCAGGTTAGATCCTGATTTCCGATCGTTTTCAAAGAGGCGATCTGCTGATACGAGTTATTCAAGATCAAACCTCCGGTAGATATCAAAGTATAGCTTGGATAAAGACCTAGTCCTGTTGCACTACCGGTTTGTCCCCACGAAGCTCTGATCTTCAGATCATCCAAATAACTACGCGTACCTGCCATGAACGATTCCTGGGATATTCTCCAGGCCGCAGCGACAGAAGGGAAAGTAGACCAGCGGCTACCTTTTGCAAAACGGGAAGAGGCATCCGAACGCATGCTCAATGACAAAATATATTTATTGTCATAATCATAATTGATACGTCCGATAAAAGAGGCCAACGCCCAATGTTCGCCATTACCGTCATTGCTCCAGTTATCTTTCGGTCCCGGATTCAACTCCCAGATAATATCGGTCGGATAACCGGAACGAGCCCCTTTCAGCCAGTCGCTATTTTCACTTTCCTGTTGATAACCAGCCAGAATATCCAGATTATGAATGCCAAAGCTTTTCTTGTAATTCAATAAAGCCTGTAAATTGTAATAAGCATTATAGTCACGACGATCTGAAAAGCTATTTTCACCATTTTCAAAAGTTTCCTGTGTAAAAAAATTCGTATAGAACAGTTTTCGACTTCTGGATTCTTCATTCTTGAAAGTATATTTCACATTGGCTATCCCCGTAAATTTCAAGCCTTCAATAAATTCATAATCAAGCTTAAAAATACCCGAAGCTTCGTGTCTGTTCGTATATTTCTGTCCGCCTTCATAAAGAGGAACCAGCGGATTGGTAAAAAATCCGGCATTATAACCGTACGAACCATCTGTATAATAAGCAACCATTGTGGGGTCTGCAGAAATAAGCTGTTTATAAAGATCTTCCTGATTATTCAGAGCATCCATATCTCTCAACTGATAACGCAGGTCAAAAGAGATACCAAACTTTTTAGTAATACTAATATCCGTACTGGAACGTACATTGAATACATTCTGTTGTGTATTTGGAAAAACTCCGGTCTGGTGATCAACACCCGCACTCACCAGATATTTAACCTTTTCCGTACCACCGGAAGCTTCCAAAGCATGGCGAGTCATTAGACTGTTCTGTATTGCCATATCCAGCCAATTCGTATTTGGATAACGGTTAGGATCCGTGCCGTTGGCAAACAGTGCAATCTCTTCATCCGAATATAAAGGAGCACGGCCCATATTCCGTTCTGCTTCATTCTTAATTCTTGCATATTCGGCAGAACTGATTGATTGTGGCATATACATTGGGGTATTGACCCCAACAGAACCATTATAGCGGAAAGTCGGTTTCCCCATCTTACCTCGTTTGGTTGTAATCAAAAGAACACCATTGGCTGCACGTGAACCGTAAATAGCAGCAGAAGCAGCATCCTTCAAGACATTGATGCTTTCAATATCTTCAGGATTCAGGAAATTGAAGTCTGCGGGCACACCATCAACTAAAACCAAAGGAGCAGATGAATTATCAGATTTCAGGACAGAGGAACCTCTCAACTGCAACGAAGGCGACTCACCAGGTGCTCCTTTAGATGTTACGCTCAACCCAGGAATTTGTCCCTGCAAAGCTTCGCCGACCGTCTGAACCGGACGATTCTGTAACACTTCAGCCCTCACTGTTGATACAGCCGTTGCGATATTCCCTTTACGCTGTGTTCCATAACCGACAACCACTACTTCATCCAGGTTCTGTGCATCCTCTTTCAGCACAATAGACCAGTTCTTCCTGTTTTTTACAGGAATTTGTTGCTCCACATAACCAATATAAGAAAATATCAAAATATCATTTTCTGAAAGAATTTCCAAAGCAAAGTTCCCCTCCATATCCGTGACCGTACCTAAAGTCGATCCTTTAACAAAAACATTGGCACCGATCACCGCCATGCCGGTTTCATCGGTAACAATCCCTTTGACCACTTTTCCATCCTGCTGTAATACATTCGGTCCATGTGCTTGTGCATGTCTTGTCAGCACCACATAACCGTCATCAAAAACATACGATATGCCCGATCCTTCAAAAATACTATTTAAACAATCGGCTACAGTGTTTTCTCCTTTCTTTAAAGAAACAGTTTTACTCGCATCAATCTCCCCCTTATTATAGACAAACATATATCCGGTTTCTTTTTCAACCTGTTTGATAAAGGTCCCGATAGTCATACGAGCATTTGTGATGTTTACTTTTGCCGTCTGCGAATTTACATTCGATGCATAAGATGCAAAAAAACAGATGAACAAGAACAATGTTGAAATTCTCATAATATTAAAAAACTTCTTAAAGTGTTTTCTTTGAAATAATAAGATTGACAAAGCATATTTTTCCATACCTTTGTATAATTAAATGTTTAATACTTTTTCGACTAAGAGTGTTAGATGTATTGCTGACAGGTGCTGGAACACCTGTCAGCTTTTTATATATAAAAAGACTTCTTTTTTCTAAACCATAGGCATATTATTTTTAAGGTTATACATATACTTTTCTGTATTTATAAAATTAGAACCTTCATACAGAAAATACCACTACACGTTGTTTCTATTAAATAGAGTTTAACATATCTATAATTAATCCTTGCTATTGCAAAAGAATCTGATTACGATCATCATCCTTCGTATAGGTAAACGGATATACTATCTGCAACTTTTTCAAAACACTTTCTACCCCATCTCGTTGCCTGAACTTTCCTGTATAACGAAAATTACCAAGCTTCGTGTTTTTCACAATAATTGAAACGTCATAATAAAGTTCCAGTTTCTTTATAATATCTATTAATAGCATGTCATCAAAAATGAACACACCATCTTTCCAGGACATGAAATCGGTATTCTCAAATAAAGAAACTTCCGAAGACTGATCGGATACAACGATTTGTTGTTGCGGACATAGTGCATAACTACGGTTCCGGTCATTCGCACAAAAAACAGAAACGCTTCCTTCCAACAACGAAGCCACAAAATATTTTTCAGAATCATATGCACTCACATTAAACTTCGTTCCGGTCACTTTTATATCCATTTTACTCGTTTTAACGACAAAAGGTTTTTTCGTATCCTTTTCCACTTCAAAAAAAGCTTCTCCATGCAATTCGACTTCCCGCTGTTTTAAACCGAAATGTTCCGGATAGCGTAATTTTGAATTCGCATTTAACCAAACTTCCGTACCATCAGTCAGTAAAACCTTTGCCCGCTGTCCAGCCGGTGTAGAAAATTCCTGGTAACGAACCTGATTATTATTCTCGTCTCCAACATAGGTCGTCAGTAAATAAGTCGATAACACAGAGAAAACCATGATAGCTGCATAACCCGCAATTTTCCGGATATTAGAAAAGATGGTACGTTTTCTACGTAAACTGACAAATGAACTATACTGTACATCAGAAGCCATACGATCTTCTTCCGCCATAGATATAAGCGCTGACAAATTTTGCATATCGGCAGCTTCTTTCCTGTAACAGGAATCCTCTTTCAATCCCCGGAAAAGAGTTTGTTTTTCTTCTGGAGAGATATTCCCCGTCAAATATTTTGATAATAAATCCAACATATTTATTCCTTTATATAAGATTAGAACCTTATCACTGAAAAGCCCACTATAAAACACCCCGGAATAAACATTATTTAACCAAGAATAAAAGTAAAGGAAGATAATCTTTAAGTTCTACACGTAGTTTTTTCAAAGCTGTGACTATTTGATTTTCAACAGTATTTACTGAAATACCGAGTTCTTCCGATATTTCTTTATACTTTAACCCCTCTATGCGGCTTTTAATAAAAATCTCCCGGCAACGTTCCGGTAAAGTATCAAGTGCCCGTTTGACAACTTCCTGCAATTCTGTTTCCGATTGATACGAATAATCCAGCGATTCCAAAGCGTATAGTTTAAAACCCAATTCTTCCTTCATCTGGATATTATATTCTTCTTCTATCAGCTTATGCCGCAAAAAATTCAGACATCTGTTTTTAACAAGAGTAAATAAATAGGTAGTCAGAGTATAAGTAATTTCAAGTTCATCTTTTTTTTCCCAAAGCACCAAAAAGACATCCTGCACTATATTCTCAGCGTCTTCATTTGCCAAAACATAGTTTTTGGCAAAACCAAACATCTTCGGATAGTACAACTTATATATCCTTTCAAAATCACTTTGAATATAATTCATATCTATATACTTATTCCCTTTTAGCAAAAGTAATATATTATTTCAACTTTTAAACAGTCTGATAAAATTAATACTTTTTCATTTATCAAAATGATATTACCATACCATGTATTTCGGATTACTATACCGGAAAAATTGAAATACCCCCGCGACTAATATTTTTTAACGTATCATTTAGATATTCAAAGAGTAACTACTCAGCCCCTCATTATGATCTTTTATCTTGCTGTTTTTAAATGTTTTATTAAGTATCTCAGGGTGTATATCTTCTCTTTTGTCAGATTGACAAAATGATATTTTTAGCTAAAAGGCAATGAGTTTTAATGAAAAAACATACCTGATTATTCGCATATCAATTTGATTATTAGCATCTTTAAGTCATGAAAGATATAGTGTCAGATATCGTAGATATACTTCGCCAGGCATATCGCAATGAGAATATCATGAAGGAAGAGAACGTGGTGTTGAAGGGCGAAAATGAGGCATTACGCATAGAGAATGCGTTGCTAAAAGAACGCCTTGAGCATTACGAGAAGCCTCAATTAGACAGTCAAAACAGTAATATACCTCCTTCTCGGGAGAGCTTAAAAGCGCAAGCGATACGTCGCACCCGCTCCCTGCGGGTTTCATCCGAAAAGAAACCGGGAGGACTAGTGGGGGCATACAGGAAATACTTTGCTCAAGAGCGAAAAGCCCGATGAGGTTCAAACCCACAATCCGATCCATTGTGCTCAATGTGGCAATTCACTGCAAGAGATAGACGGTCTTACATACGAGATACGTCAGAGCATCGATATACCTCTTCCGATAAGGCCTAAAGTAACTGATCATATAGGCATTGAGAAAAGATGCACATGCGGTCATTGCATTCGCGCCGATTTCCCTTTGCATGTAAAACCCGGAGTCAGTTATGGTGTAAACATACACGCATTGGTTGCCTATCTGAGTACGGCACAGCATATACCCTTCAAGCGTTTGGTGGAGGTTTTAAACGACTTTTATGGTTTGCAAATGAGCCAGGGCAGCGTGTCGAATATATTGAATCGCATGCGTAAGCAAGGACTCATCAAGTATAATGAGATAAAGCAGGAAATACAATCTTCGCCTGTAGTGGGTGCAGACGAAACGGGTATGCGTCTGAATAAGAACTTGTATTGGATATGGGTTTTCCAAAATGAATTGTCCACCTTTGTTTTTCCTCATTCATCACGTGGGAAAGCGGCCATTGACAGTGAGTTCTCTGATGGCCTACCTAATAGTCTATTAGTGACCGATTGCCATTCGTCTTATTTCAACATGAAGACTGCCGGTCATCAAATCTGTCTGGCACATTTACTGAGGAAATTAATATATCTAACAGTCTTGGATGAAAAACAAGATTGGTCTGTGCGAATGTTAGCTTTACTAAGAGAAAGCATCCATTTACAGAAGAGCGATAATTATTCAGTGTCAGGTATAGCGGATATAAAGGAACGCTATAAAAAGCTTATGGAAGAAGACATAAGCCACCTGTGGCATGATTTTCGCGAGTTCAGGAATGGACTATCTCCACACGCCGAGCATCTGTTCGTGTTTCTGGAAAACCTTCATGTGCCACCTGACAACAATGCCAGTGAACGCTCGATTCGTCCATTGAAAGTCAAACAGAAAGTCAGTGGTCAGTTCAAATCCGGTGAAGGTGCGAGTGCTTTTTGTGTGCTACATTCCATAATAAATACGGCAAGGAAAAAGAAACAAGACCCCTTTCTGACTCTTATTGACATTGCCAAGAATGTGATCAGTTACCAATCGTAGAAAAACAAACAATCTTAACCGAAGTTTATACCATAGGCATGACACTATTGTGTCATGCCCATATGATATTGCAACAAGGAAAAAGTTACTCACACTCTCTCCGTTATGAATTAGGGGGCTGAATAGTTACGAGAAAAAAAACACGAACAAAGCAAATTGTCAAACCCCCAATATTTGAAAAGATTGTTTTACGGAGCAAAAAGAACAGGAACAACAACCCGAGCCGTATCCACTTTCCAATCCGGACCTTTTTCGATCAGGCGAAGTGCTTCCTTATCCGCCGATGCACACAGGCTGCGTTTGACTTCCAGATTGACAGGGCGGCCTTTGTCATCGATATGAAATTCAACAACGACTATTCCGGTTATTCCTTTACAAATCGAGTCTTGCGGACGAATCAGTTCCTTACGCAAATATTCCTCATAGGCTTTATAACCGATAACGGGTTCCGGCCGGTGTATCGGGGCACGGGCCATAGTTACATCCATCGCTACTTCTTCTTCCGCCACGATCATTTCTGCCACATCGGCATCATCTTCAACAATGGACAAGACTTCGGCTGTCGCAGGAGCAGCGGCCAAAGGTGCCGGCGGAGGTGCTACCTGCCGCATCTTGGCTTCAGGCTTTTTCGCTGCTGCCGGAGCTTTCTTTTGCATCGCTTCCGTTTCTTCCTGTAATTCGCCGGTAGCAGCAGCCCGGGTTATCACCGGTTCAGGAGGAAGTAGCGGTGTAACGGCTTCTTCCTGTATAACCATCGACTGCAACTCTTTCGGCAGGCCAACTTCCCTGTTGAACCAGAAGTAACTGCCAAATCCCAGGCAGATCAACAAGCTGGCTGCAATACTCCATTTTGCAATCAGATCTCTTTGGAAACGAGTACGGCGGGAGATACGGCGACGGATTGCTTCGATACTTTCCACATGGTTGCCCTCCACTGTTTGAAAACCATCCAGTGCATCGGCCAGAAAAGGATCTTTCATCGCCTCTTTTTCCAGACGATGGGCTTCCTTGCCTTTTCGTGAACCTTGTATGTATTGCAACAGATTTTTCATTGCGCCATTCTCTTTTCAATACAACTTTTCAGATTGCGTTTGCCATTCTGAATATAACTTTTTACGCTTTTGAGCTGATATCCGGTCTGCTCTACGATATCGACGTACGACATTTCTTCCATAAAAAAAGACAGGATACAACGTTGCTGCGGTTCGGGCAGCTTCTCCAGACAATGTTTGAGGGCTGCCGTACGGGCATCGTCGCTAGTCTCTTCTTTATCTAATAGATGCAATAAATCGTACGATTCCACAAATTGCCGGTCGAAATCGGTTGCTATCTCGAGATTTTCTTTTCGTAACAGCTGGAAGCAATGGTTCTTTGCCACACTGTAAATCCAGGTTCTGAACTCCCGTATCTCGTAACGCGAAAGTTTCGGCAGCAGGTCTTCAAACAACTGCATGACTGCATCCTGCGCTTTCTCTTCTTCCTGCAAATATTTCAGACACAATCCATAAAGTAACGGAATATAGCGATTATACAGTTCACCGAAATAATCGCTTTTCCCGGTTTCCTTGAATAATTGCAGCAGTTCGCTATCTGAATAGGTCGATATGTTACGTCTGAAAAACAGCAAGTTGTTCTCGTTTTTTTCTACAAATGTAAACTTTAAATTAAAATCTTTCTCAAAAAAGTTCGAAACATTTATGGAATCCGCCTTTATCGCGGCATCTATCAGGTAAAAGCAATTCATTAATCATTAAACAGGATCAGTCATGAAAACGAAAACAACAATCATCAGCTTACTCACGGCATCTATCCTGGCTGCCGGTCTGTTTCTCCTGGTAATAAAGCAGATACCGAAAACAAAGGAAGTAATAAACACAGACAGTACAGTTATCGCGATCTGTCCGGCTAAAGTACCTGTCGAGGAAAAACCGTTAATCTGCACGCCCCCTCCAGTTCCGCATCCGGCGCAGGCTGAAACACAAACACTGAAAAAGACGAAGGCACAGGTAGAGGTTCTCTCTATCGTTGAAGACGCTGCTCCCATCATTGCAGAAGAAGAAATCGTTTGTTGCGAAGCTTTGGTGACCACATCCTCATCCGATTATTACGATCAGGAAATAAACAGAAACGAATATAACCAACTGGCAGAAAACAAATTCAGGAAAGTCAAGAACGAACCGCTTTCCACTTTTTCGATCGATGTCGATGCCGCTTCTTACGGGACGATCCGGCGCTATATCAATGAAGGGCAAAACCCTCCGGCCGATGCGGTCCGCGTAGAAGAATTGATCAACTATTTCTCCTACAGCTATGAACAACCAGTAGGGAAAGATCCGGTAAAAATCACTACCGAAATAGGATCATGTCCCTGGAACAAGGAAAACCAACTGGTCCGTATCGGACTAAAAGCGAAAGAGATTCCTTCTGAAAATCTACCGGCTTCCAATCTGGTTTTCCTCGTTGATGTATCAGGTTCCATGTATGGCCCGGACCGTCTGGGATTGGTAAAGTCATCCCTGAAGCTCCTGATCAATAATCTGCGGGAAGAAGATCGCGTAGCCATCGTGGTGTATGCCGGAGAAGCAGGTGTGGTACTTCCATCTACCTCCGGAAGTAATAAGCAAAAGATCCGCGAAGCACTCGATGAACTGACAGCTGGAGGTTCAACAGCCGGTGGTGCCGGTATTCAACTCGCTTATGATATTGCACGGAAGAATTATATCCGGGAAGGAAACAACCGCGTGATACTCTGTACCGATGGTGATTTCAATGTGGGAGTATCATCTTCCGAAGGATTGGAACGATTAGTCGAAAAAGAACGTAAAAGCGGTGTATTCCTGACTGTTCTGGGTTATGGAATGGGAAATTACAAGGATAACAAGATGCAGGTGCTCGCCGAAAAAGGAAACGGCAATCATGCCTATATCGATAATATTCAGGAAGCAAACAAAACGCTCGTCCATGAGTTTGGAGGTACGATGTATGCCGTAGCCAAAGACGTGAAGTTACAGATTGTTTTCAATCCTGAACAGGTACAGGAATATCGTCTGGTCGGCTACGAAAGCCGCTTATTGAATAACAAGGACTTCAACGACGACACTAAAGATGCCGGTGAAATGGGTGCCGGACATACGGTTACGGCTTTTTACGAAATAAAACCGAACAATGCTCCTCACACCATGCAGTTTGCAGAACCGGAGTTACTGACTATACGCTTGCGTTACAAAGCTCCCTACAGCGATGTCAGTCAACTGATAGAGAATAAACTGAAAGCAAACAGCAGCAACAAGCTTTCCCCTGATTTCTATTTTGCATCGGCTGTCGCCATGTTCGGTCAGATGCTCCGCAACTCCGAATACAAAGGAACAGGGTCATATAATCAGGTGATCTCTCTGGCACAAAGCGGACTGGTAAACGATCGCCAAGGTTACAAACGGGAATTTATCCGCTTGGTTGAAACAATAAACGGACTGACTGCAGCAACGAATGTCTACGCTCATTAAGGACTTTTCTATTTTCGAGGATGCCCCCAATATCTATGAAGCTCTCATGAATATTTACGGCGTCCTCAAAAATATTTATAAGGGCGCCATAAATAAAAAACATAGCTATAAGAACTGAACTACTTTTGTGTATCAGTATACAATTTATCTACGATATTTTTATCTACCTCATTCATTATATCAAATGGTATCTTTGAATCGCAAATCACTTGCCAAAGTTTTACTTTATTGTTTCCTACAACAACTTTCCATGCTGCCGGAAGTTTGTACCGGTTTCTGCCATCATCCGTTACTTCTCCACGATAAGTTCCGCTAGCTATTCCGAAAATAGCCACCTTCTCCTCATCGACAAATACATCAGTCACCTCAATCCTATAATCCGGAAACCATTCAAAATAACCGATCCAGGATCTTTTCATTTCTTCCCTTCCATGAACTTCTGAAGCATAAGCGTCTATAAACAAATGATCATCAGCCATTAATGAATATATTTTATCTATATCATGGATATTTATAGCATCTACAAAAGATAATGCAATTTGTTTTACCATAAAGTATCAGTTTTAAGTTTATAACTTTATATCACTGTGTCATTCCTGAATATAAATATATAAAATTAATCAGAAAAGAGGAATTAATTATCACAAAATAACGAAAGGCTCACAGATTAACAGCTAAGATATACAAAGACGACTTGCAACATTCCGCAATTGCCAGTATCTTTGTGAATTATTTATGAAATAAAATGAGAAGACGCTCAGGTTACAAAGACACAAATCTAAAAAAAGCCCCTCGCGGACGCAAAGTTTCGGTTAAGGAAGAGAATACATTGCTTGCTTTTCTGTTTCAATTGTTGAGCGAACAGAGCAAAAGTTCCGTTAAGGCATTACTTGCCCACGGACAAATCTTGATAAACGGGAAAGTTACTTCCCTGTTCAACGCTCCTTTAGTGCCGGGAGACGAAGTCGAGATCAGTTACGAACGAGGGAAGGTGGAGTTCAGTAACCCCTTGCTGCATATTGTCTGGGAAGATGACGACCTGATCGTTGTCAACAAGAAAAACGGACTCCTGTCTGTTTCCAGCGATCGTGTAAAGGAACGTACTGCCTACCATCTGCTTAGCGATTATGTCAAGAAAAATGATCCGCGAAGCAAGATCTTTGTCCTGCACCGTCTCGACCGTGATACGTCCGGACTGATGATGTTCGCCAAGAACCAGCGCGTGCAAAAAGCTCTGCAATCGAACTGGAACTCGGCAATCACCGAACGCACGTACGTTGCCGTTGTGGAAGGTCGCCCGGAAAAAGACTCCGACCTGATCGTCTCCAACCTGATTGAAAATACGAAAATGCAGGTTTATGTAACAGCCGAAGGCGAAGGAAAAGAAGCGATCACCCGTTATCGCGTGTTGCATAGCAACGGCCATTATTCTTTGCTGGAGCTCGACCTGGAGACAGGCCGCAAAAACCAGATACGTGTCCAGATGGAATCCATCGGACACCCGATCGCCGGCGATTATAAGTACGGCGCAGAAACCGATCCCGCCGGACGGCTGATGCTTCATGCCCGACGGCTCTACTTTATTCATCCGGAGACAGGAGAAGAAATGCGCTTCGAAACACGTATCCCGGATGCTTTCGTGTCATTAGCTAAATAAACACAGACAGAAATATAGACATAGTAATGAAGAAACTCTTTAGCATCTTATTGCTGGTGTTCGTAACACTAGCCGTACAGGCTCAAATCCATCAGCCTGTCAAGTGGAAAATAAAACTGGAGGACTCCAAATCTGCCGAAAAAGAAATCGTATTTGCCGCCACAATCGAAAAGGGCTGGCATTTATACGATATGAATCTGCCGGAAGGAGGACCTGTATCGACCTCGTTCACCTTTGAAACGCTTCAGGGGGCAGAACTGATCGGACAACCGGTGTCCAACATCAAACCGACTGTCGTTTACGACGAGCAATTTGCAATGGATCTCCGCTGGTTCCCCGGTGCCGTTACTTTTACCCAAAAGGTAAAAATCCTCGATCCTAAAAAGTTCAAGATTGAAGGTGAAGTAGAATTTATGGTCTGCAACGACGAAACCTGTCTGCCGCCTGACCGTGTGAGCTTTGCTTTCGACAGTAAAAATACAAAACTGACATTGCCTGCCGATGCCCCAGTCGTGGAAAAAGACGATGTGACAAAGGAACAACCGGACACAAACCTGGTCATAGAAGAAGGGAAAACTCTTACTACACCTGATCCGGTAGCCAAAGAAGAGGTAGTCATCGCTAATCCGGAAAAGATTGCTAACGCACTGACAGACGACGCTGCTTTATGGACACCTGTTATCGATGACCTGAAAGCGTATGGCGACACAACCGTTACTGCAACAGATACTTCCTGGTTATTCATCTTCTTCGCCGGATTCCTCGGGGGACTAATCGCCTTGCTGACTCCATGTGTATGGCCGATGATCCCGATGACGGTCAGTTTCTTCCTGAAACGTACTAAAGACCGAAAGAAAGCGATCCGCGATGCCGTCACTTATGGTCTGTCTATCATCGTAATTTATTTGGTGATGGGATTACTCATCACAGGTATTTTCGGGGCAAGCGCCTTGAACGACCTGTCGACGAACGCTATTTTCAATATCATATTCTTCCTGTTGCTGGTTGTATTTGCTATCTCGTTCTTCGGGGCATTTGAAATGGTATTACCTGCATCATGGACTACAAAACTGGATAGTAAAGCGGATTCTACGACCGGTATATTAAGTATCTTCTTCATGTCGTTTACACTGGTACTGGTATCTTTCTCCTGCACGGGTCCAATCATCGGTACACTGCTGGTACAAGCGGCATCTATGGGTACGGCTGTGGGTCCGGCTATCGGAATGTTCGGATTTGCATTGGCACTTTCCATTCCGTTCAGTTTGTTCGCTATCTTCCCGAATATGCTGCAAAGTATGCCTAAATCCGGCGGATGGCTTAACTCTGTCAAAGTGGTATTAGGCTTCCTGGAACTGGCACTGGCATTAAAATTCCTTTCTGTTGCCGATCTGGCTTACGGCTGGCGTCTACTTGACCGCGAAGTATTTATCGTTTTATGGATCGTGATATTCTTCCTGTTAGGACTCTACCTGCTGGGCAAGATCAAATTCAGCCATGACAGCGATGTAAAATATGTATCCGTACCACGTCTTTTCATGGCAATCATCTCCTTTGGTTTCGCCGTTTATATGATACCTGGACTTTGGGGTGCGCCGCTGAAATCGATCAGTGCCTTTGCTCCTCCTTTGTACACACAGGATTTCAGTCTGTACAACGATGAAGTACATGCCCCCTTCGATGATTACGAAAGTGGTATGGCTTATGCCAAACGGGTAAACAAGCCGGTTATGATCGACTTCTCCGGTTTCGGTTGTGTAAACTGCCGTAAGATGGAAGCATCCGTATGGACAGATCCGAAAGTAAAACAATTACTTGAGAAGGATTACGTACTGATCACCCTGATGGTAGACGACAAAACCAAACTGCCTAAACCGATAGAAATAGAAGAACACGGTAAAGTCCGTAAACTGAAAACGATCGGTGACAAATGGAGTTATCTCCAAAGAAGTAAGTTCGGAGCCAATGCGCAACCTTTCTACATTCTGTTGAATGACGAAGGTAAACCGCTCGGCCCGTCTTACGCCTTCAACGAAGATGTATCGAAATATATACAATTCCTTGAAAACGGATTGAAAGCTTTCAAAGAGCAAAATAAAAAGTAATAAATAAATCAATGTGCGAATATGCCAATTGGATACTCTCAAGCGAAAAGAGTATTTCAATTGGCATATTTGGCACATTATCAAATTGGCATCTTATTCAATGGCAACAAAAGAAGAAAAAATGGAAGCCTTCGGGCAACTACTCGACATCCTGGATGAACTCCGGGTGAAATGTCCCTGGGACAGAAAACAGACAAACGAGAGTCTGCGCACCAACACAATCGAGGAAACCTACGAATTGTGCGATGCAATCATGAAAAATGATAACTACAACATCAAGAAAGAACTGGGTGACCTGCTCCTTCATATCGTTTTCTATGCAAAGATCGGTGAAGAGAAAGAAGCTTTCGATATCAAAGATGTATGCGACAGCCTCTGCCAGAAACTGATCTTCCGTCATCCGCACGTATTCGGCGATGCATCTGCAGATACTGCCCAGAAGGTAGAACAAAGCTGGGAACAGATAAAACTAAAAGAAAAAGGCGGAAACAAAACTGTACTGGAAGGTGTCCCTTCTTCCCTTCCCTCTGTCGTTAAAGCCCACCGTATCCAGGATAAAGCCCGCAACGTCGGTTTCGATTGGGAACAACGCGACCAGGTATGGGATAAAGTGCACGAGGAATTCACAGAGCTGAAAGAAGAGATCGACAAAATGGATACGGATAAGATGGAAGCTGAATTCGGCGACCTGTTCTTCAGCCTGATCAATGCCGCCCGCTTGTATAAGATCAATCCTGACAACGCACTGGAACGCACAAACCAGAAGTTTATCCGCCGTTTCAACTATCTGGAAGATCATACCATTAAAGAAGGACGCTCACTAAAAGAAATGTCTTTGGAAGAGATGGATAAGATATGGGATGAAGCTAAATCGAAAGGTTTATAAAAAACAAAAGGGGAACCGACATCACGTCGCCACCCCTCCCTTAACTTAAACGCCAAAACTAAATCTAAACAAAAAACACAAATAATGATAATATTTTATTTTTTCTTGTTTTCTTCTTTCTTATCGTCCGGTCCCTTCATAAAACTTCGTGCAAACTTATATTCGGCACGCCTATATTTATAAAGTTTCTCTGGCGATAATATCTTTTTAAATTTTTCGTAATATTCTTTCTCTAAAGCTGCCTCCTTCATCTTGACTCCGATACATTCATCATTTACTTTTGAATAATCGCTTTCCGTCGGAGATTTCATATGCTTCAGATCCTTTGACAGTCTACGGCATTCACGGCCAACTTCAAACATCTTCTCCTGCAATTCATTACACAAAGGAATGAAAGCTGCAGCTTCTTCCGGTGTCAACCCTACTTCAGCTGTAATAAAGGCATTTCTTTTTGCCTGAAAGGCCTCCTTGTCAAAATGTCGATGTTGTTTATCTCCCTGCGCCAACACTTTCGAAGAGAATAAAACTGAAATCGCCACAAATGTAATAAAAAATATTTTGCTCATACAATTATTATTACAAAAATATGCTAATAACTTCTTTTTTTCGTCAATTTATTCATAATTGCCCAATTCTTCTGCTAAAAGATAATCTGTATACTGGGCTTCCAGATATTCCAGATATTCTTCATTTTCCGCTTCGAGTATCGCTGCTTTTGTTTCCGACGCATCTGTCGACTGCACCAACAGTGTATCAGACTGGCTCTTTTCACCGTCGAAACCAACTATTGCTTTAAAGAACAATCCCAGCCCGGCAAATACCGCCGCCATATACAACCAGGGACGCACACGGTCTATCATAGAGACTTTCTTTGCCTCTACGCGCGGCTTCTCCGGCAACTGGCTCATTATATTAGCCGTGAGATCCTTCATGTACCCATCGGGCACAGTAAAAGGATTCTTTCCTTTAAAACGATCCAGATTGTTTTGTTCTTTTTCCATACACTTCCGTTTTAATACACCTTTGACGAGCTTCTGCCCAAAAGGTTTAAATGTCTTTTGTTAAAAACTCCTCGACTTTTTTGACTGCATGATGATAAGAGGCCTTCAAGGCACCGACAGAAGTTCCGAGAACCTCTGACATATCTTCATATTTCATCTCGTCAAAGTATTTCATGGTAAACACTAAACGTTGTTTCTCCGGTAAGGTGAGAATCGCTTTCTGCAACTTCATCTGAGCTTCGTCACCGTCAAAGTATTCGTCTCCTTTCAGACGTTCCAGCAAAAAGATGTCGGTATCGTCGATCGATACATTGTTCATATTCCGCTGGCGGTTCAGGAAGGTAATACATTCGTTGATGGCAATTTTATACAGCCAGGTAGACAACTTCGCCTCGCCCCGGAAATAATCGATATTTGTCCAGGCTTTCAGAAAAGTATTCTGCAAAAGGTCATTTGCATCGTCATGGCTCAATACCATCTTTCGTATCTGCCAGTATAACTTTTCCCCGTAAAGGCTCACGACTCTGGCAAAAGCATCCCTTTGCCGGGCCGGATCCCGCAGTTGTTCTACTATTTCATCTTCCGTATATTGCTGCATCCTCTCCATTTTGGCTCAAATATATAAAAAAATACGGACATAAAAAAAGCGGGCAACTTTATCAGTTGTCCGCTTTCGGAAGTGCCCAGAACAGGACTCGAACCTGCACGCCTCGCGACACACGCACCTGAAACGTGCGCGTCTACCAATTCCGCCACCTGGGCATTTCATTACTTTCAGGTAAGCAATCTCTCGTGATTGCGGTGCAAAGGTAGTGTTTTTTTTCATACTGCAAAATATTCAGACGTTCTTTTTATATTATTTCATCTGAATTTTCAAGAAAAGAAGCATACAATTTGCCGTAACAACATTCCATCATAAAAAAACTCCGCCGGTTTCCCGACGGAGTTTCTATGTTGGAATACTTTCAGACTGTTCAGTCTTTCCGGTATATTATTTACTTAACAACAGCTTTCACTGCGCTTTCGCCTTCTACAGCTACTACTACGATACCTGCAGGAGCAGAAATCTTAACGTTATCAGAAGAAACAACTGTTCTTGCAACTGTCTGTCCTAATACATTTGTAACAACTACAGTCTTGTTAGCAGCACCCTGGATTGTTACAGCACCTACTCCACCGATTACCTTAACAGCATCTGTCGAGATATTTTCGTTATCTGTCGGCGGGTTGTAAGAATCTTCGTCGAACTTCATATCACCAGAACCTTCTGTGAAGATTGAAGTACCGAACTTAGCGATTTCAGAAGCTGCAGCTTTCACTACTGAAGGAGAATAGCTGTAAGCAGTTACGCGTACTGCATATTCAGTCTGCGGTTTCAAGTTGATTGCTCTGATTGAAGTTGACGTAGGACCTACTTCTTCAGATTCAATACCTTGTACAAAGATGAAATCCCACTTAGGTGATTCTTCCATATAACTAGCTACCGGCAGAGAACCGAAGTCAGGATTCCAGTCATTCTTATTGAATGCGCCAGTGTTTTCTTCAAGACCATCTTTTTCGTCACGAGACAAACGAGTTGTGTTAGTGAATTCGAAGATATCGATCTGCTTGCCACCTTCTTTCAACAGAACTGTATAAGTGTTAGCCGGGCTCAAATCAGCGTCAACGTCAAATGCTTCAGCCTTATAAGCTTCATTCAAATGAGTATTTGTTGAAATAACATCCATTGTCTTATATTCAGCGCCATTCTTCATGATAGTCAGCTTATAGTTGTGGTGCAGCAACGGATTGATAACTTCACCTGTTCCGTTGAACAATTCAACCATAATTGTACCTTCTTCAGCTTTCACTTCAGAGATAAAGATATTCTTAGAAGTGTTCTGTTTTTCGTACTGACCAAGTTCTACTTTGTAGTAATGAACACCCGGAACTGCAGACCATCTGAATTCAGCCTTGCTACCGTTAATGTTATCAGACAAATATTTAGTATCAACTACAGGAGCACTCAGAACCGGAGAATAATTAACCGGAAGATCTACAGTACAGTTGCACAATGTGCTTGCTGCTAATACGTCTGCAACCAAATCATGGTCGTTCTTATCAGCCAACAGGTCGATAGAAACCGGAATAATAGCTTCGCTTACATATTCAGCCTGGTTCTTACCTTCTGTAGAAGCAATCAATGCACCAGCAGGAGAGATAGCGATTACTTTAGATACTTCTTCAGTAGGATCGATTGCCGGCAGGTCTTTACCAATCAGATAGATTTGTTTAGTTGCAGCAATGTCATCATCAATGAATGTAACAGCACCGAAGTCTAACTTAGCCAACTTAGCAGCCTTTGTATCAGCTGTAGCAGCGAAATACAGTTCAGGTTGTTTAACATCACCATAGATACGAGTAGCTACAGTATCATTACGATAAGCTCCGTAGATATAGAACAAGTTAGTATAACTGTTAGTTTGTCCCTTATTGTTTTCTACATTTTTATCAGCATACTTTTCATCCAAACCATATACATAAGTCCAGCTGATCTGGTCTTTGATCTGCATCGGATACAGACGAACTGTGTCATTTACATAATTGTAGATGAAGTCTTTGTTATCAATTGCTGAATGGATTGTATCAGGAACGATACCAGCCTTGTCAGACGGTTTGAATGTAGACTTAACGTAAGCAAGTAATTCACCATATTTGTTAGGAATCAATTTGCCAGCATCCAAAGTACCAATGATAACAGTTGTATCGTGGTCGAATGCACCAATCTTATTAGACATGCTTGTTTCCACAGTTACCGGAGCAACAAGGTTCAAACCTGCGATAACGAAAGTACCGTCTTTCACTTCGTAGCACTGTTCCTGACCCAGGTAATAAGTAGCGTAGTTCTTAGTATAAAGATCACGGAATACGTTAGAATCATATTCACCATGTTCAAACTCATCAAGATCCTGGATATTTCCTAACAAGCTAGTATAAGCACCTACCGGTTTGTCACCTGTCATAGTAGAAACAAGACCTTTAAATACAGAACCAACTACATTGAACTGGTTGAAACCTGTCAATTCTTTTTCCCATCCCGGATGATTAGCTTTACCGTCGCCTGCATCATTCGTCAACAGACCGAACTGAGCCATATCTGTCAGGATTTCTTCTGTCGGAACCAAATCAGTTTTAGACTGAGGAGTATATTTAACCTTAACAGCAATACCGTTATTTTTCAGGGCATCCAGATTAGCTTGTTTGTACGGAACACGGATATACAATGTGTCACCAGCACTTTCACCACGCCAAACAGATCCTGGTTGCGGTTCAAGACCACCAACATCACCACGATTCCAAACGGCATTTGCGTATTCTGTTGAGAAATAGAAGTTCTTATCTTGTACAACTTCTCTTTCACCAATTTCCATAGCCTGTTTGTACAGACGGATAGTTGTAAAGTTAGGATCGTCAGCATCCGGTTTCAAACCTGTAGCATATACATGAACGACATGGTTACGAGAAGAACCACCGATACCCCATACATAAGAATCTTTATTAGTAAAGTAAGGAGCAGCAAATACTTCAGCACCACCCTTAACAGCTTCACTTATAGAACCGATAAGACCTTCTCCTCCTGAATTTCTGTCAGCAGCAGCAAGCAAACCGTCTGTAATGTTCATTACATTAGCTAATGTACTTGATACAGTAGCAACAGTACCATCTTCTGTTTCAACACCTTTCCAGTTAGTCCATACGTGCTGAGTACGAGCAGATGTAGTCAGAACACCCGGATAATAAACTTCACCCAGATTGATCAAATCCTGTCCTGAATAACCTTCGCAATCATTCTGAGCATTCAATGTTGCCAATAAGCCCCATTTTTCTTCTATATTATAAGCTTCATCCTGATCGATGTTCATGTTTTCTGAAGCAAAGTGGAAAGCAGCTTTCACTGTCCAACCTTCAGCCAGATTACCCTGGCAAGTAATAGCTTCTCCAGGAATACATTTTGTATGCTTATGTGCTTCTACCAAGTTACCTTCGAAGTACCAGTTGAATCCTAAGAATTCAATCTTATCTTCCCATCTGTCGGTAGAACCCGGATCAGCAGGAGTCAACAATTCAAGATCCAATCTACCACCATCGCAATTACCTGACTCAGCAACTAACATTTCAGCAACTGGTCCACCTGCTGCGCAGTCACTGACAAACATAGGCAGATAAGTAAAGTCGATAGTTGTTTCGAGCACTTCTTCGTATTTTGTAAATACCAGGTCGTCACCGAATTTGAAAGTACCGCGAGCATCTACGCTATGTCTTACAAACGCTGTATCTGTACTGGATGCAGTTGTTGTTGCAAATACATAGTCATCCAATTTCCATTGATCAACCTTTGTTCCTGGTTCAACATGATAAACAACCTTTACGTTTGACCAGTCAACCGGATTATATTCATTGAACAAACCTGCACGTACATAGAAACTTCTACTTCCGTCAGCTTCTGTTGCCTGAGAGAAGTTACCTTCAGTAATAGCAACATTACCAATCTTTTCAAGAACGATAGGAGCTTTCACATTCAGTTTCAAATAAGTAGCCTGAACATGGTGAGGAGTTTCAGCACCAGCCATCTTATCATTGAACTTCCAGATCTTAACATCCATTTCAGAAGCATCGCATTCAGTAGAACGGTTAACACCTACACGGAATTCTTTTTCTGTTTCATAATCTATTTCTACGTGAGGACGAATGAAATCAAGATTAATGTCACCGAACAATGTCACAGGTTCCAAAGTATCAGAAGTTTCACTTTCATCAGCTACAGAATATTCTGATTCAAGAACAACACGGATAATAGCATTATCAATGTTAATTTTACCTGCGCCAGTTGCATTGAACATAACCTGGTAAGCCTCCGGTGTTGTATTAGCACCTACAGTTACACCATTCTTGTCAATTTTAAAACCATCGTCATAAACTTCGTCATAAGGAAGTTCACCACGAGTAGTTCCATCCAGCTCTAAAACTTCAGCTGTTTCAATCTTCCATAACAGATTACGGTTTACATTAGCGTTTTCTAAACGGCTAATCCAGAAATGGAAACTTGTTGCATCTGTCAAACCTCTTGTATCAAATACGAATTCAACACGGCTCTTAACTTCTCTGGTTGGTCTAACACCCAGATAATTAAAATCCTTTACTGTTGTAATACCGTAATGAGGTTTATTGACATTGTCATAAAACTCGCCAGTTGACAGATAGTCACCTCCTGCAACAGGGCTGGCCTCTGAATCGAAAGAAACAAACATACCAGGAAGAAGAGTAGCATCAGCCACCTTATTCAAAGGTAAAGTATACTTCCAAATATTAACCGGATGAGTTTTATTTACTAACGCATCTCCATCGAGAAGGTTAAATTTCGCAGCGGCTTTCAATTGTGCTTCAGTAGGATCTTCAAATGCAGCCTTGTAAGTATCACCTGTCTTATACCAGGCTGGTACCGCATTTTGAGCAAAAATTGAAAAACTACTGCTTGCCACAAGGAACGCGGCGAACAAAGTAGAAAACTTTTTGTTCATAATCAAATAATTTAATTAGTAATAAAATATAAAGTTCTAATAAATCTATCTTGTAATAAAAAATAAAGCTCAACAACGGATCTCTTTCAATCCTAACAGTGCATACCTCGCACCAAAAACATAACGCAAAGATACATATCTTTTTTAGTTAGACTATTTTTTTGATATATTTTTTTCCCTTTAACCATGCTTTCTTATCCTATTCCAAGTTTAAAAAGGACAAATTACACGTTTTCACGTACAACCTACGTTATTCCTGTCAGACCATCCCATGTTCGGACTCCCGACGGCGATATTCGGAAGGTGATATACCCATTATCTTCGTAAAAGTACGCGAAAAGTATGCCGGTTCTTCAAAACCAAGCTTTGTAGATATCTCATTCAGTTTCAGCGCAGTCAGCTCTATATACTGGCATGCCTTCTGTATCTTCAGCCGGATAAAATAACTGATCGGCGAAACGCCTGTCTCCCGCTGGAAAAGCATGGAGAAGTGCGACGGGGAATATTTGAAGTAGGCTGCCAACTGGTCTAAAGTAAGATTCCGCTCCAGGTTTTCATTCATATAATGGATCACCCTCGAAGAAAACGAATACTCTTTATGATTAGGTAAATTAATATAACGGTACTGCTCCAGATATAAAAAAGAGGTAAGAAACATGTAAAGACACATGGAGGAATAAACCATATATTCCTTTATATACCCCATCGAAAAACAACTGTAGATCTCCTCGAATAATTGTATCCTGTCCTGCAGACGTGAATATTCGCCCGGAAGGATCGTTCCGGGTATGGGCGTCGGCGAAAGGAACTCGCCACTCAGCTTCCCCATAAAGTGCACCCAGTAGATAGTCCAGGGATCGTTCTCGGAAGCACCGAACGAATAGGGAACGTTCGGAGGTATAATAATGTATTGATTCTGTTTCACCGGATACGTCTTGCCGTGAATGGTGTACCACCCCTCTCCTTCCGTACAGTAGATAAGCATAGCATAGCTGCAACCCTGGTCTTTTTGTACGTAATGGTACTTGACTTTCGGGAAGAAGCCGATCTTACGAACGTACAGATTGCCGACAAGCGGCTCATGGCTATACGTTTCAAGTAACTCGTCCGGCAAGAAGACGAATCGTTCTCCTTTGAATCCTTCTTTAATCTTTATCACTATACATTATTATATATGTAAACCGCGACAAATATAATAAAAAAACGGCCACTTCCTTTTCGGGAAGCAGCCGTTTCCGGTTTTATCTTGATGGGAAGAATTACATCATACCACCCATACCGCCACCCATACCCGGGTTCATCGGAGGCATAGCAGGACCTTCTTCTTTCTTTTCAGCGATCACACACTCTGTTGTCAGGAACATACCAGCGATAGAAGCTGCATTTTCCAAAGCAACACGAGTTACCTTAGCTGGGTCGATCACACCTGCTGCACACAGGTTTTCGTATTTGTCTGTACGAGCATTGTAACCGAAGTCACCCTTACCTTCTTTTACTTTCTGAACGATAACGGCACCTTCTTTACCTGCGTTTTCAACGATCTGACGCAACGGTTCTTCGATCGCACGTTTAACGATTTCGATACCTGTTGTTTCGTCTTCGTTTTCGCCCTTCATTCCTTCCAATGCTTCAATAGCACGGATGTAAGCTACACCACCACCAGGAACTGTACCTTCTTCGATAGCAGCGCGGGTTGCATGCAAAGCATCGTCAACACGGTCTTTCTTTTCTTTCATTTCCACTTCAGAAGGAGCACCTACGTAAAGAACAGCTACACCACCTGCCATCTTAGCCAGACGTTCCTGCAGTTTTTCTTTATCGTAATCGGAAGTAGTGTTTTCGATCTGAGTCTTGATCTGACCGATACGAGCCTGGATAGCTGCTTTGTCGCCTGCACCGTTCACAATGATCGTAGTATCTTTGTCTACAGTGATCTTTTCGGCAGTACCCAACATATCCATTGTAGCACCTTCCAGTTTCAAACCTTTTTCTTCAGAGATAACAACACCACCAGTCAGCACTGCGATATCTTCCAACATCGCTTTACGACGATCGCCGAAGCCCGGAGCCTTCACTGCACAGATCTTCAGAGAACCACGCAGACGGTTCACTACCAATGTAGCCAATGCTTCACTGTCGATATCTTCAGCGATGATCAACAGAGGACGTCCGCTCTGAACAGCCGGTTCAAGGATAGGAAGCAGGTCTTTCAATACAGAGATCTTCTTGTCGTAGATCAGGATATACGGATTTTCCATCTCGCATTCCATCTTTTCTGTATTTGTTACGAAGTACGGAGAGATGTAACCACGGTCGAACTGCATACCTTCCACTACGTCTACTGTAGTTTCAGTACCTTTCGCTTCTTCTACTGTGATAACGCCTTCTTTCTTCACTTTCTGCATAGCTTCAGCAATCAGTTTACCGATCGTTTCGTCACCGTTGGCAGAGATTTTAGCTACGTGTTCGATCTTTTCGAACTGGTCACCTACTTCTTCAGCCTGGTCAGCGATCTTTTCAACCACTTTGGCAACGGCTTTGTCGATACCGCGTTTCAGGTCCATAGGGTTAGCACCTGCTGTAACGTTCTTCAAACCGACACCGATGATGGATTGTGCCAATACAGTAGCAGTAGTCGTACCGTCACCTGCATTGTCGTTAGTCTTCGAAGCAACTTCTTTTACCAACTGTGCACCCATGTTTTCGAACGGGCAAGCCAATTCAACTTCTTTTGCAACCGTTACACCGTCTTTTGTAATGTGAGGAGCACCGAATTTCTTTTCGATGATCACGTTACGGCCTTTCGGGCCTAATGTTACTTTTACTGCATTTGCCAATTCGTCCACACCTTTCTTCAAAAGGTCGCGGGCATCCATATCGTACTTAATTTCTTTTGCCATGATTATATTATTTTTTTATTGTCCGTTAATGAATTAGATAATAGCCAGGATATCAGACTGACGCATGATCAGATACTTTTCACCTTCCAGTTCGATCTCTGTTCCTGCATACTTTCCGTACAATACAGTATCACCAGCTTTTACAACCATTTCTTCATCCTTTGTTCCGTTACCTACGGCAACAACTTCACCTTTTAAAGGTTTTTCTTTTGCTGAATCCGGGATAATGATTCCGCCAAGTGTCTTTTCTTCTGCTGCAGCGGGCTTGATAAGCACTCTGTCTGCTAATGGTCTAATGTTCATCTTTTGATATATTTTTAATGTTAATAATATTATGTTTATACGTGATTTTCTAATTCACGTTAACTCCTATGCGAAATCTGTGCCAAATTAATTGACAGGGAAAAGACTGACAATTTTGCATAAACGAACCGGTAGATACGCCGACATGACTGACAGGATGACTATACATTCCGCCTCTCATGCTTCCCGACTAGAACAAAAGTTGCAGGAAAGTAGTTCATAGGTAGCTGTCTTTTAACCTAAAACCAGTAATATTCTTTTCTTTTGAGTATACTTAAATTTAATTTCGAGCTAGCTAAAATTTGATTTTCAGGCTTGCCAAAAGAAAAAAGAATAAGGGACGAAAAGATTAAAACCTTACGTCCCTTACATTAATATATAGTATATTCCAGATTAGTCTATCAGTAGCGTAGCGATGGAATGAGCCGGCAGTACAGGCTGGTAGACACTACCGTCGATTTCAACAGAGACCTGACGTTCTTCATTACCTTCGTTTGCCAAAGCGACAACAATACTTTTGTCAGGATTGACGAAAGCCATCAGGTTGCTGTACTGTCCGGAGGTTTCGAGCTTGCGGGCACCGGGCTGGACGTAGTGGCTCAGATGCTTCATTACGTAATATTCAGGTGTATAATGGAATGTTTTCGCATCTGGATCGACTACAACTAAAGAATTTTGCGCCCATCCCCATCGGCTGATGCCGCCTTTATCGAGCGAGATATTCCAGTACATATAGGCAGATGCACCGTTCTCCAGGTAATGGCGCATCAGGTTCCAGGAATAAACGGCACCGCTCCAGTCGTTCCTGCCGTCGCCGCATTCCTGCTCGGTCTGATAGAGCCTCATAGCCGGATAGCGCTCGTGGACTCCTTTGATCGCTCCTTTTCCCGCCCATTGGAAACCGACACCGCTGATATACTTTCCACTTACCGGATTGGTCAGAATGGTATCGACAAGGGCTTCGTTGGCACGTTCCATCGTTCCGAACATAACTTTGACATCCAGTTCCTTCATAGCCGGGCCGAGGTAGTTACCGATAAAGTCGGCCAAAGAGGCGGCAGTCCAGCAACAGCTGGGGAATATCTGTGCCGAATTAAATTCGTTCTGGGGCATAACGGCAAATATATTGATGCCTTGTCCGCGGTAGGCTTCGATGAATTTGGAAAAGTAAAGGGCATACGCCCGGAGATAAAGCGAATCCTGGATAAACATGTCTGTGCCTTCGTAGCCGACTTTATCGGCGGGCAGACCGTTGCGGTATTTCTCGCTATAGGTTTCGCCGGTATAAGCAGAGGCATAGTGCTTATTGTATTTCATCCAGGAAGGGGGACACCAGGGGGAAGCCCAGATACTCAGGTCAGGATTGTATTTCTGTGCACCTTTGATGAAAGGGATCAATGTTTGTTGATCGTTGGCGATAGTGAAGTATTGCATATCGAAATCACCGTCGGTTTCGTTATATGAGTACCAGTCACGGGAGAAGTCGTTGGCTCCTACCGGCATACGGCAGATGGTAAAGTTCGCTCCTATCTCCGGGAAGAAGAGCTCTTCGAGGATCTCTTCGCGGACTGTCGGGTCGAGTTTGCTCAGGGATATCCAGCCCAGTTCGTTGAAACAGGCACCGAAACCGTCTATCTTCTGGAGTTTCTTACCGGTGTGAACAACCGCATCGATATCAGGAATGGTATCAGAAGATGCAGAGACGAGATCGTCTTGTTCAACCCATTGTTCACCTTCGGTCGTCGTCACCCACGATGCACGCGGTTGGAAAGAGCAGGCCGAAAGGCATAATGCGAAAGTGAGAATTAATTGATATGCTTTCATTTCACGGTAGGTATAAGGAACAACGACTTCTCCTGGAAAAAGAGAAGTCGTTGCATATTAAAATATCTCTGATCTGATCAGAACTGTGCAATCAGCTCTTCCACAGTAACAGGCTTTTGCTCGCCTGTGATCATATTCTTCAGGTTGATCTTTCCTTCGTTCATTTCCGTTTCGCCGACGATAGCGACAAACGGGATTTTCTTTGTATCGGCATATCCCATCTGCTTCTTCATCTTGGCTGCTTCCGGGAATAGTTCGGTACGGATTCCGGCAGCACGCACCTGAGAGATAATGGGCAACAGATAACTTTCTTCCGTCGCTCCGAAGTTGACAAACAACAGCTGTGTTGTCATTAACGAATCGGCAGGATAGAGATCCAGCTGGTTCAATACGTCGAAGATGCGGTCTGCACCGAAAGAGATACCGACACCTGACACACCGTCCATACCAAATACACCGGTCAAGTTGTCATATCGTCCGCCACCGGTGATACTTCCGATCTGTACATCCAGGGCTTTTACTTCAAAGATAGCTCCGGTATAATAGTTCAATCCGCGGGCCAACGTCAAGTCGAGTTCCAGTTCGGCACGCATAGGCAGCTGGTCGATACGGTCGAGGATGAAGGTCATTTCTTCAATACCCTTCATGGCGATCTCGGAGGTAGCCAGCTGTTCTTTCAGGACAGCCAGTTTCTCACGGTTGGTTCCCGACAACTTGATGATCGGTTGCAGGCGGGCAATGGCTTCTTCGGAAAGCCCTTTCGAGCGAAGTTCTTCATTCACATTGTCCAGTCCGATCTTGTCCAGCTTATCGATAGCCACGGTAATATCTACGATCTTGTCCGCTTCGCCGATGATCTCTGCAATACCTGACAATATCTTACGGTTGTTCATCTTGATGCAGACACGGATACCGAAGCGATAGAATACCTCATCCATGATCTGGATCAGTTCCACCTCATTGATCAGCGAATCGGAACCAACCACATCGCCGTCGCACTGGTAAAACTCGCGGTAACGTCCTTTCTGCGGACGGTCGGCACGCCATACGGGTTGTATCTGATAACGTTTGAAGGGGAATGTTATGTCATTGCGGTGCTGCACCACGTAACGGGCGAAAGGAACGGTCAGGTCGTAACGCAAACCTTTCTCGCAGGCTTTCACACCGAACCGTACGGCATTGCGTTCCAGCAACTCCTCATCGGTGATGCCCGAAAAGCAATCTCCTGAGTTTAATATCTTGAAAAGCAGTTTATCACCTTCCTCACCATACTTGCCCATCAGGGTCGACAGGTTTTCCATGGCTGGGGTTTCTATTTGCTGAAATCCGTACAGATGATATACTTCACGAATCGTATTGAATATATAATTACGTTTCGCCATTTCTTCAGGCGAAAAATCTCTGGTACCTTTTGGTATAGACGGCTTCTGCATATATCGTTTGCTCTTGTTTATCGTCGGAGCTAACCGACTTTTAGCTATTAAATTATTATTCGGAATGCAAAGGTAGGTATTTTGTTTCAATTTCGTAGTTTTCCGGTTAAGTTGATTGTTTTACCGGTTTCTTTTTATTATGTTTGCATCATAATCAAAAGATAACGAGACTATGAAAAAGAAACAGAAGAAACAAAAGAAAGTATTGTATGGCGAATTTGGCAGTTTTTGCATTGATTTTGCAAAATATATGGCAACAGGTGTTGTTATAACAACTTTATTAAAAGACCTGGAAGGACAGAACACTCTTATTTACTGGGGCGGATTAGGATTAGTCTCAGGTTTTTTATTTATTGGTTTATTATTCATTAAACTAAAGGAGGATTAGTCATGCCCGATTTTATATTTGTAGGTTTACTCTTTATGGGAATGGCACTCGGATTTCTAATCTGGGCACTTTATATGGAAGGTAAGTTCAGCAGAACAAAGAAGAAAAGGAAATAACAATAGCTGCCGCGCCCAATTGAATTGAGTGCGGCAGCTATTGTTATCAAGTGCGGCAGTCAGCTATATTCACTGCAGCAGCCAGTTTTATCCGCTGCCGCAGTCATTTCCGTTTAGTCACGGCTTCTTCCGCCCAGGAAGATCATTATATAATATAATAATGTAGCCAACGACCCTAAAGCAGCCACCACATAGGTATAAGCAGCAGAACGCAGCGCATCTTCAGCCATACCATGCGTACTGACATTCGTTATACCGGCCCTGCTCAACCATACCAACGCACGCTGGCTGGCATTGATCTCGACCGGCAACGTGATAAAGCTGAACAATGTCGTCGATGCGAACAGAATGATACCGAACAGCAGCAACTGTGGGAACTGATGGATCAGCAACATACCGCCCAGCAACACCCACGTCATAATATTCGAAGCGAAGCTGACCACCGGTACCAATGCCGACCGCATCTTCAGCGGAGCATACGAAGTGGCATGCTGTACCGCATGACCGCATTCATGGGCTGCAACGGCTGCCGCAGCAATACTATTACTGTAATATACCGATTCACTAAGATTCACCGTTTGATTTGCAGGATTGTAATGGTCTGTCAAATGTCCGGGAGTAGAAATCACCTTCACGTCGTAGATGCCGTTATCATGCAACATCTTCTCAGCCACATCCTTTCCGGTCATACCGTTAGGCATAGGGATCTTAGAATACTTCTCAAACTTGTTTTTCAGTCGGGAAGATACCAGCCAGCTTAACAAGGCAAAACCAATAAATATAATCCAATACATGCTCATAATGCTCTAATTAATTAAGTGTTATACAAGAAATGTCTTACAAAAAGTCTGCCAAAAACAAAAATGGCAGAAGATGGGCCTTCGAGAGGTGGTCTTCTGCCATTTTGTAATAGTATGTGAGGTTTATTCTTCCGTATACCGGATAATTGTCTGTTCACGGTCAGGCCCTACTGACACGATTTTAACGGGAACACCCAACTCTTCTTCCAGGAAGGAAAGGTAAGCGTTGAATTCTTCAGGGAATTCGTCTTCGCTCTGCATCTTTGTCATGTCAGTCTTCCAACCCGGCAGTTCAACGTATACCGGTTCGATCGTATCGTCAATCTCGAACGGAAATTCCGTTACTTCTTCGCCATTGATCTTGTAAGCCACACAAGCCTTGATCGTTTCGAAGCTATCGAGCACGTCGCTCTTCATCATGATAAGCTGACTTACGCCGTTAATCATAACTGCATATTTCAAAGCTACCAGGTCGATCCAACCGCAACGACGTTTACGTCCTGTTACAGAACCGAACTCATGTCCTAACGTACAAAGCTGATCGCCTGTTTCATCGAACAACTCTGTCGGGAACGGACCGCTGCCGACACGTGTACAATACGCCTTGAAGATACCGTATACTTCACCGATATTGCGCGGAGATACGCCCAAACCTGTACAACAACCGGCACAGATCGTATTCGAAGAAGTCACGAACGGATAAGAACCGAAGTCGATATCCAGCATAGTTCCCTGTGCGCCTTCTGCCAAAACAGACTTGCCGCCTTTCAGGTAGTTGTTTACCACATGCTCGCTGTCGATCAGGTTGAATTGTTTCAAATATTCCAATGCTTCAAACCATTGAGCTTCCAGTTCCTTGATATCATAAGAATAGTTCAGTGATTTCAGGATTGCTTCGTGACGTGCCTTGGCAGCAGCATATTTTTCATCGAAGTTATGCAGCAAGTCACCTACACGGAGACCGTTACGGCTGATCTTGTCTGTATATGTCGGGCCGATACCTTTACCGGTCGTACCGATCTTACCGGAACCTTTAGCCGCTTCGTAAGCAGCATCCAGCATACGGTGGGTAGGCAGGATCAGGTGTGCCTTCTTGGAAATACAAAGTTGTTTGGTCAGGTCGTGACCACTGGCAGCAAGCGCTTCGGCTTCCTGCTTGAACAATAACGGGTCGAGAACGACGCCATTACCGATTACATTCACTTTTCCACCCTGGAAAATACCTGACGGAATAGAACGAAGGATATACTTTTCTCCGTTAAACTCCAATGTGTGTCCTGCATTGGGACCTCCCTGAAAACGAGTGATTACATCGTAATTCGGAGTCAGCACGTCGACAACTTTACCTTTGCCCTCGTCACCCCATTGCAATCCTAATAAAACATCTACTTTCATGTTATCTTTATAATAGACTATTAATATTCTTATTTACCATTCTTCTGCTGAAGCTTGAACTTGCATTTACTGCATATCCCATAAATATACAACGCATGAAACTCAGGTGTGAAACGGGATATCTTCAGATTGTTGACATCCTTTTTCAGCATACTGTCTTTCATTTCCCGGATCGCCCCGCACTTCATACAAATCAGATGAAGATGCGTTTCCGCCAAAGCCCGGAGTTCGTATTGAACCGATTGGGCGTTGAGTTGATGCCGCACGATCAGGCCACCGTCTTCCAGCACGTCCAGCGTATTGTAAAGCGTTGCCTTGCTCACATGGAAGTTCGTCTCTTCCAGTTTTTCCTGGAGTGAGTACATGTCGAAATGACCCGAGAAACGACATATGCATTCAAATATAGCATATCTTTCCTCCGTCTTTCGTAGTTTTTTCTCAGTCAGATACTCCGTAAACGACTGCTTCATCTCTATGTACTTCTTTTCATCCATTTCGTTGCGACTCTACGCGACCGACAAAGTTAGCGCATTTATTTTAAACGCAAAGCCTTAGCTATAATATTCAAATTCAAATTTTAAATCATTATATATTTCCTGTCCTTCCGGCGTCTCCATGAACTCCGGAAACTCATCGAAACCACTTAACATTTGCCGGGCATGATCGGCAGACTGGCGACCGTAAAATTTCATTGCTTTTACAGCTGCCTGCTTCTCTTTCCAGGTAGCGCCGAAGTCGGGCCAGGCAATCGAACGCATACATTCCACTATGAATGCAGCTCTTACCGGTGCAACCACAGTTTTCCCCTCCTTGAACAGTTCCGCCCAAATCAGGTAGGCCACCGTACGAGCATACTCGTCTTCCACATTGAAGATTAATCCCAGAAGAAGGTTATCTACATAAGGCAACTTGCAAAACAGATTACGGCTGCATTGTTCCGCGATTTCCAGATAGGGTATTTCTTTCACCCATTGCTTTGCCTGATCGAAAGGAAAATCATCCGCAGGCTGCAACATGGATGCCAGTATCTTGAACTCACGGATGTCTTCTTTCCACAGAGCAGCTGCCAGCTCCGAACCGGGTTCGTGCGTAGCGGCAATCTGCTTTATTTCGGGCAGAGGTACGCCGAAGTTCAGTTTATAAATTATCCCCTTCTCGCGCATGCTGGTGGATGTAACGCCATTCATCGCCATGCGGAGCTGGGTTCTTATTTCTTTTAATTGGTCCTGCAACATAGCTTAGTCGTTGTAAGATGGGAGGAATGAATAATCGTTACTGTAGCGGAGCATCTGGTCCGTGTAACCTTCGGTATAATCGAGGACGATATCGGTCACTTCTCCGTTATCGTTCTTCACCTCTTTCATAATCGGGTTCACAAAACCTTTGTAAGGAGCCAGGTTCAGTTTGGCATAACGGGCAAGCACCTCGTCGTGTAATGTCTGGTCTACTTTTACGCCATAATCTTCCACCAGTTTCTTTCCGGCTGCAAAATCGCCTTCGCTCTTGATTCGCTGTACTTCAGCCAGTAACGTACCGAAGAGATTACGGAGTTTTTCGTAATCGTTTACAACTACGTATGTTTTACCGTCACGTTTCTTATATTCGATCACATTATCGGCTTTACCGTTCTCGTAGGCCCATTGGGCAATCAACTGACGGTTACGCATGTGGGCTTCTTCCACATTCTTACCGGCTTCGATACGGACAAGTTGTGTCATCAGGCCATTCATAATATACTTATAATACTCTGCCTTATATGCTTCTGCATCCGGCACCAAACCTAATTCCACTAATTTCGGATCACCCAGATAATACAGTCCGAACAGGTCGGCACGAGCTTCTTCGAGTGTAGAATCGTACGCTTTCAAGGCTCCGGATTCCGTATCCGGCAACAGTTTACCGGAACCATGTCCCAGACATTCGTGTAAATCCGTATGTAAATTATCCGTGATAAATCCGTATTTCTTCAACGCCTCACGTTCAACGTCACTCCAAACGAACTCTTCGCTAAAACCATTGCCTTGCGAAGCCTTATCGTAGGCTTCCGTTATATTCTCGATAGTAACTGATTTCGAACCGTGGTCGCGGCGTATCCAGTCTGCATTCGGCAGATTGATGCCGATCGGAGTTGCCGGATAACAATCGCCTCCCAGCATAGCGATGGTAATCACCTTGGCACTTACCCCTTTCACCTTTTCTTTTTTGAAACGTTTGTCTACCGGGGAATGGTCTTCAAACCATTGTGCGTTATCGCTGATAATCTTTGTACGCTTTGTCGCTTCCTTGTTGATAAAGTTCACGGTAGATTCCCAACTAGCCTTCATTCCCAGCGGATCGCCGTAGGTTTCGATAAAACCGTTTACAAAGTCCACATCGGATGTCGTATCTTCTACCCAAAGGATGGAATAAGCATCGAACGTTTTCAGATCGCCCGTCTGATAGTATTCGATCAGTTTTTCAATGATCGCTTTCTGTGTATCGTTCTCGGCAAAAGGCACGGCTTTCTGCAACTCGCCGACTATCTGTTCGATGGCTGCCGAATAAAGGCCGCCGACTTTCCATACTTTCTCAACGATCTTTCCGTTCTCTTTCACCAAACGGCTGTTCAGACCGTAAGAAATCGGGGTGATAGTATCTTTTCCCGCTTTCATGGCAGAATAAAAGCCTTCCACCTCTTTCTCGGTAACACCTCCGCCATAGTAATTATTGGCGGATGCCAGAATCAGATCCTGATCACCGCTCTGCACGGTACGTTTCGCCAATACGGACGGATCAAAGATCACCGGAGATATCTCAGCGACAAACTGCTCCAGTGTCTGCCCTTCACGTAAAGGGAGGTTGGTCACGTCTACCTGTTCCAGACAACTCTTAAAAAACTCAGGTGTAAATCCGGGAACAAACTTATCCTCTGCATAATGATGATGGATGCCGCTTGAAAACCACACCCGTTTCAGGTAAGTCTCCAGCGCCTTGAACTGCGCATCTTCCCGGTTTCCTTTATACGTTGTATAAATCGTCTCCAGTGTGCGACGGATCGGCAGGTTATAGCGACAATTCTGATCAAAGAATATATCGCGGCCCATCAGCGCAGCCTGCGACAAATGATATAATAACTGTTTTTGTTTCAATGAAAGAGACTCGAATCCGGGAACCTGATAACGAAGAATCTGCAGGTCGGCGAACTGGTCTACCACATAATTAAAATCCCCCTGCGGTGCCTGTCCTTTATTTTCTTTCGGACCAGCACAAGCAGTCAATGCCATTGCTGTCATAAGCGATACTATTGTATTTCTCATATTATTTATAATAACTCTTTTGTTTTTTCTGAAGTATTACAACGAAAGGCTCTCCTGCAAAGGTAACGAATAAATCGAAGCCATAGGAATATCACCCTAATATTTTGTACCTTTGTAGCCGATATATTTAGAAAGAATGGAAATAGCAGCATTAGTATCAGGAGGTGTGGACAGCTCTGTAGTTGTCCATCAGTTGAAGGAGGCAGGATACGATCCTACCATCTTCTATATCCGTATCGGTATGGAAGATAAAGACGGATATATCGACTGTCCTGCCGAAGAAGACATAGAAATAACATCTTATATAGCACGTAAATACGGTTGCCGCTTCGAAGTGGTATCCCTGCATGACGAATATTGGGACAAGGTTGTCAGCTACACGATCGACTCGGTGAAGCGCGGCCTCACTCCCAACCCGGACATGATGTGCAACAAATTTATCAAGTTCGGCTGCTTCGAAGAGAAATGGGGAAAAGACTTCGACAAGATCGCAACCGGCCATTACGCCACAACGACCGAGATAGACGGCAAAGTATGGCTTTCTACCGCTAAAGACCCGGTAAAGGACCAGACCGACTTCCTCGGACAGATCACCCGTCTGCAAATCCAGAAGCTGATGTTTCCGATCGGGCACCTGATGAAATCCGAAGTACGCGCCATCGCTGCCGAACAGAAGCTACCCAGCGCCATGCGTAAGGACAGCCAGGGTATCTGTTTCCTCGGCAAGATCAACTATAATGACTTTATCGAACGTTACCTGGGAAAACGTGTCGGCAAGATCGTCGAACTGGAAACGGGTAAAGTCTTAGGCAAACACAACGGCTACTGGTTTCACACGATCGGGCAACGCAAAGGTCTCGGATTGAGCGGCGGTCCCTGGTTCGTTATCAAAAAAGATATCAAACGTAATATCATCTACGTCTCCAACGGTTACGACCCGGAAACACAATACGGCAAAACGATCAACCTGCACGGTTTCGACTTCATCACCGAAGACCCGTGGGGAGAGTTTACCGACGAGAAGGAGATCACCTTCAAAATCCGCCATACACCGGACTTTACCCCGGGACGTATCCGCCGTATCGGAGATTTATATCGCATCGAGTCCGAGAACAAAATACAGGGAATCGCCCCCGGCCAGTACGGTGTTGTCTACGACAAAAACCATCATCTCTGTCTGGGTAGCGGTATGATAATCGACGAAGATAAATAAACCTTTGTCAATAATTATACCTATCTTTGTATCAGACTATAATATAAACAACTATGGAAACAACAACTTTAAAAACATTCGAAATCTCCATTCCCGAAAAATACGTATCTGCTATACGTAAACTGGTAAAAAGCATGGGAGGAAGCGTCAAAATCCGCAAAGAAAAGAAATGTGGATTGGACGAGGCTTTGGAAGATGTGAAAGCAGGAAGAATATATCATGCTGAAAGCACGGAGGATATGATGAAACAAATTTTCGGATGAACAAGAAATACACACTCAACTATACAGGCAAATTCAAAAAAGATTTGAAACTCTGTGAAAAAGAGGATACAATATTTCCATATTCGAAAAAGTATCCAAACTTCTTGAAACGACCGGAACTCTCCCTGCAGAATATCGTCCACACAAATTAAGTGGCAAATACGAAGGCCTGTGGGAATGTCATATTCAATCGGACTGGTTGTTGGTATGGGACCAAAACAATACAGAATTAATACTTTTATTTACAGATACAGGTTCTCATGCCGATCTATTTTAGATAATAAAAGAGTACACCCACATACCATGCACCCTTTTATCACCTAAATCACTACTAAACAGGAAGTTTCTCCTTAACTTTCCTCATTTATTCCTGTAGTTTTTAACGGCCGATAATTGTCAGCCATACGGTCGATAACCGTCAACCGCATGGTTAATAATTATCGGCCGTTCGGTTGATAGTTATCAACCACTGATTTCCCGCCATTGTAAATCCATTTAGTATAGCATATAAATCTAATCAGACAGAATGGAAAAATAAATTTATATCTAATCGGTTCATTTTTCCTTACTTTTATTTGGTTTATATTATAAACCATTTTATATTTGCAAAGTGCAAGTGAGATATGCGCAGCTCCTTGCACTTTTTTAATCTATATATGGTTTATAATATAAACCATTTTACAAACAACAATTAAAGAGGGAACAACAATGGAAGCAACAGTAAACTCAAACAAGAAAAACAATTCATTTCCAGCACAGCTGAAGATGAACATCCTCCGCTATATCGTTATATGCAGTTTTCTGGCTGTAGTAAATTATGTCACAACCCCACATTACTGGTGGGTTCTATGGGTAATTGCCGGCTGGGGCATCAATCTGATATTGGAGATAGTTTGTCATTACATGATCAAAGAAGAGCGAGAAGAAGACTGTCCGACAAATGACATTAATGTAAAATCAACCTGTTACAAACAACAATAAAACATATAAAATCATGGAAGACAAAAAATTGAACGAGAAAGAGAGTCTAGCGCTCATCACTCAAATGATAAACTCCAGTAAAAAGAACATGGAGATTGGACAAGGGAATATCATGCTAATATATGGCTATTTCACAACGGCCCTATCGATCGTTTTATTTGTACTAATTAGTCTTACACACAACTTTATATGGAGTTGGGGATGGATGTTGATGTTCGTTATATGGCCGATAATGTCTTACAGACAAAGACAAAGACCTCCTAAAGTAGTGACTTACACCGACAAAGTCATCTCAAAGGTATGGCAGGTAATGGGCTGGATGTTCATCGTTACTTTTCTGACGATCGGTATCATCGAATTTAGTTTCGCCCGGTATATCGACTTTATTCTGATGTTACCGCTCTCTTTGATTTATTGCGGAATTGGCGTTTCCATTACCGGCATTATCATACAGGAGCGCTGGATGACATATACACCTCAGATCGCTTTTATTATCGCAATCTATATGCTTACCATGCTGATGATTGGCGAAAAAGCGACAACTTTATGGTATCTTTACTTCGGTTTATCGTTCGTGTTTATGATGATTATTCCCGGACATATCGTCAACAATAAAGCCAAAAAGCAATGTTTAAAGAACTAGATCCGTTACTTCATTCACAATTACGGCTTGCCGTGATGTCTATCCTCCTTTCGGTCGAGGAGGCTGAATTCGTCTATTTGAAAGAAAAGACACAGGCTACGGCGGGGAACCTGAGTGTGCAGATAGACAAACTGAGCGAAGCCGGTTATATAGAAGTAGAAAAGAGCTTTGTCGGAAAGAAACCCCGTACGACCTGCCGGATAACACCTACAGGACGGCAGGCATTCGAGAATTACGTAAACGCCTTGAAAGGTTACATCGGATAACCCCAAGGATCAAACATAAAAAAGGCTGCCATCAACAGACGGCAGCCTTTTTATATCATTAATCCTGCTAATTAAATAGCATATAAAGAACTGATAGATTCGCCACTGCAAACACGACGGATCGCTTCGGCAAACATATCGGCAACAGACAAAACTTTCACCTTCTCGCATTTCTTTGCGTAAGGAATAGAATCCGTAAAGATCATTTCCGTCAATGCAGACTGGTCTACACGGGTAGAAGCCGGGTCAGACATGACAGCATGACTGGCAATCGCACGTACCGACTTAGCACCATTTTCTATCATCAGGTTAGCAGCTTTCGTGATCGTACCGGCTGTATCGACCATGTCGTCTACCAACAGGACATCCAGACCTTCTACATCACCGATGATACGCATTTCTGCAACTTCATTGGCACGCAGACGTGACTTATGACAAATAACCATCGGCAATCCCAGATATTTGGAATAGCTGCTGGCGCGTTTCGTACCACCTACATCAGGAGTAGCGATACACAAGTTATCCAAAGGCAGTTCGCCCTTGATATAATCCAGGAAGATAGAAGAAGCATACAAGTGATCGACAGGAACATTGAAGAATCCCTGGATCTGGTCTGCATGCAAATCCATCGTGATCAGACGGTCAATACCGGCAGTGCTCAACATATCGGCGATCAGTTTCGCACCGATAGATACACGGGGTTTATCCTTTCTGTCCTGACGGGCCCAACCAAAATAAGGAACTACAGCAATTACAGAGTGTGCGGAAGCACGTTTAGCAGCGTCAATCATCAGGAGCAATTCCATCAGATTATCCGAATTAGGAAATGTCGATTGAACCAGGAACACATCGCGGCCACGGATAGATTCTTCATAAGAAACTGAAAATTCTCCGTCAGCAAAATGTTGAATGTTCATCTGTCCCAGAGGACAACCAAGACTATTGCAAATTTTCTCTGCAAGATACCGGGAGTTGGTTCCCGAAAACACCAAGAAAGGAGTTTGTGCACTCATTATTCCGAATATTTATCTTAAGTAAATAGATTTGAATTGTGGTGCAAAAGTACAAAACTTATTTGCAATAATCCCTTTATCTTCGGAAAACTTTCAACAATAAGGGCAAGTTGTGCCTGCCCCTATTACTTTTTATCTCTCGATATCATGTTTATCATTTATACGTAAAACGCAGTATTCTACCGGAATAGGCCGGCAGAACCAGCTGGTACGGACAAGCCGTCGTCAACGTACTGACACAAGTCTCTCCCGTCAGCAAATCGGTCTGTACAGCCGCTTTGTTATCGTCAAATCCCAATGTTTGAAAAGCTTCCGTAGGGATCTTCACCCGTACGGTCTGTTCGTTCTTGTCGAAATTAACGACAATCAGTACGACTTCATTACGGAATTTACGCATAAAGGCATACTGCCGGTGCGTATTGAAATACGGATTCCTCGAATTGGCATACATCAGGTCGAAGAAAGCCCCCTGTGTAATCGCCTGTTCCGTCTTTGCCACATTCAGTATCTTAGCATACTTTTCGCGCAGGGCACGCTGTTCGGCCGTTAACCCGGCGCCGTCGAACTTCCAGTCGTTGATCCATTTACGCAAGCTATCGACGCTCCAGTAATCGAATATCGTCGTACGACCGTCGCGGCCGCTGAACCCTTCCTCGTCCATGCCCGGTTCGCCCAGTTCCTGACCGCTGTAGATCATGACCGGATTCGTATTCATCATCGCCGATACGATCATACCGGGAATACCCGGACGGGCATCGCCTGCAAAGAAATAAGAAGCAACACGCTGCTCGTCATGGTTTTCCAGGAAATTCAGCATATGCGACTGGATACCCTCCAATCCTTGCCAGGTGTAAGAGATATTACTTGCCGGAGACTGGTTACACATAACTGCGCGCACCGTATCGTACAAGCCTACTTTGTCATAGAGATAATCAAAATGACCGTTAAAAATATAGTTACGGTACTCCGCCGGGTTATAAACCTCGGCTATAAAGCACACATTATGTTTTTCTTTCACCCTCGGGATCACCCAGTTCCAAAATTCCACAGGCACCATTTCCGCCATATCGCAACGGAAACCGTCCACACCTTTATCCGCCCAGTACAGCAGGATATCCAGCATCTTCGTCCAGGTATTCGGAATCGGGTCGAAATGACCGATCCGCCCGTTCACATAATCCACACCATAGTTGAGTTTGACTGTCTCATACCAGTCGTTCTTTCCGGGGGAAGGACTGAAACAGTCATTTCCGGTTACTTTTGCCGGGAACTCGCTATAGTCATAATCACCATGCGAATCGGCAAACGAGAGGTGTAACGGACATCCGGGGATATAATAGAAATTATTATTGCGGTCGAATCCTTTCGTCGTATTATCATGCTGGCCCAGGTCTTCCACATACGACATACGCGCATCCGAATGATACTCGCGTGCCACGTGGTTAGGCACAAAATCAATGATCACCTTCAATCCGGCCTCGTGTGTACGTTTCACCAGCGCTTCAAACTCTTTCATCCGGTTCGGCACCTTTTCAGCCAGGTCGGGATCTATATCATAATAATCTTTTATAGCATAAGGCGAACCGGCTTTACCCTTCACCACGTCCGCATGATCCTTACGTATCTGATAAGCGGTATAATCAGTCTGGGTGGCATGTTCTATCACTCCGGTATACCAGATATGCGTAGTACCCAACTCCTTGATCTTAGCCAGTGCCGTCGACGAAAAGGCGGAGAACTTACCTACTCCGTTTTCTTCCTTACTGCCGTTCTTTACCAACGAAGATCTCAAATTTCCGAACCAACGGGGAAATACCTGATAAATGACCATCTTATCCATTTGTTTCATCGCTTTATCCACTTTAAAAATTATCGGTAAAAGTTGCCCGGACCAGTGCCGGACAAAGCTATGGCATGAGTATATTGTTCTTTCGTGCCATAATCGCTTTCACCAGGGTTTCATATTTATTCTCTTGTATCACCAGTTCGAATGCCCGGATCGCCGCATCGTAACCGATACGCGCAATCTGTTCCACATTCTCCAGATCAAAGGTCTTATACATGCCGAATTCTTCCGCCTCGATCAGCACGTCGCACATCTCCCGGTCTTCCAGCGTATTCGCCCGGAACATATAATGGTAGGAACGCTCTGCAATATGAAAGATCGTTTGCTTGTATTTTTGGGGAACAAGCGGGCTGACGTTCACCCCGATCACCCTCTCGCACATATCGCGGATAATAGATACCGGGAAATTATGGAACAACCCGCCATCCACATAATGCACTCCGTTGATGACCACCGGGCTGAAAATGATCGGGATACTGCACGAAGCAGTCACTGCCTCCACGATAGGCCCGCTCTTAAACTCATGGCTTTCGCCGTTATCGAGATCGGTCGCAACCACTATCATAGGGATCTTCAGCTCCTCAAATGTCTTGGCTCTCAAATGGCGTTTCAAAAAATACCGGAAACGTTTACTGTCAAACAATCCGGATTTGGGAAGCTGAAGCTGTGCGAATTCGGAGAATTCACGGCCGGTAAAGAGTTCTTTCAACTCATCCGCCGAATAACCGTCGGCAAACAAAGTCCCCATCAACGACCCGACACTCGTCCCGACGATGACATCCGGCATCAGCCCGCACTCCTCCAGTAATTTGAATACTCCCAGGTGTGCAAAACCTTTCGCGCCTCCTCCGCTTAAGGCCAATCCCAGTTTATAGGTCTTATGGTTCGATTCTTGCGTCATTGTATGTTTTCTCTCTTTAACGTGACAAATATGCTGTTTTTTTTAGAATGAAACATTATTATTTACGAAAAAGTTTCTCCACTTCTTTATTTTCGTTACATTTACGGGAGACAAAATAAGGTCTTGAATCACTTTAAATCGAACGACTATGATAACTAGTATTTTCTGGATTGTACCCGTGGCGTCGGTTCTGGCGCTGGTATTTGCCTGGTTCTTCTTCCGGCAAATGATGAAAGAGAGTGAAGGAACGGAAACGATGGCAAAGATCGCTTCTTATGTGCGTGAAGGTGCGATGTCGTACCTGAAGCAACAGTACAAGGTAGTGGCATCGGTCTTCCTTGTATTGGTTATCCTGTTTTCCATAATGGCTTATGGTTTCGGTGTGCAGAACGAATGGGTTCCCATCGCCTTCCTGACCGGCGGTTTCTTCTCAGGACTGGCGGGATTCCTGGGGATGAAGACTGCCACTTATGCCTCTGCCCGTACCGCCAATGCCGCCCGTTCATCTCTGAATAAGGGATTGCAGGTAGCCTTCCGCAGCGGCGCCGTCATGGGGCTGGTGGTTGTGGGGCTCGGACTGCTCGACATCTCTTTCTGGTATGTCCTGTTGAATGCTTTTATCCCGGATGAAGCACTGAACCCGACTCATAAACTGACCATTATCACCACCACCATGCTTACCTTCGGAATGGGGGCATCCACACAGGCGCTCTTTGCCCGTGTAGGTGGCGGGATCTATACCAAAGCGGCCGACGTTGGTGCCGACCTCGTCGGAAAAGTGGAAGCCGGCATCCCGGAAGACGACCCGCGTAACCCTGCCACTATCGCCGATAACGTAGGCGACAACGTAGGTGACGTTGCCGGTATGGGAGCCGACCTGTATGAATCTTATTGCGGATCGATACTGGCGACCGCCGCCCTGGGTGCAGCCGCCTTTGTCTCTTCCGGAGATATAGAAATGCAATACAAGGCCGTAATCGCCCCGATGCTGATCGCTGCTGTCGGGATCGTTCTTTCGATCCTCGGTATTTTTGCCGTCAGGACGAAGGAAGATGCTTCTATCCGTCAACTGCTGAAAGCGCTGGCGACAGGAACGAACCTCAGCTCCGTACTGATCGCCCTCTCTACATTCGGCATACTATATACGCTGGGACTAGACAACTGGTTCTGGATCAGTTGTTCGGTAGTGATCGGCTTGCTGGTCGGTATCGTGATCGGACAAGCAACGGAATATTATACCTCGCAATCGTATAAACCGACACAACGGGTATCCGAATCGGGTCTGACCGGACCGGCAACCGTTATCATCTCGGGACTGGGGCTGGGGATGATGTCTACCGCCATCCCCGTACTGGCAGTTGTTGTCGGCATCATTTGTTCATTCCTCTTTGCTTCCGGATTCGACTTCAGCAATGTCGGCATGGGACTTTACGGAATCGGTATTGCCGCTGTCGGCATGCTTTCAACATTGGGTATCACGCTGGCAACCGATGCGTACGGACCGATCGCCGACAATGCCGGGGGAAATGCCGAAATGTCAGGTTTGGGAAAAGAAGTGCGCAAACGTACCGATGCCCTCGACTCACTTGGAAATACCACGGCCGCTACAGGTAAAGGCTTTGCCATCGGCTCGGCTGCGCTGACAGGACTGGCGTTGCTGGCTTCTTATATAGAAGAGATCAAAATAGGTCTGCTCCGTTTGGGAGAGACTGTCCTTTCATTCGCCGACGGACGGACAATGGAGATATCGAAGGCTTCTTTCTCCGATTTCATGGTCTATTATGACGTGACGCTGATGAACCCGAAAGTGTTGTCGGGCATGTTCCTGGGTTCGATGATGGCTTTTATGTTCTGCGGATTGACAATGAATGCCGTAGGACGTGCCGCGGGTCACATGGTGGAAGAAGTACGCCGTCAGTTCCGCGAAATTCCGGGTATCCTGACAGGGAAAGCGGAACCCGATTATGCGCGTTGCGTGGAGATCTCGACCAAAGGGGCACAACATGAAATGATCGTACCTTCGTTGCTGGCTATCATCGCTCCGATCGTCACCGGGCTGATCTTCGGGGTAACCGGAGTGATCGGGTTGTTGATCGGCGGGTTGAGCACGGGGTTTGTCCTGGCTATCTTCATGGCAAATGCCGGCGGTGCCTGGGACAATGCCAAGAAACATATCGAAGAAGGCAACCATGGCGGCAAAGGCAGTGAAGCTCACAAAGCGACTGTCGTTGGCGATACTGTCGGCGACCCGTTCAAAGATACTTCCGGACCGAGCCTCAATATCCTGATCAAATTGATGAGCATGGTGGCTATCGTAATGGCCGGATTGACGGTAGCATGGAGTTTGTTCTGAAATAGTTAATATAACATAATCGAAGAGAGATATTCAAATACGAATAGTTCGTAATTCCGAGCTATTCGTATTTTTGTTTATTATCAACCGTTTAAATACTATCAGACATGAAAACAACTCCTTTACTCCTATCCGCTGCCTTGTTACTGGCCTGTTTTTCAAGTTGCAACCCTTCTACACAGAAACAAAAGGCGATGAAGACCAACGACGGAAGTCTCAGTACTGTTGAAACTTCGGGAAACAAACTGACAGTATGTAACTTATCAGCCGTAAAAGACACCATAGAGGTTCCTCTCAGCGATTTTATAGAAGATTGCCGTATTGTTCGTTTTGAGAATACTGAGGAAGCTTATTTCAAAGCTTGGTTTATCAATGTCACCGATAATTATATCGGTATTCGGCAAAGAGAGCAAGCCGTATTCAAACTATTTGACAAAAATGGTAAATTCCTGCATAATGTAGGCTCCATAGGGGGAGGCCCCGGAGAATATGACGCTACTCTTTACGACGAATGTATTGATGAGAAAAACGGGCATATCTTCTTTACTCCTTTCGTGGGTAAAAAAATCATGATGTATGACATAAATGGTCAATGGATCAAAGATATCCAACTTCCCGGACAAATCAACAAACCGAAAATATGGGTAAATGAAGATGGAAGTTTATCCATCTTGCATATGCCCTTCAACGAAGGGGAACCTTTTGCTTTCCAGATAGATACGGAAGGAAATATTCTAAAAGAGATACCGGCGACCGGCACAACGATAGTCAGCAATTTCGACGGAGAGATTTTTTCTTACCGAAACTGCAATGATTTCGACTTCTTTCATACTAGCATAGATACACTTTTTGTCTACGACCCGCTAAGAAACAGTCTGTTACCTGAATTCACCATGACATTCCCGAATCCGCAAGAGAAACCGATTCATCTGTATTACAGACTACCCCACCATTTCATGGTCAGCTATTATTACTGGAGAAATAACAGACCGGATGGAGGTGGAAATATCCTGATAGACAAACAAAAGAATACATCTTCTTTTTTCAATCTCGTAAACGACTTCTACGGTAATCTTCCTGTCTCATCGCCGGGACACAGTTTTTACCGTGGCTATTTCATCCAGAACCTGGAACCAGGACAGCTGGCCGAACAAATAGAAAAGCATCTCGCCTCCGGCAAATGCCCCAGCCAGGATAAAAAGAAACTTCAGGAGCTGGCAGCATCGCTGAATGAGAATGATAATAATGTGCTGTTTATCGGGAAGGTCAGGCAATAGACAGTTGACAGTTAGGCTTCACAATCGAATATATAAAACGGGAGTCTATCCGTCTATCGGCTATCTGTTATCAATAAGGCATGCTTAGTTACAGGTTCATTTGCCGTCAGTTTTAACTGACGGATTACAAGTTGTTTCTCTTTTTGGCTTTAGCCACATTTCTCTTAGCATGGAGAGTGTGTTAAAAATGGGACTAAAGTCCAAAGAAATAGATCATTTACTAAACCGTCAGTTAAAACTGACGGCAAATGAACCTGTAATGGCGAAGTCACATTGATAAAGGGATAGCTCATTTCTGACAAATATCGAACTATCCCCACTTCCTATTGCTTTTTTCTCCCTAACAGAAACCCCAGCAAATCTATTATAAACTGAAGTATCCCTCTCACCTTGTTACTGTTTCCATTCTCACTCATACGCTTTATTTATTAAGATTATACACGATAGGGACCAGCGACCGCGCAATGCTTTCCAGCATCCTGCAATACGCTTCGCGGTTATCCCCGTTCACTTCACTGATATATTTACTATAAGCTATCTCACGGGCATAGGCCTGCGGATAGTGGCTGACGGCTGCTGCCTGTTTGTAGACAGAAGCTATCAGGCGGGCAAAATCGAGAAAACTATTCTCCGCCCGGTCATAACGCCGGAACAAAAGGCCATCCGGCTTGTCGAGATCCGTTTTGCCGCCATGCCAGTAGGCGTTGGCGACTCCATAGCCGGTCAGTCCGAAGAAATTATTGTAACAGGCAGACAGCCTGCTTTCTCCCCAACCGCTTTCGATAGCTGCCTGCGCCAGGATAACCACCGGGTTCAGGCCGTACAACTCGCCCGCCATACGGGCGGCGGGGAGGTACTTTGTTGTAAATGAGAGCTTATCCATACGCTATTCTTTGACGGATATTACTCAATTTCAGGACGGTCACCGCCACCTTCCGATGGCACTGAGGGTTTGGCCTCTTCCAGTTTGAAACGCTCCCCTTTCGTGGTCAGCGCCAGGTTCCGAAGTTTCGTTCCGGGACGGAAACGAAGGCGGACACGGTATAACAAATTGCTGGAAAAATTCTCGGTTGTAGTACTTCCCGAACTGGTCTGTATCAACTGAAACGTCCCCAGGTCGCCGCACTGCACCACTTCCCCACGTGCCAGGAACATCAGAAGAAACCGAATCACACGGTCGATCACCACTTTCACATCACCACTCGAAGCTGTTGAACTTTCAGCCACCGCCTCACACAATTCATCAAATGTACATGTACCTGTCGAGCGGGTCTGAGCATAGAAAAGTTTCTCTTTTCCCGCTTCTACATTCTTACTGAGGTTCTTCCTGAGAACCAAATGAAATTGAACTGCCATAACTTTACTGTTTTAATTGATTATTAATGATATACCAAAGATACGACAGCCCTCAAAGGAGATTGAAGCCACAGACGACACGGCGTAACGAAGCGACAGTTTTTTTTTCAAAAAACGGCAAAAAGAATGTTGTTGAAAAGAAATAATTCATATATTTGTCGACACACAACAATCAGTAATTAGGAATAACTATGAAAAGAGAAAATGCAGACTACAAACAACCGGAAAATGATTCTTTTTCCTTACAAGAGCCGCTTGTAAACTATCAGTCAAATTATAATCATTTTGACAAGCAAAACATAGCTTTTGTGTCAGAAGAAGAGTTGGCTAATAATTGCATTCCATTGGCAGAATCAAAAAGGCTCCTATTGGAAAGAATACACAGAGATTTTCATAAATAATGGACGTTTATATCGACAAATCGGTTCACTCAAAAATTACCGATTTTTACGAAGCGGCTATGAAAAATCATATTACCCTGGATGAAACTACTATTAACCGCAAAATATGCCGGATTTATGAAGCCTTAGAAGCATTGGGTAATTATGCGTATATCTACTCATTAGCCAGGTTGAATCAGGATTGGATAGATAAAGAATACCGGGAATATATATTTGAAGATATTCATTTCGCCTATCAAATATATGAACGATACGATGGGACAAAGATTGTTCGTATTCATGATGTTTGTCATAGTTTATTATACAAATAACAATACAACAACCTGTTTTTATTTATCATTTATTTGTTTTATCCATTGATTTTCCGTATATTAGAAGAATAAAACCAGTCTAAATATGGGACAAACGACCTTTACGATACGGGCTTATGGGATAGGTGAGCTGGCAATGCTTTACAACCCTCATCTGAGCCGTAGGGCAGCGATTCTGCAACTTTGGCGGTGGATCAATTATCATGGCGTACTGAAAGCGAAACTGAGCGAGCTGGGATATCATCCGGGAGTCAGGAGCTTTACCCCCCGGCAAGTGGAGTGTATTGTCGAACATTTAGGGGAACCCTGAAAAAAGAAGAAACCGGTACAAGAGCCGGTTTCAATGGCTAAGGCAGCTATACCCAACGGCTGCAGCAAGTGTTTTCAACGACTGCAGCAACGATTTTTTGCGGATGCGGCTACGACTTCAAATGAGTGCGGCAGCCGGGAAGAGCCGCCCTTACCGGTAGCCCGGAAGTTTCATCGAAAGAGAACTTTCCGGGGCACGTGGGGCACGTAAATCGGATTTCCGGTCACTTTCAATAACCTGCATACGGACAGTAATACAACAACGCCCGGCAACCTATTTATAGAAGTTCGCTGAAATCCGATTTACGCGCCCCACGTGCCCCCGACAAACATTAAAAAGGTATCTCCGGGTCCGGTCTGCAACCCAAATCTGCATCTTTATTATCAATACCTTCATCAGTATCTCCGTCATCCTGTCCGAAACCTTTGCTCCGTGCCTCTACCTGGTCGTGATTCAATTCGAAGACTAAGAAGAGGCGCTTCCCATGCTTCTTTCGGCAGAGAAAGCCATCCCTTTTTAACATTTTCCCCAGCATATTAACCCCCGCCGTGGTCACCGTAAAACGGGTTCTTTCGGCTATCCGGGTAAGAATCTCACTGCAGGAAAGCAACAAGGGTAACTCGAAACGGGTCGGTCGGCGGAAATAGGTATAGAACAACTCGATCTCTGGATATTCCTGCTGGAAAGGCTCGTTATTCTCGTTCACCTCGGCAATATCGCTTTCAGCAAACCAATAACGGAATCCCTGCCGGTACAACGCCAGTGCCTGCGCAAAGACAGCGGCATGGTCGACCGAAGCCGAGTAGTCGATCCGGGTAGTCTCGAAGCAAAGAAAACGGCGCGAGCCGGTACGGTCGGTCAGCACCTGGCTGTCATTAACTGTCGCCGCAAAGGAAGCACGCCGCGAATAGGTCTCCGCATTACGGGCATACGGACGCCGTTCGTGCACTGCATCTTTCGTGATCAGCGCCTTCAAACGATTCAACTCCGCCCTGCTTTGCCCCGACAGCTCATCGAGGATGATCAGGAAACAGTCGCTCATCAGTAACGACGAATCTTTTGCCGAAGGGTCGATATTGCCCGAATAGACATACTGGCGAAGCTGGGGAGGCACCAGGTTGCGTAGCCAGGTAGTCTTACCCAACCCCTGTCCGCCACTCAAAAGCAGGACGGTATGGTTTTCTTTATGCTCGTCGAGGGCACAGGCGACAACGGCAACGAGCCATTTTTTCAGGCACTTCTCCCAATATTCGGGGCGAGTGGTATCGACTGTCGAGGCAAGACGGGCTATCGGGTCGGCCTGCCCGTCCCAGGCGGGAAGATGCTCGAAATAAGAACGGAACGGATCGTACTCGGGACTAAAATCGGAATGTATCACCGCCCTCAGGTCGGAAAGGTAGCAGAGCACACCTTCCTTCTGCAAGGCACACCAGACGGAGTTCTCCCAATAATCGGTAACCGGACGGTACGCCTTATGCTCGTCGAGTTCGCGATATTCGACCTGACGGCGCACAATATTGCGGCGCAGGCTGTAACGCAAAGCCAGAAACTCCTGTATCTGGGCCACACAGCTGCCCCTTCCTCCGGTCCGTTTCTTGTCGGCAGCATGCTGGTCGGTATGCGCATAGGCACTCCCGACAGCCAGCCTGCACTCTTCGACTGACAGGCCGGTAAACGATTTCGCCGCATAGTTTTCGACCGTTTCCCTTTCCACTCCCAACCGGTTGCAATGGCAGGCAAAGAGATGGACATAGTTGTTACGGTTGCCTTCACTGTAAGTCAGCTTGCGGTTGGTACGTCTGCGGGCAGTGGCGATCGGCCGCATGGAATCTTTATCGACGGCAGGCTCTATCAACGGCAGGTCCGCCGGTGGTTCCCCCTCTCCTTTCAGCCAGGGTTCGAAACGGGAAGAGAGGTAAAGGGCCGGATCATACGAGAAAAGGCAGAGACGCCCCGCATCGCTTCCCGAACTGTCGGCCTCCACGCCCAACAGACGCTCGTACCAGTCTTTCACCAGGTTATAGACAGCCACATGGTTATCGGGAGTCAAGGCCAGCTTGACAGCAGGGCAGGCGATGATCTTAATGCCCTGCCCACGGGGACTGATCCAGCAGGCCACCGTATAGCATGCCCCACGCGCCAATGCCAGCAGGCGCGGCAGATCTTCCTTCTTCACCCCGTCAAAATCGAGCAGAATCAGCGGGTTATAGCCGGTCATATACTCCGGCAACCGTCTTTTCTGATAGGTTGCCGAGACAGTTATGGCGTACAGGTCTTTCTTTAGCCTTTCGGCCGCTTCCGGGTTTCCCCGGTCCATAAAAACACGGATACGGTTAACAGACGAGGCATACTTGCCGTTGCGGATGTCATAGAGGGCATCGACCAGGGCGATATCGCCCAAACAGTTTTTAAATTTGGCAAACAATGTTACTTTAATCATAACAGGTTGTATTTTGAGGTTACTTACACGTTCCAAGATAGAGGCTTTCCCCCGGGCAGCCTATGTTTTTTCATTATATTAAGAAAAACATAGGCTGCGCATATCAATCGTCACGATGGACGGATAGATAATCGAGCACCGCATTGACCAGTGTTCCCAAAGCCAACACTTCGCCTTCGTTGCCGTGGCGTATATGGAAGATCGAGTCGAGTGAACGGAGAAAGGGCTTCACCTCGTGCCGGTCGTTCACTGTCCATTTGCGGCTTCTGATCAGGGGAGCTATCAGTTCAAGAAACTCATCGAGGCTTCCATTGAAGAGAATGGTTTCTTCCACTACCATATCTTCCTCCCAGACGGCATGTTCGAGTAATCGGTTCAGGTTGTTACATTGTTTCACCACTTCGTGCAACCCTTTTTCCAGTTGCACACATTCATTCTTCAAGTCTTGTGCCACCTTACTAAGCTGGGCGGCGTCTAGTTTTTTTTCATCTGATTTATATTAAAGATAATTCTTTTGCTACTTCGCCTTTACAGGTTCATTTGACATTGGGTTAAAACTGACGGTAAATGAACTTGTAACTAAGCATATCTTATTTATGACTGATCCTATGGGCGATAGGCCCCAATTTTTTTATAGTTCGACAGCGAATCCTAACTGTCAACTGTCTTCTGAAAAAGTTTCCCCTTTTTCTAAAACCGAAAGCCCGGCAAGATTAACCTGCCGGGCTTTGTTTTGGTCTGTTTTCTCTTTTCACAAAGATAGAACAGAAGAACTTTATTTTATTACTTTAGTATTAATATTTACCGCCTGTTCACCTGTCGCAGGGTAATTGGAGTCCGATAACGCCGCGCGGTAAAAATTAGAATTATTTTGATTATAAATAGTTACTTATTTCACGATTGCCTTTACTGCAGCTTCGCCTTCTACGGCAACAGTTACATACCCCTTAGGAGCAGCAATTGTAGCTTCATCGGAAGAAATCACTGTGTTGGCAATTGTCTGGCCAAGTACGTTGCTAACAGTAACTTTCTTGCCCTGTGCACCTTTGACGATAATAGCACCGTCGATGGCTATTACTGATACAGAAGAAGCATCAATAGTACTGTTGTCAACAGTCTGTTCATCACCCAACGTGATAACCAATGCTTTTTCCTGATCTTCAGTGAAGCCTAAGCGTCCATTCAAATTATACAGATATTTGTCAGTAGCACCTAATGGCTGGATGACATAACCACCATCTACGACCATTACTCTGAACTTAAAGTTTTCAACACCTGCAGCGATGCCTTTTTCTTCGTTAGCTTCTTTTGCAACTGTCACAACATCTCCATTCACGTAAGTGACAACAGTATCAACGCCTGTTTTTATTGCCGGACGGAAGATAGCTTTCAAATCTTCATCAGCTGTAGCTTCCCCGGTGTAAGAACCTTCCAAAGCATAGTTCGGATAGATTTCATAATCAGCTTTATCATCAACCCATTGCTGGATAGAGTCTGTCGGATAGAACAGGAAGTTGCTGTAACCATCTTCATCGCCTTCAATAGCTTTTGAAATATAGAAAGAAGGAATGTCTTTATTGATATCGGCTGTATCCAAGCGGAAAGTCAGCCCCTTGTCAGCAATAACACCTTCCATGATGCCGTTTGCATTCAGGTTCATGGCTACTGCACCCTGATAACTGTCTAATGTAGCTTTTCTCGGAGTGGAAGCGTCCAGACTTTCTGTCAAACGGTTGAAGACTACATTTACACTGCTATATTCTGCATCTTCATACTTTTTCTTTGACACATCAAATGCAGAACTTGCAGAGATGGATGCAACTACTTTCGTTGCAGAACTTTGTGTTGCAAATATATGCGCATAACTTGTTGCATAAACAATCATAGTGTAATTGCCTTCCAGATCTTTCTGGAAAATAAACTCTGCAGCACTAGCACCTTCCTTAAAGTCAGAAGTCTGCAGGAATTCATCAGCACCTTTCACAGATTGGAATTTATAAGTAACAACTTCTACCGCATTTTTCTTGTCAGTTTTTACAGAACCGTTGCTCAAGTAAGCATAATTTATTTCGTTCTTCAAAGTTCTCCCTTTTACAACAGTCCATAACTGGCTATCATCACTTTCTTTGGTAGGAACAAAAACATTAGTTTTATTCTCTGTCATGTACAACTGCGGAACAGCAACCATATCAGAACCATTAAATACCAATTCAGCCTTTTGTGCCAACTGTTCAGCAGTCAGTGTCAGGAAGTCATCTAAAGCCGGTGCGTCTGTTATCTGGATAGTTTGACCTGCCAGACTAGTAACAGAAGGAGTTGTTAAGCTTTTATCAGAAGAAGCCACCGTAAATTCATTTGTTTTACCTTCGATTGAATACAAAGCCAAAGCGATTGTTTGATTAGTCTCTCTATTCTTGAAAGTAAATGTTGAATTAGAGAATCCTGTAACAATCCACTGTGCCTTAGCTGAATTCAGTCTCACATCTTTAGGAGCTACTGCATTATATGCAAAAGTAGTAGCATCCTGAGACACCAGATATTTTCCGTAAGGAGAAGCAGCAGCACCGGCAGCATCCGGTTTTTCACCTACAAACTTGATGTTAACGATCTTAGCAGCATCTTCTTTTAACAAAGCAGAAGCAGGAGCCCAGGTTGTGCCTGTGATCTGTGCCTTAGAGATATTCACACCGGTTGTTGTAGAGATCGTTGTGATATAAGTCTTAGCAACGCCGGATGCCGGTTTATAGGCATATACTTTAACAAAAGATGTGCTATAATCTACAGCTGAAGCTACCTCTACAGGAGCTTTGCCACTTTCAACAACGACATAAGGTTTAGCAGAGGTTGTACCTACTACCATTGTGTATTTACCCGGTTCGTTGGCATAATCGTCTTCAGATACTGTGAATACTGCATTGTTCACACAGTTGATTTTATCCTTAGCCAAATCACCCGTAGCCTTCAAGTCAGAACCTTTCACCACTTTGAAGCCATAACCTTCACCGTTAGCCTTGATCAAGTTTACTACAGGAGCAGACGGATCGAGGATAATGAATTCTGCGTTTTTGAATTCGTCCATTCCCATAACAGCACCGGTATTAGCCGTAATCTTTTCCTGCAAGGCTTTACCACCTTTAGTTACAAAATATAGTCCGTCAGGAAGATCCGTTACGTTAGTTTGTGTAGATGTCTTACTAACCGCATAAACAGTCTGATTGAACACATTCGTTTCCGGCTGCGGGTCAGCTTCCGGGAAAACAAAAGAAAAACCGTTATTTGAAAGGTTCTTGTTCAGTTCTTCGGCTGTGTATGTGGCAGAAGCAAAGTAGAATTTAACATCACTACCAGAACTTAGATCAACAGTTAAATTCTGTCCTCCCAAAGTAATTGTAGCATCAGTAGTGTTTTTACTTGCTACAAATACACAAGTATTAGCATCTACGGCAGCAGCATCTGCAGCTTCTACATTAGAAACTCCTGCTTTTGCATAAATAAGTTTGCCGTTTTGATTTTTCAGTTTGAACTGATATTCGTTATTTACCTGTCCGAAATCAGCAATTTCAAACCATTCAGCATCAGTTCCCGTTTTAAATGTGAAAGAACCGCTCTTCCCGGAAACTCCTGTAGAGCTTAAAAAGTTTACACCAGCATCACTCAGGTAAACTTTTAAGCCGTTTTTCAAAGTTTGCGTACTAGCTCCAGCCGTGTATTTATACGTCAAAGCAGCATTCGCGTTACTAAACAACGCTCCCATCAGCAACAGGACCATTGTCAAAATAGTAGAAAACCTTTTGTTCATAATCAATAAATTTAATATTAATAATAGTGTTACTAAAATCCTATTTATATCCATTTTTCTAGTCTGAAAAACTTGAATGACTAGAAAAAACGTTCCTTTTTTCTCGCCATTATTTTTTACTCATTTTGACTTCATAAGTGAAAATCAATATTTCGTACATACTTTGTTATTACGTTGATAAGAAAGAACATAGAAAAGAGAAAAAAATTTGGAAAATGATTGTCGGTTAAAAAGGAATTAGTAATTTTGTTGGCGAGAAAAAAGGAACGTTTTTTCTCGCCACACATTTTCGGCTACTAATCATATAATATTCAATACCTACAACAACTTTTAATAGTAGATATTCATTCCTCATAAAAAAGGATATTCCTATATAATGTACATGTGCGTACATCTATTCCATTATTACCTGAAAGAATAAAATCGGGATAAATCAGAAACCGTTCTTTTTAAGCATGAAAAACGAGATATTTCTCCTTAAAAAGAAATCATTCTATCCAGATCAATCCACATACCAAACACAAGTGACTTCTGGCAAAATGATATATGAAATTGTTTTTAACTACCGAGTGAAAGTATAAATAAAGATTTGCTTGTATCTTTGTAGCCGGTAAAACAAAAAAATAATCCGTATGTCAATCTCACGCTTTAATGCAGTGGAGAAAGCTTCCAACCGGAAGGCCGTGGAAGCCATCACTCCCAAACAGAAAGTATCCGAGTACTATGGCGAGAACGTATTTAACCGCAAGGCAATGCAGAAGTATCTCTCCAAGGAAACGTACAAAGCCCTAACCCACGCCATTGATAATGGAACACCCATCGACCGGGAAATAGCCAACCATGTAGCTGCCGGTATGCGTATGTGGGCACTGGAAAAAGGAGTTACCCATTACACCCACTGGTTCCAACCTCTTACCGACGGAACAGCCGAAAAGCACGATGCTTTTGTAGAACATGACGGCAACGGCGGTATGATCGAAGAATTCAGCGGCAAACTGCTCGCCCAGCAGGAACCCGACGCATCCAGCTTCCCTAACGGCGGACTGCGTAACACGTTCGAAGCCCGCGGATATTCAGCCTGGGACCCCTCCTCTCCCGCATTTATTGTAGACGACACTTTATGTATCCCGACTGTCTTTATCGCTTATACCGGTGAAGCACTCGACTACAAAACACCGCTTATCCGTTCAGTAGAAGCATTGAACAAAGCAGCCAAAGAGGTCTGCAACTACTTCAACGAAGATGTTCATAAGGTGATCACCTATCTGGGCTGGGAACAGGAATATTTCCTGGTAGACGAAGAATTGTATTCGGCCCGTCCCGACCTGTCGCTGACAGAACGTACGCTGCTCGGACACGAAAGTGCCAAGAACCAGCAGTTGGACGACCATTATTTCGGTGCTATCCCTTCACGCGTACAGGAATTTATGAAAGACCTGGAAGTGGAATGTTATAAGCTGGGTATTCCGGTAAAGACCCGTCACAACGAGGTTGCCCCGAACCAGTTCGAGCTGGCTCCGATCTATGAAGAATGTAACCTGGCCAACGACCATAATCAGTTGCTGATGTCGGTGATGAAACGTGTTTCACGCCGTCATAATTTCCGCGTCCTGCTTCACGAAAAACCTTTTATGGGTGTGAACGGCTCGGGTAAGCATTGTAACTGGTCGATGGGGACCGATACGGGTATCAACCTGTTCTCGCCGGGTAAAGACCGCGAAGACAACCTGCGTTTTATCACGTTCGTGGTCAATACGCTGATGGCTGTTTATAAATATAATGCCTTACTGAAAGCAAGTATCGCTTCTGCTACCAACGCACACCGTCTGGGAGCCAACGAAGCACCCCCTGCCATTATCTCCTCTTTCCTCGGAACGCAGATCAGCGAAGTGCTGGATAAATTCGAGAACAGTTCGATCGAAGATGCGATCGAGGTAGACGACAAGAAACGTCTGAGCCTGGGCTTCGGACAAATACCGGAATTGCTGCTGGATAATACGGATCGTAACCGTACCTCTCCGTTCGCTTTCACCGGAAACCGTTTCGAGTTTCGTGCTCCCGGTTCTTCCGTGAACTGCGGCTCGGCTATGCTGGCTGTCAACTCGGCTGTCGCTCACCAGCTTCAACAGTTCAAGAAAGATGTAGAAACACTTCAGGCTGCCGGAAAGAGCAAGGAAGTGGCTATCTTCGAGACACTGAAGGCTTATATCAAAGAATCCAAACCGATCCGCTTCGACGGTAACGGTTACTGCGACGAATGGAAGGAAGAAGCTGCCCGCCGCGGACTGGATTGCGAAAACAGCGTTCCGCTGCAATACGATGCTTACCTGAAACCGGAAGTGATCCGCATGTTCAAGGAAACGGGCGTATTGAATGAAAAGGAACTGGAAGCCCGCAATGAGGTGAAATGGGAAATCTATATTAAGAAAGTACAGATCGAAGCCCGCGTATTGGGTGACCTGTCGATGAACCATATTATTCCGGTCGTATTGCATTACCAGTCTTTGCTGCTCAGCAATATCACCAAGCTGAAAGAAACATTCAGCCCGGAAGAATACGAAGACCTGTCCGCCGAACCGCGCCGCCTGGTACGCAAGATTTCCAAACACGTAAATGCCGTAACACGCATGACGGACGAAATGATTGAAGCCCGTAAGAAGGCGAATGTCATCACCGACCTCCGCAGCAAGGCGATCGCTTATCATGATACGGTGGTTCCGTTCCTGGATGATATCCGCGAGCATATCGACGAACTGGAGCTGATGGTGGATAATCAGATGTGGCCGTTGCCGAAATATCGGGAACTGTTGTTTATCCGGTAAGAAACCAATAAAACAGCATCCTACATAAAATGTCCTGTGTAAAGAACTTACACAGGACATTCTCTTTTTTACACTGATCGATTGTTAAAACTATTAAGTGCCTGATAAAATGCCTCTATATTCTCTGACGGAACATGCGGAGGCACATCACAACCTGTCGATAAAACGAAATTCTTCCATTGGCTGGTTTTCTTTAGCAGATTCATTGTCTCTGCATATACTTTTTCCGGCGATGACTGTTTGAAAAGTCCGACCGGATCGAGGTTCCCCATGACCAACCGGTCTTCCGGACAGTTCTCCAACGCCTCCGCCATATCTATCTTATTGCCGAAATGAAGCCCGGCCGCTCCCGACTGAACCATCGCTTCCGTACAATGTCCGAAGTTTCCGCAGTTATGCAGGATCACCATAAAGTTCTCATCCTGCACCGCATCCACGATCTGACGAACATAATCCGTCGAATACAACAGACAATCTTCGTTAGAGATCAGACCCGCCGCCGGTTCCGCCATGATCACGCCATGAACACCTGTCTGCCTGATCGCACGGGTATAGTCGATCAGGAAACGGGTACATTTCTCCAGTAAGACGGTCATATTCTCCGGCTCCACATACAGAGCGATCATTAATTCCGACAACCCGAACAAACGCCCTGCCAGCGAAAACGGACCGATACAACCGGCAAAGACCGGCTTATCCTTTACCCGTTCTGCCGTCAGCCGGTTCGCTTTCAGGTATTCGGGAACACGTCCGGCCTCAAGAGACGGGATTGGCAGACGATCTATAGACTCCCTATCCGATACGAGCGGTTCCGTTACACTGGGGACCTCATCTTCCGGAAAGACCACCTTCGCACCGAAAGCCTCGGCTTCCACCGTCAAATCCATGATAACCGTCGGTGCTGCCGACGGATATTGTTCGTTCAACCGGCAGATAGCCTCCGCATGCACTTCGCCATCGATAACCGCATCTCTCACCGTTTTACCGCATAACTCGATACCCGGATGTGTCATGATAGGAATAGCCCTACGTTCCTGCCGGTTCCTTGTTTCGTGTAGCCACTTTTGTATTTCCATTATTTCTTCTTTCTTTTTCGTTTATAACAAGTCTCCAGTTCACAATACTGGCAACCGTACTTTTTCTCATCCACATCAGGCCCGATACCGATAATACCGCTGATCGACTTGATCGGTGTCATCAGGCATACCTCCGACAAACCGATACCGCAGGGATTCCCGCCCATCAAACGGAACAGTGTCTGCTGGCCGGATAAATGCCAGCCGCAATATCCGGGACTCAGGCGGTTCGTGTGCCGTTCTCCCACCAGCTCTTTTTCGAGTAACCGTTCCATGCAGTCACCGGCTTTTTCTGCGATACAAGTACCGATAATATCTGCAATAAAACTTTTCAGGATGTCCTCTTCCGCTTTCAAACGATTCTGATACTCCTGAAAAGCAGTCCCCGCAGTCGCCGCAAAGAGGGCGAAGCGGCCGGAGCCTTTCAGAAGGGAAGAGATCGTCGCTCCGACATGAATACGTTCGCCGCCATCCAGAGATACAGCGTCTTCCTCCATCCGCCCGTCAAACAGACCGAACGCACAACGCGGAACGATCCAAGACGAAATCTCTTCCAGCATGGAGACGGTCAATGCCTCCACTGGCTCTTCCGGTTCCGTACTGCCGTAGCCCATCTCGGTAAATAAATCATTTACCGTCAGGGATAACCGGCTAAAGTCTAACTCGTATTCCTGCATACGATCAGGCGGATAATAAGGATTTGGCAAGCGATACCGCGGCATTGGCATTGTCGCTATAACCGTCTGCACCGATCTGGCGGGCAAACGATTCGGAAACCGGTGCACCGCCGATCATCACTTTAACCTGGCTGCGGATTCCATTCTGCTCCAAAGCATCGATCACCTCCTGCATATAATTCATCGTCGTTGTCAGCAGGGCAGACAGACACAGGATCTGAGCCCGGTTTTCTTTCAGGGCGTTTATAAACCTTTCCGAAGAGATATCGGTTCCGAGGTTGATCACTTCGAAGCCGCAGCCTTCCAGCATGGAGGCTACCAGGTTCTTTCCGATATCATGCAAGTCGCCTTTTACCGTTCCGATCACCACCTTTCCCAGACTGTGGGAGGCTGCACCTTTCATTTGCGGTTTCAGCAGGTCGAGCGCACCTTTCATGGCACGGGCTGCCATTAATAGTTCAGGGACAAAGGCTTTTCCTTCCTCGAAACGTTTGCCTATATCTTCCATGGCTCGCGACATATAGTTATTAATGATCAAATGCGGATCGACATTCTCTGCGATCGCTTCGTTGGTTACCGCCCTGGCTATCTCCAGTTTTCCTGTCAAAATAGCCTCATACAATTTCTCCAAATCTGCCATAACTTTATCTGTTTTAATTATTAACCTCGTAACTCACGCAATGTCTCTATCATCGCCACGACATTCCGAACCGGCGCATTAGCCTGTATATTGTGGACGGCATTGAAAACGAAACCGCCGTCAGCTCCCAGTATCTCACATTCCTGCAATACATGGCTCCGCACCTCTTCGGGTGTCGCATTCGGCAGGATACGTTGCGTGTCGATACCGCCGCCCCAGAACGTCACCTGGCTGCCGAACTCTTTCTTCAATACCCTCGGGTCCATATCTTTGGCATTGATCTGGACAGGGTTGATTATATCGAAACCGGCATCCACCAAACCGGGAAGAATCGGGAGGATAGCCCCACAGGTATGTTTGAATACTTTCCAGGTGGTATGCTGATGAATCCAGTCGTTCATCCGTTTGTAGTGGGGAAGCCATAACTCCCTGAATGTATCGAACGAACAGAATTGCGAGTCCTGGGTTCCGAAATCGGTTCCGCAGGTAAAGACGACATCGACCTTCTCACCTACCGCATCCCAAAGACGTTGATAGTTAGCCAGTGCAATATCGGTCTGTTTTTCAAAGACCGTTTGTACATAGTCACGGCGCATGGCGGTAGACATATACCATTCAGCGACATTGCGGATACCTTTCGGGTCTTTCAGCCCCATGCCCGGAACGAAAGCGATATCCCCCAGTGCCGTACCGCCGAAGCTGGCGACAACCGCTTTTCCGGTTGAGGCAGCCTGTTCGACCGTCTTTTTATAGTATTGAAGATCTTCGTCAGAAAGAGGGCCGAACTCTTCCAGGTTATCTGCCGGATCGATCTCTTCGTCATTCACATATTCCTGTCTTTCCGTTGCATTGATAAAATAGCAACCGGAAGGCATCACGGCACTGGGCGGATAGGAACGGTCTCCTCCCGCATAGATGTGAACATCTCCCTGTCCGTCGGTCGTCAGGTCGATACCGGAGGCGATCATCACCTTCTGCCCCCAGGGAGTGATTTGCTCGTGGAGTTGGGTTTCATCGATGTCGAACATATCCTTGCGTCCGAAAACAGGGACACAGTCTATGCCGATAATCTCCTGCAAGTCGCTTTCGATCTCTCCCAACATCTGGAAAGGTTCGATGACGCGGACAGGATGCGGGTCCAATCCATAATGTTGTCTCAAGGCCTCTACGACCTTACAATGGATGCCTGTAACCGAAGTTGCTCCGAAGTCGACCGGTACGCAATCGGGCATACGATGGGCTAGTGCGCTTTGCACACGCTGTTTGGATGTCATGTTCAATACTAATTTTAGATTACCATACTTTTATTCTGATCTCGCCGTCTTTGACGGATTCCAAAGGTCCCGGTTTGGGCTGGTTTCCACGTGCATTCCCCAGATAGTCGGCAGCAATTTCAATCGGGCTGCCGTCGGGTTGCTCGTAGACTTGTCCGGGGAGTTTGGCTTTTCCCAGTCTCTCCGTATTGACACGGCTGGTCTGCAAATCGCTCAAACCTTTTACGGATAAAGACAGATAAACGCCGTCAGCCGTTTCTTCGATCTTCACATTCGGATTGAAGTCAGGGAGGACTACTTTGTTCTTTTCACCTTCAAACGGCAAGGCTCCGTTGTAATAGACATTCCCGTCCACCATCATCGGATAAACCGTTTTATTATAGTCCGCCAAACCGTATTTCCGCTTATTCTCTCCTTCCGTCACCGGAAGAACGGTGGCAAAAAGGTTATTGATATAGCGGTCGTCTCCACCAGGAATAATAGACAGGCCCGCGACTTCTGTCGAATGAGGCAGGAAATAAGGAGTGTACCGTCCGTGTTCTACATACCGGTAGATATCCCCGGCGATCAGGTTATGCACATAAGCGCCTCCCTGGGATTGTTCCAGGATACTCCGGCGTGAGGCGAAAATGTTATTGTCGACCAGGAACGGGCCGTGGTTTACTTCCAGGAAAAGATCTTCCATATCATTATCGTAGAATAAGTTTCCCGAAACCCGGGTACCCTGCGTCATCCAATCCAGCCAGAGGGCACGGCCTGCATTATGAATACGATTATGGACAATACGGGTGTCTACCGCAGCATGAAATTTAATACCTCCGATCTCTGCGCCGGTAAACTGACGCTTCACCCAGATATCGTGGATATGATTGTTTTCGATCAGGCTGAAAGCAGCCCCCATACTTCCACAGATACCGGTCTGTTCGCAATGGGATATCTCATTGTTACGAACAATATGCGAACCGATATTCTCCTTATTCCAACCATTCCGGATCGTATTGAAAGTCACTTCGATATAATGCAGGGAACCGTCGATGCTCGTATCGTTCAGCCAGACATTATGACCGGTCTGACGTTCTTTTCCCAACGTTATGCCTGAACATTTGGAGTTACTGATTACATTGTTCTCGATGATCCACCCTTTGTTCCAATGGGTAGCTATCATACCGATCTGCTCTGCCGTCGGAGCTCCCCATTGGGTAGCAGCCTGACTGATATAAAAGCCCTGGATAGTCAGGTAGTCGATACCCGGTTTCGACGGATAAAAGCAGGTGTTGCGGGTACTTATTTCCACCAGTTCCTTATTCGGGTCATATTTATGGAAATTTGCCCAGATGATCGTATTCACGCCGTCATTCTCGCAATACCAGGAGTAGGCAGACCCTTCCTTATCTTTGCCGTTTTCATGCGGGACCGGGCGAAGCACTTTGTCCAGCGACTCCTTCTCATAGAGGGATTTGTTATTCAGGAATACTTCGCCGGTATGATGTTCGCGTCCCATGCCGTCAAACCAATCGCCATAGATCAGGTCGGTATACGGATTATAATCACCGAAAAATGTATTCGGGATCGTGACCTTCCAGACTCCGTCTTTCTCCTTCGTCCAGCCGGTAATCCTTTCCGAGCCTTTTATCTCTACCTTTTCTCCCGGAGCCGCACGATAGACAATCCGCTTCCCGTCGCTTTCACCGCCTCTCGGAGGGTTTATCCACTCACGGTACGTTCCGGCATGCACAGTGATCACATCACCGGGGAAAGCATATTCCGCCGCTTTCCCAATAGTCCGGAAAGGAGCTTTTTCGGTTCCCTCATTCGCATCGTTCCCTTTTACGGATACATGATATTCTTTCGCCTGCACTACTGCGCAGCATATCAGGAATAGTATAAAAAATAACTGCTTTCTCTTCATGGTATTTCGATTGTTAGTGTAACTTCGACTGGAAGAACAATGCAAATATAGAGGGTCCTTATCCGATATAAAATAGCAAAAAACTGCCTATTTTGTGGATTATTATTGCTTATTCGGAATATCCTTATTCTTCAATAACAGAGACTTGTCCGGAAGCTGTTTCCGATCCGGTATTTTCTATCTGCACCTGTAGCTCTACTCCGTTATTTCCACGAATATCATCGGATAAAGTCACCGGATAAACGATCCTCAATTTATCCCCTTGTAAGATTTCAGCTGAAGCACCTTCTATCAGGACCTTTCCATCCGCCACCAATTTGAAGCGGGAACAAACGACCGGACTTCCTCCTCTTTTTCTTTCTATTTGGACGGAAGATAATTTCTCCAACTTATCTGCAGGCAATTGAAAAGACAAGACTTCTGTCTTTTCAGAACCGACCGTCCACGATCCTAACTGACCTTTTTTCCCGTCCGGTATTAAATCCGGAGTTATAAAAGCCGCATAATCAACCAGCGAACGAGCTGTATTTACTATATCTGCAGGAAGAGCCAGCGGAGAACAGCCCTCCGATTCAACCCAGTTCTTTTCCCATTCGGCAAAGTCAAAACGAACTCCTGCTTTTCTGCTTTCAAAATAATGCTTCCAACGCGGCAAATAATAGTCACGTATCAAACCGGACCAGACGCGGGCTGAATAATCATCCACAGGAGGTCCCCAGATCGTGACGATACGCTTCGCATTTCTTTCATATTGCTTATGCTGTTCAGGAGTTACAGCCTGCTTATGGGCAAAATCGATCCAACGTTCCAAACGTAATGTCGGATGAACAGATAACAGAGCATCTATTCCGGTCAGTAAATATTCAAAATCCTTTTCAAACTTTACTGCACGTACCGTATCTCCTATCTCATACTGCCAGTCTATTGCTTTCACCAGCAACTCGGCTTTTCCTCCCAGATAAAGGGCTGTGAACTCCGACAGGTCTGCCAAATAAAGAGGATTATCTTTCAACTGACCACTTACGTCAACAAATGATTCTATCGCTTTGAAAAAAGATTCGTTCAAACAGATCGAACCGTTCCGGACTGTTCCCGGACGAAACTGCCAGTTATAACGAGGATGATCGGTAAATGTCCCATATACCGATTCCAACAGTAAATCCCAACATTTACGAACTGCTGTCGGATAGCTTCCATAACGATTATAAGAATACTCCTTCAACCATTCGTGAATATCTATCTTTTTATCCGACCAACCTGCATCAGACAATAACTCATAGATGACTTCATTATTTTCTATTCCTTCAGGAGCCATTCCATGAGCGATCAAACGTCCTTTATCAGGAGAAGACAACGCCTCCAAATGACCGTTCGCATAGAAATCCAAAACACCGGTCATACCGGTTTTACCTCCCATATTCGGAATGACACTATATACCCAGGGCTTATTGTAGAAACCTTTATAAAACTCCCAGTTCACTTCCGATTTCCAGAAATGCTTATTATAATCTACCGCTAAATCCAATAAAAGCATTTTATCATCGGGTACTTCAGAGAGCAAAGCTCCCAGCGTCTCATAATCCCAGATGTCTCTCTGATAACCAAACATCCAACCTTGCATTACCCATGTAGCCTTCGGATTTCCTTTCCGAATAGATTGGTAAACCTTATCGCCATAAGAAGCCAGCAGGTCATAACGTTCTTTAGAACCTTTTGCAGGAAAAGGAATATCCATCTCGTTAAAACTATCTACCAGATAATGCTCGTTCTCTCCAAACTCTTTTTCCCATTCATGGATAAATTCTGTTCCTATTCTGGTAAACAGTTCTTCCTGCGGAGAAATCATCCAGTTACAGAAAGCACCTCCCCAATGTGTCTGGATAATTTCCAGATCAGGGTAAATGCGTTTAAAAGCCTCCGGTATAAAGCCGGGGAAACCGGGACAGATGGGTTTCATCCCCAGCTCTTTCATCCGTTTCAATATCTTATGTTGCAAATCGATTTGCCGACGATGCCAATCCTCATTCAACGGACCATCAATGCCACTGATATTCCCCATCCGCATCCAGGGTAAATGAGCCGGACCGACGAAATAATGATTTATCTCATCATCCGTCAGTCCCATCTTTTTCCAGACACGGGCCAAGATCGCCTCATATCCCACCAATGCCAATGGCATATTGATACCATGTAATGCCATCCAATCTATCTCTTTCTCCCAACGGTCCCAATCCCAATAAGGCATGGAATATCCATAAACCACTACATTACACATAAAATGGTTCTCAAAAGGAGAGACAACCCGTTTCAAAGGAATATCTTCCAGTTTTTCCGGGAATCGAACATTACTTCCTGACCAACTATATATACCTGAACGATTACTTTTGATAAAATCATAGAAGCCCCGACATAATGCGACCGGACTATTCCCTTCGATCATCAACCGGCCTTCAGCCGCCTTATATTGAAAATAAGTACTACCTTCCCCCTTCTCTTTATTCGGCTTCAAAGAGAACTTTACCGGTAAGCCGGATTGACCGGAAACCCGTTCAATTACTTTATAAGCAGCTTCGGCCCTTTGCTTCTGAGCACACAGATGTTGACTTCCGGGAAACAAGAGACTACAGATGGCAATTAATAAAATCTTTTTCATTACTCATAAATTGTTTAACATGTAAACCATACCTTACTTACCAAACAAGACAGTAGTGTGGGAACTCCTCACACTACTGTCCTAAATGGGGTAACACTACTATGTTACCCCTGCTAGCACTACTATCTCAAAAAAACGCATCTTAGTATTCCAGTTTCAATGTGATTTGTCCGTACGGAGCCATCACCAGATTACCGTCGGTTCTTTCTCCGGCAATCTCTTCGCGATCGCAGACAGAGATACGGGCCGGGGTCTTTTTAGGGAAAGATAACCGGACGCTTTCCTCTTTATCGGATAGGGAACGGAGACGGACAATCAGTGTATGATCGGTTTCCAGGGATTTGATGATCGTCGAGTAGACCTTCCGGTTGTCGATAGCGATCAGAGGCTGTACCTGTGGATCTTTATCGGCTGTAACATATACCAGCGGTTGCGACTGCTCCATACCGAAACGGTTAGCTTCCACCACATCGTATGCTTCATGCGGATACAAACGGTAACGGAACCGGACAGGACCGTCCTGTGTCAACGGGAAGTTGGTATGCCAGTGATTATTCATTGCCCATGAATAGACCGTAGAACTGGGGTCGAGTTTGGTGATCCAGTTACCCTGGCCTCCCCAGCCCATTGCAATATTGGCATGCCGATCGCCGTACTCAAACAGAGGAGCATCCAGCGAACACCAGGTAACGCCATGCGTCGCATTCGAAACGTCCAGCCACCGCTGCATCGCCAGCCAGTTTCGGTTCCCCTGCGGCCATTGGTCTTTCTCCACCTCCATCACTCCCCAGGGGATATCTACGCGGGTCTTTGAGTCCGGCAGATTGAAGGCAAAGCCGAAATGAATGCCGTCTTTCTCCACCAAAGGCAGTTTATCTACGACGTTGGATATTTCCACCCACGGCTGACCTGCCTGCAAACGGACGGAACGGGAGACGCTCCGGCAACCGGCCGCTTTTGAAGTCACACACAGTTCTACAGCCAAAGGACCTTCTTCGACCACGGAAACAGACAATACGGTATCTGCCTGCGGAGCATCCACGTTCGCCGGCAACCAGGAGAAGGTATTGGCACCCTCACCGATATAGTTATATACAGAACCTTTCTTCAATAAAGATGTGATATTACCTGTCGCCTTATCCAGATGAACGGTCAGACAATCGTTCTCCAATGTCGTTCCTTCTATTTTACAGTGACCCGGCAAAGAACATTTGCCTTCCACTACCCGGAAATGACGGGAACCCAGTGCCGGTACTTCCGGGACATAGAACAACAACTCACCGGAAGAAAGGCGTTGGGAAAGCACCTCCTTACCATTCTGGTCGACCACTTTATCACCTTTCAGGCTTTCCTTCGCCGTCAGCCGGATCACACCGCTCTGCGGCCAGGAATGCGTATTGAAGACGGCAATACCTCCGTTTGCCGGGCCTTCCTTAGGTCCCAGCGCCCCATTCGACTTGTCCGTGGCGGGGGCCAGCGATTCATCCAGCATATCGATCGAACGGTCTTCGGCTTCATGGAAGTAAGACTGTTTCACTTTCCAAATGGCATCCTGGAAATAGGGTTCGGTAGGGTTCTCAAAGCACCAGGTATGTTCCGAGCCTAAAAGGATATAACGCCAGGCTTCATCGAAATCTTCACGCGGAGCTTTACCACCGTCTGCCAGCATGGACCAGATCGTTTCCGCCTGTACCAGTTTCTCCTTGGCATTCCGGTTCCTGGCAGTCAGACCGGCAGCCGTACCCAGGCCGTCCGTCCAGTATTCGGTATAGTCGCCGGAAACGACCGGCAACTGGTCACCGTATTTCTCTTCTATCATCGACATGATCTCATGACCGCCGCTGATAATGATTTTCGGATAAGCATATTTTTCATTCCACTCTTTCACGGCAAAAGGGACATCGGCATCCAACGGGTTGTTATCCCACAAAGACCAGGAAAGAACGGTGTAGTCATACGGATAATTATCTTTTTCCAACGCCGTCAGTTTCTCGGTAAAATCGACATTGGCATATCCCATACGAATAACCTTCGGCACTTTTGCCGGGTCACGTTGTCCGAACCAGGGACGCCCGGTCTCTCCCCCTTTTCCCATACTGCCGCTATTGGCATAGCCGCCCGGCTGCAGGAACAGCACCTTCGATTTGCCGTCGGGACCTACCCACCAGAACGGTTTCCCGTCCATATTCTTATGAGCATTCCCCGCCCGGTCGGTATTGGGCCATGAGATAATATACTTGACACCCTCCTGTGCCATGACAGGGATCAATCCCCAGGACATGCCCGGTATATCGAATTGCTGGAAAACATCCGAAGGTTGCCCGCTCAGCCGTTGCATCTCGCGGGTAAATTTGAAGACATGGAACAACTCCTCATCGGCACAGGTGCTGGTATTCAGGTTCAGATAGCTGGCATCCAGGCAAATCTGTCCTTTCTTCATGGCTTCGACCAGTTCACCCCTCATCTCCGGATTGGATTGCCACAACCGTTCCATAGGCCAGCCTACTTCCGGATTCCAGACAAAGCGAGCACCATCGGGATGGTCTTTCGTCTCTTCCGCCAGTTTTATTCCTTCAATGATATTGTTCTTATGAAGCTGTTCGACGTTCTTATGCGTATTGGTATAACCGATATCCACATGAGCATGGTTGTACAGGTAAACGTTCCAGTGGCGCATAGGCGTAACGCTTACCTTCTGTTTATACGTCTTATCCGCCCCGCGGAGGACAAATGTAACTTCCGACTTCTTTCCGGTAGGAACCGTAGAAGGCAACAGGACTTCCACCTCCGCCGAGTCTCTCGCATTCAATGCAAAATGGCTCTTTTCCGTTTTCCCTTTGGCTATCACCTCGACCGAAAGATCGCCTTTCAGTTCTTCCCCTTTTAACCGGACCGTCACGATACGCCCGGGCGTTCCGTCAGTCCTGTAACCGTATAACGGACGCACGATATAATCGATCGCACCTGGTTTTATGTCGGCCTGAACGGTGGCTGACAACGCGGATATCAATAAACAGAATCCTATTCGCTTTTTCATTCGACTACTTATTAGATTAGCAATTTTATTGTACAAAATAAAAGACCTTTTACTTCCTGTACAATAGACATTCTCCTTGTTTACTTATACTATCTTTCGATGTTACCTCACGTCGAAGCTGCCATCCAGCCTGATATCCTCAACCGAAGAACCGACCATCACCTTAAACTCACCCGGCTCCAGTACTTTCTTCATCTCCGGATTCCATACCTTCAGGTCTTCCTTTTTTACGACAAGCTCGATTGTCTTTGCCTCGCCTGCCTTAAGATATACTTTTTGAAAAGCTTTAAGAGCCTTCAGCGGCGTACTGGTGCTGCTCACTACGTCACGGACATACAATTGTGCGACTTCTGCCCCGTCACGCTTACCCGTGTTGGCCAGTTCGCAGGAAACCCTCACCACATCACCCGCTTCTTTTATATGCATATTTTTATATTCGAATGTGGTATAGCTCAAACCATGCCCAAAGCAGAACAAGGGTTTCGGATGGGAGAAAACATAATCACGACCAGGGTTTTCAGGCGTACCCGGACTCTTGTAAAAACCTCTGGCAGACGGTTTCTGGGCAGCATATAACGGTATATGCCCTGTCGTTGGAGGAAAAGTCATGCTAAGTCGGCCGGATGGATTGACCTCTCCAAACAACACACGTGCCACAGCCTCCCCGCCTTTCTCTCCCGGATACCATGCCTCGACAACCGCATTCACTTTTTTCGCTTCTTCGCCAATCGTCAGCGGACGGCCGTTTATCATCACAAGCACTATCGGTTTACCGGTAGCGGCAACAGCTTCGAGCAGTTGTGGCTGAATACCGGGAAAATCCAGTTCATTACGATCGTAACCTTCACCACACGTAGCCAGTTCTTTGGAGTTTTCATCACCCCAGCCAATACCTGAAAGGGTCTGGCTTGTACCACCCAATACCAATATAACCGCGTCACTATTCTTTGCAGCCTCCACCGCCGAAGCGATACTGTCGGTAAACAACGAAGTGATGCCACAGCCGAGAGCGTAATTGACCTTTACCTCATCTCCCAGATATGCCCTTAAACCCTGGAGGACGGTAACGCCATAGTCGTTATTTTTCGTGGGACTGTAATCGCCAAACTGAACTTTATCTGCATTCGGACCGATCACTGCCAGTGATTTCAGTTTGTTTTTATCCAATGGCAGAACATTGTCATTGTTTTGCAACAAAACAATAGACTCCTCGGCTATACGCCTTGCCAAATCGACATTTTCCTTCGTATGGACTTTCTGTTGGTCGTCTTTGTGCACTTTAAAGGGACGATCGAACAGCCCCATCTTAAACTTTATCGTAAGAACACACCTTACACGCTCGTCGACAACCGATTCAGGCAACCTGCCCTCCTTTACCAATTCTACCAGATGTTTATATCCATAGGCACCGGGTGCTTCCACATCCACTCCGGCTGTTATAGCCTGAAAGCCCGTTTCCTTTGGTCCGTCGGCCGTATGGTGAAGATAGTTCATCATGCCTATCGCCCCATAGTCGGAGAATATATATCCGTCGAACCCCCATTCGTCGCGGAGTATATCCTTCAACAACCATTTACTGGCATGGATAGGCACACCGTCTATCTCATGGTAACCGGGCATAACACTATAGATATTGGCCTCCTTAACCGCCGCCTCAAAAGGATAAAGATGATCTTCCCTCAATTCTCTTTCTCCTACCAATGCCGGAGCAATGTTGATTCCGGCTTCGGGCTTGGAATAGGCGACAAAATGCTTTCCCATGGCCGCCAGCTTTCCGGGAGCTATCCCTTTGGAAGATTGTTCCGGCTCGCCTTGTAACCCTTTCACGAAAGCCACACCCATCTCCTTTACCAGATAAGGGTCCTCGCCATAGCATTCTTCAACACGTCCGTACCGGGGATCCCTGGCTATGTCGAACAAAGGAGAAAGAGCCTGATCCACACCGGCAAGTAAAGCTTCCTGGGCTATCACGCCTGCCATCTCCCTGATCAGCTCCGGATTCCAGGTCGACCCTAAACCGATCGATTGAGGGAAAATTGTGGCCCCTAGCGCCATGTGTCCGTGCAGACACTCGGCAATCTGAATAGCGGGGATGCCCAACCGGGTCTTTGTCCGCAGATACTGATCGGCCGCTTCCGAATAAGCAGCTATCTTTCCGTGTTCGATAAAGGGACTTTCCAGGCAACCGATGCTCTCTCCCCCAAAAAGGGCTTCCAATGAACTCTCCGTCACCTGTCCTTTTTCGTTGGTTTTCAGTCCGCTAAGACTTTTCATATTCAACTGGGCCACTTTTTCTTCCAACGTCATACGCCCCAGCAAATCAGTGACGCGTTGTTCTACGGATAATTTCGGATCTTTGTAAGGGAGATCTGACGTAGCCGCCAGAGAATGAATGCCTAAACTACAACTCAGATATAGGCAGAATAGCATTGTTTTTCTTTTCATGATATCATTGTTTTTTTCATACAGCAAACAGAAAGTGTAAGTTAAAACAAAAATATAAAGAACTATCCCAATAATAAATAGCAAATAATTGCTTATTTCGTGGATTATTATTGTTTACTTTACAGTATCAACCCGATTATACGTATTATGGCAAAAGTAGAACTTGGTTTTTCCGGCGAACGTTTCATTTATCTGCCGATTCCTATGATCAATCTGATGGAAGACAGTCCACTCACAGGCGACCTGTATCTCTATTCGATGGGATTTTTTGCGCGTGCCTCCCACCATTATATAAATCGCCCGGAAGGATGCGATGAATATCTGTTCATCTATTGCAAAGACGGGCGGGGATGGATCGAGCTGTATGGGAAACGGAAAATGCTGGAAGCAAACCAATTCATCATATTACCCCGTAACATTCCGCATGCTTACGGGGCGGATGACGAGGATCCCTGGACTATTTACTGGTTACATTTCAGAGGGGATAAAGCTCCGCTTTTCTCTTCCCGTTTCGATAAACCGACATCGGTTCCCCCCTCTGCACAATCACGGATAGAGGAACGGATCGACTTGTTCGAAGAGATGTTCAATACCCTGAACGAGAGTACGGATATGGATCACATGCATTATGCGAACTTGTGTTTTGCTCATTTCCTGGGATCATTTCTTTTTATCCATATTTACCGCAGGCAGTTCCGCCCAAAGGAATATTCGGAAAACATTATCAACCGGGTAGTACATTTCATGAACGACAATATCGAATCCAACCTGAAACTGGCTGATTTCGCAAAGTTCTGCGGTTATTCGGAGTCTTATTTCTACCGTAAGTTCGTCAAAGAGATCGGGCATCCCCCTATGGACTATTTTATCCGCCTGAAAATAGACAAAGCCTGCAAGCTACTGATCCAGACAGATATGAAAGTGAATCAGATCGCTCATAAGCTGGGCTTTAAAGAGTCTCAATATTTTTCCCGGACGTTCTCCAATGTGATGGGATTTTCCCCGCTGGAGTTCAGGAAGCAGAATTTCAAACTATAACGAGAAATAGCTGCTGCAGTCATTTCCTGTGGTTGCTGCAACCATTCAAAACCACTGCCACACTTGTCAAAACTGACTGCAGCAGCCAGTTTTGACAAGTGTGGCAGCTATTTCTTTCCACTCTCATTCATTACGGATCGGTAGCGGAGGGCTATCTACCGGATTTTCATTATGCCAGCTATCTTCTAAAGGTACGCCTCCCAGATTCTGACGAATCAACTTTAAGCCGTACATCGGCGAATTCCAAACACTGACGATAACACCTTCGGAGCCTCTGTCCGGTAATAATTCTGCGTACTTATCGATATACTCTTCAAAAACAGTCAATGCTTCATTACAAATATCGACGACACGTTGTTTATCTTTTGCTGTCATCTTCTGTTCATCGATTGTTCTGATTGCTGTCGCTACTTTAAAAGCTTTCAGATAAATAACAGTTGCCGCCGTTTTATTTTCCAACAAGCTCAATACATCACGAGCAGATTGAGAAGAAGTTTTATCCAACAAGCCAATCAGTTGCCGGTCAGCAGACTCATATCCGGCCATTGCCTTATCTATGTTGTCTACGTTCATCCATTTGAATAAACCCGCATGTCTCCAACCACCTGTCCAGCAAAAGCCAATATTGCCTAAACCACCGGTAGAGAAGCTATCCAACTGATTGATTTCTTTCATGACAGCAGCAAAAGCCTCCGGAGAAGTTATTCCTAGTCGACGGGCGTATGCCTGATAAAAATCATCCAATCGCATGGAACCGTTCAAGGCTACTTCAGAGGCAAAACGTGCCGTTACCCGATTCTCACAAGTACGCCAATGGTTGAAACAAACGGATGGTAATTGCTCGCCTCCCATCAACCGGTCGGTATATGCAAACAAACCGTTAATACCCTCGATCGCATTCTGTTGCAAATACATCAATCCGTCAAACTCAATCCATGAATAGATTTCCGTAGACTTCATATCCGATATAGCTTGTATGTTATTGCGGACTGCCCGGTTTACCCCATCACTTCCATGAGAGGGCATAACGGCTACAACAACCTCCGGCATCATTTTACGAACAAGGTGATAAGCGGCTTTCGAATAACCGGTCGTACAATAAATGCCCAGCTTAAATTCTTTAGAAAACAAGCTCGTGTCCTGTTTCAACTGCTTAACCGCTTCCATATTATTCCCCAGTTGAGAATACAAAGCATTCAAATCAGCCTGAGGAACCAATGTAGTAGACTGAATCAGAGTATCATTCAGGATTGTTTCCCCGAAATACTTCGTCAGCGTTTCCACCACCTCTTCTTTCGTGCAACGAGGTCCCCAGCCGCCCATCTCTTCCGTGATCAACTCCAAAGCATCGATAGCTGGATAGGCTTTCAATATTTCTTTAGCCGTTGACACTGTTTGTTCCAGCGACAGCTGACGCGGTTCAATAGAAAATTGTATCTGTAAGCCCAGGCTTTTGGCATAGGTCAATAATTCGTTCATCCACTCCATCGACTTCTTACTTTTGAGCGGCTTGTCGAAATAGATCTTTTCCATAGAAGGAATACAGAACAGCGAATCATTAAAGCGGACATGCTTTTTTATGGATTCATTATCCTTATAATAGTGAGGACTATCATAGAAGTAATTTCCTCCATAGAGAATAGAATCACCCTGGGGCTGTTCATGCCAAAACCCGGGATAACTATGAACTGCCAGTTTATTAAACCGTAAACGGACTAAATTATTCACGTATTCTTTCGCCTCATCCATCGGGTAAGAAGAGATATCCATCGGGAAATTGACATGTTGACGAATTCCTCTCCACCGTACTTTAGGGACTGTCTTTATATCCACCTGGCGGATTGCATCGAAGTCGAACCTTTCCGGGACCATTGTTTGAGAGATATCAAATGTATATCCCAATGTTTCCAACAAAGTATAAACGGCATGGGAAAGGGAAATGGCATCTCCACCACTCAACACAAAGTGGTTTGGAGAAGTCGCCTTGCAGGCAAACTCCCCTTTATGGAAACTCGTATCACAGACAAAGTCAAAAGAGAACTTCTCATACACCTTCTCTTGTTTCATTGCCAGCTTCATAAAATCAGTAAGTTCCTTTTGTGCAAAATGAATAGCAGCCGACTCCGGAAATCCTTTCACCTGTATAGATACAGGCTTGCTATTGCATTGCACCAACAGGGCTATCGCTAATAGCGACAAGCCCCATGATAAACAGATCTTTTTTATATTCATTATCCTATCGTATGTATTAGATATTCACCTCCTTTGTTTCACCCGGATTCAAATAGAGCGACTTCATACCGACCACGTCTGTTGGCATAAGCGTCTTACGTGCCTCTTTGGATGTTTCCGAATAGATCTTTACTTCGGCCGGATAAACCGTAGGATTAGTTACTTTCAGCGTCATACGTCCATCACTACTTCTCATCTTTTCTACCTTCAGGTGGTCGAATACAGTAACCTCCTGCCGGTCTGTTTGCACATAAATACTTGGAATCTGGGTAACAGTCAACAAGGCACCCACTTCACACCAAGAGCAAGAGGCAAAGATATTACCGCCAACTCCACCTTTACCTTCCCAATCACTCAAATTGACACGCTCACACATTCCTCCCCAAGGCATGGAACCGATCGGGCATTCCTGGCGACTGACATATTGAGGTAATCCATGAGCTATATCTTCCAACAAATCAAGCGCACGCCTGTCTGCCGTTGCACGATAATATTTCAACAAACTATGTCCGGACCAAGTACAGATACCAGGTGCACCATGTTTGTTGGCTACACTCGCCCAAACTGCACCGGTAGCATGAGCACCCGCTTTCTCCATAGCTGATCCTTCAGGAAAGTGAAAATCGTAAGAGACTGTCCAACTGACACAAACCGGCAACAATTCTGCTGCATATCGTAACCACTCTTTATCCCCCGTCTCTTCATAAAGCACCGTAAAAGACTCGAATAAAGCAAAAGCCGACTCACTATCCGGTGTTGACAAAATCTCACCCGGTCCCCCGGTAGTGTAGCCCTTCTTGACATACTTATCATAGAACCAGCGTCCCCCTAGTATGGCTACCTCCAGGTAACGCGGGTTATTATAGGTCTTAGCCGCCATAGCCAAACCGGCAGGAACAATAGCCCCGGCGCATGAATTACCTATACAAATATCACCAGTCTCCACATCTACGAACTGACCGAACTGACCATAATTATCCCATAGACGGACAAAAGCATCCGCCTGTTTGCGTGTACCTTCCTTCCAAGAATCTTTTATCTGTTCACCCCTCGACTTCAGCAGATTCATCTGTAATTGCGCAAGGTACAACCAGTCACCTTGGGAGCGGACAAAGGTTACATTATCTTCCAATGGCTTCCCGTACCCAAATCCATAAAACTCTTTGCCATCGCCATAGGCATAAAAGAAACCGGACTTGGCTTGCGTGCGATCATAAATAGCATCCAGGTTCTTCATGGCACGCTCCTTATCTGAATCAGTTCCCCTCAAAAGGATAGGATAAGTAGCCTGGCCACCTCCGCACCAACCCAGTTGCCAAATGAAGTTCCAGGTTGCTTTATCTTTTACATCACTCAACCAATACATATTGATGCGATCATCCCAGCGGCGAGTTTGGTACAGATTATTCATCAACGTCCACAAATGGCTATAAGGTACCACGTCATGACGTTCACTCCTATTGAAATCCTTACGAACCTCTACAAAACGATCCATCATATCATTCAACCGTTTTGCTTTAAAGTCGTACACACGGCAAGAGATAGACACTCTTTCTCCCTCTTTCAGAGTTGCCGGAATATCAGCTCCATTGCCTGTACGTGTAACAGGAGCCGTGATAGAAAAAGTGGCCTCCGAACGATCTTCATTTTCCTTTATGGTCAAACCATAATCCCCTAAATCATTTCCCTGGTTGGTCTGTACCATCCAAGCCTTACGATCCTTTTCCGAGAAGTAAGCCATCAAAGGAGTGGATGCGTTACCGGAAGTCAACTCAATCGGTTTAGACGGTTCGCCTTTCCTGCCCAATGTAGGCTGAGAAGAGGTGACAGTCGTAGGCATATCCACACGCCACTCGGCTTTGTCATACCAAAAAGGAGGATAACCGATATTCTTGGTAGCAAACCGGTTCCCGTCATAGACGATAGCAGGGACAAAGACATAATTATCCGGTGTCCACTCGTCCATTTCAAAATCTACGGCAAACGAGACATTCTCCGCCATCCCTTTTTTCAACTCCCAGGTAAAAGTATAATCAAGTGCTGTTTTGTCGCCTTGTACCTGTTGTTTATCTGTTCTCAATACCCACTGACACCCTTTGGAGTCTGTTACTATCGAAGTTCCCTTCTCCTCAAAAGAGGTAGAAGCTACTACTTTATTATTTTGGTGGTATCTCACTAAAGGTTTGATATCCCCTGTAGCATAAGCACTACTCAACGAAAATACCGATGCCATCCATAAACCAGTAATAATTAATTTGTTTCTCATGATGAATGTTTTTTACTTACTCTTTGCAATTTTCAAACAAGCGCCTCCGCCTGGTGCCAACGTAAGCGTAATCGTATCCTTACTGGTCACCTCTTTTTTCGAAGCTTTATACGTTTCCCGATTGTTTAGATAATGCCCATTATCTCCATCCTCCACAATCTCAGCCAAATAGTTACCTTCAGGCAGAAAATCAAGCGGCAGGTTGATGGAACGACCGGATTCATTCGTGGCTGCACCTACCAGATATGCCTCCTCCGTCTGACGCATCATGACTATGTATTCGCCAATTACACCTTGCAAAGTACGACTTTCCTTCCAAGGCATCTTCTGGGAAGAGATGAAGTCAAGCAATTCCGGATATTTCTTATAATACTCAGGGATATCCGGAAGAATGGTGGCCCCGGAGAAAGTTATCAAGGTGCGGGCCGCCTCTGACACGACGGTCGAAGGACATTCCTGATTATTGTCCACGCGGGTAGTAGGGCCCTGGCGCAAGTCAAACATACCGTTGTTCATATCCAGCGGCCCGGCCACCATATTGACGAATACGGAAGTGACGAAGGTCTTCGGCTCGAACACGCGGTGAGCGTCCAACTGGGCAAAATTGTATTCGCGCGTGACGGCATTCGGCCAGGTACGCATCTGCCCGTAAGGATGCACAGGACCGTCATGATAATCCACCAGCAGATGATTCTGGGCACATAATTCGGTAATCATCCGTGTACGATGGTTTTTCACCTCCTGCGTTCCGCTCATAAACCCGTATTTCACACCGGCAGCACCCCATTCGCCATATTGCTTCAGAGTCTCCTCGATGGGGTATTGACGTCCTCCCACATCATTCAGATACAGCCAGATGCCTACACCCTTTTCCTTGCCGTATGCAATCAGCTTTTGCACATCGCGTGCCTTGTCTCCCTTCGTCGGATCGGAATCCGATTCAAACTCAGGACCGTACCAGTTGGCATCCAGCACCAAATATTTGAAGCCTTGTTCGGCGGCGAAGTCAACCATCCGAATCCAGGAAGGGTAAGACATCGTATATTTGAAGCCTTCCCATTCCGCTCCGTCAATACGCCAATCCCACAGGGCGACACTCGGTTTCACCCAGGAGAAGTCATACGAGGGATCCGGGTCGGGGTTGAGAAGTTCTATTAAATGCGAGTCGACCAGTTCGCCCGGTTGGTTGCCGTGCATGATGACACGCCAGGCGGAGGCGTATCCGGGGACCAGGGTAGCCGGTTTGGAGGCAACGGTAAATTCCGTTTTCCCTTTCTCCGACTTCAACCGGAGCGGTTCGCCCGTACGCAGGTCTGCCTCATGGATAGCCATAAAATGGCGGTCGCCGGCTTGGATCGTCATTACCGGCAATCGTTCCTCTCCGGTTTCCGTCAGTCTTTCCGGACCAAGGTTGTGATATTCGCCGTTGTAATACCATGCCGTATAATCGTCGGCAAAGTTGTAGGAGGTTTCTTCCGATTCCACCTTGGCCTCTCCCGCCAGGTCTTCAGGAATACGGTATTGGAAAGCTACGCCGTCGTTGTAGGCACGTGCTACCAAGGTTATCTTTTCCGGGAAAGCACCCTTACGGCTCAATTCAAGGACCACCTCATTGAAATGGTCATCCACCTCCGTACGTTTTCCCCATATCGGTTTCCATACATCGCGCACTTTTCTCTTGGAGACATCATTGACTTTCCAGCCTTCGCCCGGTATGTCACCGTCACCAACCAAGTCAAAGCCCAATTCGGATTCGTTGATGAGCGGAGTGCCTTCCGCCTGGAAAGAATAGGTCCACTCTCCCTCCTCATTCGGACGGAGTTGCATAACCAGGTTGCCGTCGGGTGAGGATAATGTATAGTCGTTATTTGTACATGATGAGCACATTCCCAATAGAACGATCAGAAAGGCTCCTGATAGAATTCGTTTATTCATTCTGTTTCTTATAAAGTGTTTGTATCTTGTTATTTCTTCAATCGTTCCCGACTTTTCTGTTGATACCCAAAAAGAACTCATGCATCTGTACTTCATACTCATCCGGTGTCGTATGCCACTCCGAAAGACGTGTAACTCCTGTCTCACGGCAAAGGGCAACGAACTCATCCAGACGAGTCAGAATTTCCGGACGCGTACGCCATTTTCCATCTATCTGTTCGAAGCAACGACTATCTGCTGTTCCTCTTGTTTTCGCTATATTAAACAAAGCATACGTAAGTGGCATATGAGCCACCTTTACCCGTTGTAATATTTCCGGTTGTCCGTCGACGGCCTTCATTGCCTGAGCAAATATAGCTTCGTAACGCTCCATCAACTCATCCCGCAAGAAACCTTTTTCGCAATAATCTTCCGGATTCATAAAGATACCCAACTTCTCGCCGGAAGCCTCCAGTTCATCATGCATCAGATCGATATACCGGCGGATATAAGGGGCAGCCTCGTGGTAATAGTGTTTCAAGAAATCATCCATTTCTACATTGATGTCGCAATTGGGGTTCCAAAGCAAACGAGCAATCAAATACTGGCGCAATTCATAAAACTCACCGCCTATCTCCCGGTTCCCTTGTTGGAAATGGGCATTCGTTCCATTCTCTACGAAAAACCGAATGTTCGGTTGCAAGACCCGTAAGTTCGGGAACGGACTTACCAGGTTTCTAAACTGTACGACATAATCCCAAATCATAATATCCCGAGTCAGTTTACCCCAGGCACGAAGATCTTCACCAAAGTTATCATTCGGATTGGTAGCAATAGGTGCTTGGCGCTCCGACTCAATATTACAAAGCATAATCTGCACATTTTCACGCGGAACGATTGAGCGAGGCGGTTTACGGCTATATTGATAGGCCAACGTTGAAATTACTTTGTCGGGAAAACGATCGGCCACCCGATTCACAAAGTCCAAGACCGAACCGCTGTGACTCTCTTCCTGCTCATCCAATTTCGCACATTTCTCACAACGGCAATACCCATAGTTGTCATTCTGGCTGACCGACCAGTAGGTGGCTTTCGGAAACTGAGCCATCGCATCTTCCAAATTCTTCACCAGTACATCAAAAACCCCGGGATTGGAAAGACACAACTGAGCCGGATTTCTCTTTCCGTCAATCAACGCATAATATTCGGGATGTGTTTTAAAATATTCAGCAGGCGGAACCAACAATTCAAATGTATGAACCATATATCCCCATTCACCATCCGTCACGCCATCCAATGTACAATGATCAATCTTATGCCAGTCAGAATAGAACGGATCAAACGCATCACGATAATGCGTATCACGGAATAGATTAACCGGTACCTGTGTATCATCTATCTTCCCAACCTCAACCTGTTCAAGTTTCGGATACTCTAATACCTTGGATGAAAGACAACGATATCCAAGATATTGATCAAAGAAAGAATAAACTCCGTATAATGTTCCTTTATCTTTGCCACCAACAATCGACAACCGTCTTCCTTCTGTCCGAATTGTAAATCCGTCTTCTGCAAGTTGAGTTGTATCAATATCGGTATGCGAAGAGGCACCTATCAAAATTTCATGCCGCCCGTCAGACTCCGTATCCAAAACCACCGGTAAAGTAACACCGCTACTCAAAGCCAATAACCGGCTAAACTCATTAGCGGCATGTCGTTCATTTTCTGTAGCATCCGAAGATACTACAATTACATAGTCACTTCGTCCCTGGTCAGCTAATATTAATGGACCATTTTGACAAGAGAGGAGCAGCGACATCGCCACTACCCCTCCAAGTATTAAAAGTTGGTATATCTTCATCGTTTATTTATATTTGTTTTATAAGCATCTCGATTGCACAAAAACGGATAATATTTCCTTAAATTACCAACAAATGTAAATAGCTTTTAGAGCATACAAAATAGCAAATAATTGCCAATTGGGTGGATTATTATTGCTTATTACATCACTTTATATTGTAAGAAGGAATAATCTGCCGGATTGGCAATTGTAAAAGTAACAAAACCATCCTTCGATACCTCTACTTCTTTTGTCTGCTTACTTTTCAAGTTGGATATTTTCAACTTCTTTCCTGCCAAGAATTTCAATTGAATCGGTTTGTTAACCTCTCCACTATGTAACTCCCGGAACAAAAGCAGATAGCCTTCATCCTGCTTGTCATTGATAAACTGGAAACCTGCCCAACTAGCATTAGTCGGTGTCTCGCCTATCGGAAAACTATAGCAGTCAAACATCTTCTCGCGATACTCCTTATACAGGGAGATAAGGGATTTCAACTCCTGCCTACCAGCTTCATCCAGATATTGTGCACTCTGGAAAAAGACAGGAATAAACGGCAATCCCATGGCAAAGCAATAGCCATGTCCATGTTTATCGGCATCGCTATAGCGTGTATCGACCCGCTTCGGGTTCTGTAGTAAGACCTGCAACTTATTACTATTGAAATATTTACTCATCAGCCAATGTTGACGCAACACATGATAAGGCACCATGATCAGATGTTCCGGCAACGCCTCCTGTATATTCTGGAAATAGATGCTGCCATATTCTTTTGCATAATACCAGCCATATCGCGGATCGGCATATTCCGGACAGAAAGAAAACTGCGTCTTCATCCAGGAGCTTTTCATGATTTCACGGATATTCTTAAACCGGTTCTCAAATGCCTCCCGGTTATTCAAATGATCGAAATCGACTTTCCAGGTAACGACATTTGCTTCTTTCAGATTGAGTAACAGGTCCTGTTGTTTGGCTCGTTGGATAGCCACCCACAGGCCCAGTTTCACTTTATTCTTTTTACATACCTCATTGATATTTTTCCATCCATCCGGATAGCTTGGACGGAACACTTCCTTCTCTCCTCCCCACGGGTTGATCTGCCATCCATCGTCGATACGGAGTACATCTACCCCCAGATCGGATAATAAAGGTATTTCTTTCAACAGATAATCTTCCTGTGCAAATTGTCCGCCGCCCGGATTAGCCGGTCCCCATGTATCATTTATAACCATGATATCCCGTTCCGGGAACACCGGATAGCGAGCACGGTCAAACTGTTTCAAAGCCAGCTGCATACCATCATTTCCTCCGGAGTAGACAATCGTCCAATTCGCCCAGCACTCCCGGAAGCGGTCGGGAACAATCTCATCAGGATTCAATCCCCATCCGGTCACAAACAAACCTTTTGGACCGGCATAGAAGCTTCCTGTATTATGTCCCTGCTGGTTCACACATTTATGAGATTCTTTGACAACCATCACTCCTTCATCTCCATATTCGGTACAAACGCCACTAGCCCAATTGATGTCTTCATCCTGAAAAACAGGATAACCGACAACCACTTCTTCTTTCAACATATCCCGACTCTGGTCGTGACGGGATCCGGGGTCATTGAAATATCCCCAGTAACGCCGCTGATTCTTCACAGAGAAGTCCAGTGGCAGATATTCCGCCCGACCGCTGGGTACGGATAGTGTATGTCCAAAGTAATTCCGCGTCGTTTCCTTATCAGGCAATCCTTCCGGATTAAATCCGTCCATCGCCTTCACCTTCAATTGTACCCGAACTCCCGGAGCATCCGGAAAAAGCCAGACGACATGTTGTACCTCCAGCCTTGCCGAATCATAGCGAAAATGTGTTGTCACCTCCAAATACCGATTGATAAATCCATCATCGTCACTCTCATGAACATCAAAAGAAACAAAAGTAGCTTTTGAGTTCGGATGAATAGCTCCCGGAAGGTCCCAGTCGCAAGTAACCTCCAGATGTGTTTTACTCCATTCCTTATTCAACGACAGATCCTTAACGGCTACTGTCTTTAATCCTGTTTTATTCAGGCACCATTTCCTCTCGATCTTACCGGTAGAAGCGATTAAGGTATCTCCGGAAACAGAGACTGAGGCGGATTTTAAGTGTTTATTATATCCTGACGGAAAGGTCTGCGCACTGATACTGTTAACACATAAAAAAGAGCAGAGAGCCAGCCTATAAATATTCATTTTCATAACCATACATACATTAAATCTTATTTCTCTACAATATGAACCCTCTGTTTGGATTTTTTCTCAAATGAAGGTTTATGTTCCCATTTTCCCTGTCGATACATTCCGGATACTGCATTGTTTCCAAACGTATAAAGTTTAAACGACACATCCCAGTCTTTCGGGAAAGCAGGTAACACATAGATTGAATTACCATATGACTGTAGAATCATATCTTGTAATGTCATCAACAAATTTCCGCCATTATCCTGATCAGGACTCCAGTCGAAATTAGGTCCCCAATAAGCCGGGAAACGATGATTCGGATGTTTATTCCGAATTTTTGCTAACACATTATCACGAGACTCTTCCGTCAGTCCTAAGCGGGCAGCCTGTTGTCCATCTTGTGTCCACCCAATTGTGTTACGGATCACCCGGCTGTTGTAAGTATCGATACCGACCTGTTTATCCGATGTCGATACATTACACAGAGGAAAAGGAAAAACAACATACAATTCCGGATTCTCCTGATTAGTCTTCTTACTTGAATCATATTGTTCAGCCGCAGTAAATACAGATTTTCCATCTTTTTGCAGAACAGGTATCTCCGGTAAAGATCGTTGCAACTCTTTCCAGAATCGACGATCTTCCTGCGTTCCGCAACCAGCAGGTAAGTTCAACAGATTATTTACGACATAATGCAATCCGGCCACATTGGGCAAATCGTTTACTACATTTTCCCAATACATTTCCAACGAATGCGTTGGTGTAATACGCATCTTACCTTTCTCGTCACGAGGGAAGAAAGAACTATAGAATTTCAATATTTCCCGAGACATCGGGATCAACGTATCATTAGCAAAAGTGATATCACCTGTATAATGATAATAATCATACATCAAAGCAGCTATCTCCAAACCAGAACTCCAATAATAACGGACATAAGGATTATCTATTTCTCCTGTTTTCAGTTTACTGCGATCCCAACCATAACAATGATTGGTAAACGTACCGAAAATAGTAGATGTTTCCGGATTTACTGCGCCGTCGACACCAAAGAATACCTGTGCATTCTTCTTCAACATTGGCAAATTAGAAAAATAATGACGGAACAGTACGCGCATCATATCATAATCGCCGCTTTTCAACATCGGATGATAAACTAGTCGAGTATTCTGCCACCAATAGTCCGGTCCCCACAAACGAAAATCCGGATTATAAGCCATTCCCGGATCAGTGTAAACCGGATCTACCGTAAAGATCGAACCATTAAATTTAATCGGATAGTTTCCACGGCCACCGCAAGCCGTCATCCAGCTTTGCAGGATATATGCCTGTGTCAGTTGCTCGCCAGTAATCCGGTCAGGGGTACCTATCGTTATATAACTTTTGTCCCAATATTTTTTCCACCAGTCAGCAGTACGTTGTGCAGCTGTTTTAAAAGAGGGAGCCTGTTGCAGAATATATTCCGTATGGTCTATCCATTCTTGCTCTGTACGGGTCTGCTCCGTATAAGCAACGATCTTCAGGCAAAAATCATTGACTGCCGAACCAGTTCCGATAATAGTAGGCGTATATTTAACAAAGTCTTCTCCCGACACATTATATCCCATCGTACGGTAGATAAGAGGATCTTTATCCTGATTATTTTCATCTTCCAGCTCCTGCAACTTCAATGTAAAAGGATAAATAGAATGTTCATTCCGATGGTATACAATCAGATTCTTATTGATATCCTTCACCACATCTGCATATTCCATCGCCAAGGAATCATACGGACACTGCTGCAACGCAAAATGCCGTTCAGATACAGGAAGCAAACGTGTCTGCGTACGCCATATCTCGGAAGAGACCGTTACTTGTACGGGAAAAGTAGACGTTCCCTGCAGATAAACTACTGGCAATTTGCTGTCCACGAGAAAGTCCAGCGTTATCTTATCCTTATTATCATTGATCTCTATTTCGATCTTACCCTCTTCCAGATTAAGAAATTGTCTGAAAGAAACATCTTTACCCTGTAAGGACGGATAAAACGAAACCCGGAGCCGCCCCAGTTTATACAAGGCACCACTTTCCGCCCAGGCATCTGTACGCGACAGGTAAAACAGTAAATTTCCGTTCTTCTCCATCCATACATTAGCCCCCACTTCTCCATTACCGATCGGCATAGCTCCCGAAGAGTTTCCTGACGGACTATCCCATATCACTGAATAGTTATTGATCACATCCGATTGTGCATAGAGCACTGATTGAATAAACAGCAGCAATGTTGCCACATATAGACTATTTTTCATTTGCTGGTATTATTTGATTTGTTTTTTCATATATGCCACTGATAAATAAGGGTACAACAGATATTGTAATATCCACTTTAAGTTATAGACAAATATAACAGGTATTCATTCCACAAAAAATAGCAAAAAACTGTCTATTATGTGGATTATTATTGCCTAGACTAAGAAGATGCTTAATATTCCAACTTCAATGTAATTTGTCCATAAGGGTTTATCACCAAATTACCGTCGGTTCTTTCTCCGGCTATCTCCTCCCGACCACAAACAGAGACACGTGCCGGGGTCTTTTTGGGGAAAGATAGCTTTACACTTTCCTCTTTGTCGGATAAAGAACGGAGACGGACGATCAAAGTATGATCGGTTTCCAGGGACTTGATGATCGTCGAATAAACCTTCCGGTTGTCGATAGCGATCAGAGGCTGTACCTGTGGATCTTTATCGGCTGTAACATATACCAGCGGCTGCGACTGCTCCATACCGAAACGGTTGGCTTCCACCACATCGTAGGTTTCATGCGGATACAAACGGTAACGGAACCGGACAGGACCATCCTGTGTCAACGGGAAGTTGGTAACCCAATGATTATTCATCGCCCAAGAATAGATAGTAGAACTAGTTTCTAGTTTAGTTATCCAATTTCCTCGATTTCCCCATTCCGTTACAAGATTAGCCGTACGATTGCCATATTCAAACAACGGAACATCCAATGAACACCAAGTAACACCATGCGTATCATTCGATACGTCCAACCAACGTTGCATTGCCAGCCAGTTTCGGTTTCCTTGCGCCCACTGGTCTTTCTCCACTTCCATCACACCCCATGGAATATCTACGCGGGTCTTTGAGTCCGGCAGATTGAAGGCAAAGCCGAAATGAATGCCGTCTTTCTCCACCAAAGGCAGTTTATCTACGACATTGGATATTTCCACCCACGGTTGTCCTGCCTGCAAACGCACCGAACGGGAGATACTCCTGCAACCGGTAGCTTTCGATGTCACACACAGTTCTACAGCCAAAGGACCTTCTTCCACTACTGCTACAGAAACAACCGTGTCCCCCTTAGGCTCATCCACATTACCCGGCAACCAAGAGAAAGTATTAGCTCCCTCTCCGATATAATTATAAGTAGAACCATTCTTCAACAGAGAAACTATATTTCCGGTAATCCGATCCACATGAACCGCCAGACAATCGTTTTTCAATGTAGTTCCCTCTATTTTACAACTACCCAATAATGAACATTTTCCTTCTACTACCCGAATATGACTGGATTCCAATGCCGGTACATCAGGAACGTACACCAGCAACTCGCCTGTAGAAATACGCTGTGAAAGAAGTTCCTTCCCTTTCGAATCAAGCACTTTATCGCCTCTCAAACTTTCCTTGGCCGTCAGCCTAATCACACCGCTCTGCGGCCAGGAATGCGTATTAAAGACAGCGATACCTCCGTTTGCCGGGCCTTCCTTAGGACCCAGTGCCCCATTCGACTTATCCGTAGCAGGAGCCAGCGATTCATCCAGCATATCGATCGAACGATCTTCGGCTTCATGGAAGTAAGACTGTTTCACTTTCCAAATGGCATCCTGGAAATAGGGTTCGGTAGGGTTCTCAAAGCACCAGGTATGTTCCGAGCCTAAAAGGATATAACGCCAGGCTTCATCGAAATCTTCACGCGGAGCTTTACCACCGTCTGCCAGCATAGACCATATCGTTTCTGCCTGCACCAATCGTTCTTTGGCATTTCGATTTTTGGCAGTTAACTCAGCCGCCGTACCCAGACCGTCCGTCCAGTATTCGGTATAGTCGCCGGAAACGATCGGCAGCTGGTCACCGTACTTCTCTTCTATCATTGACATAATCACATGACCGCCGCTGATAATAATTTTCGGATAAGCATATTTTTCATTCCACTCTTTCACCGCAAAGGGGACATCGGCATCCAACGGGTTGTTATCCCACAATGACCAGGAAAGAACGGTATAATCATACGGATAATTCTCTTTTTCCAACGCCGTCAGTTTCTCGGTAAAATCAACATTGGCATATCCCATACGAATAACCTTCGGTACTTTTGCCGGGTCACGTTGTCCGAACCAGGGACGCCCGGTCTCTCCCCCTTTTCCCATACTGCCGCTATTGGCATAGCCGCCCGGCTGAAGGAACAAGACTTTCGACTTGCCGTCGGGACCTACCCACCAGAAAGGCTTGCCATTTATATCTTTATGTGCATTTCCCGCACGAGCCGAATTTGGCCACGAAATAATATACTTCACCCCCTCTTGTGCCATGACTGGAATTAATCCCCACGACATACCCGGTATATCGAATTGCTGGAAAACATCCGAAGGAACTCCGCTCAACCGTTGCATCTCGCGGGTAAACTTGAAGACATGGAACAATTCCTCATCGGCACAGATACTGGTATTCAGGTTCAGATAACTGGCATCCAGACATATCCGCCCTTTCTTCATGGCTTCAACCAGTTCATCCTGCATCTCCGGATTGGATTGCCACAACCGTTCCATAGGCCAGCCTACTTCCGGATTCCAGACAAAACGGGCACCGTCAGGATGGTTCTTCGTCTCTTCCGCCAGTTTTATTCCTTCAATGATATTGTTTTTATGAAGCTGCTCAACGTTCTTATGCGTATTGGTATAACCTATATCTACGTGGGCATGGTTGTACAGATAAACATTCCAGTGACGCATAGGGGTAATACTAACTTTTTGCTTGTATGTCTTATCCGCTCCACGGAGGATAAGTGTGACTTCCGACTTCTTCCCTGTAGGAACTATAGCAGGTAACAGAACTTCAACCTCCGTCGAATCTTTCGCATTCAACGCAAAATAACTCGTTTCTGTTTTCCCTTTGGTTATCACTTCGATCGAAAGATCACCTTTCAACTCCTCTCCTTTCAGTCGGACCGTCACAATACGTCCGGGTGCACCGTCGGTCCTGTAACCGTAAAGCGGGCGTACGATATAATCGATCGCACCAGGTTTTATGTCAGCCTGAACGGCGGCAGACAAGACGGATATCAATAAACAGAATCCTATTCGCTTTTTCATTAGACTACTTATTAGATTAGCAATTATAGTGTTACATACCGTATAAAGCATAGAAAAAAAATTATACTATATTCTAAAAACTAAGATTGGTTAAGCAAATAAGTTACTTAACCAATCTTGTCAGTATGTAAAATTCACAAATACACTATTAATTATTGCAATGGATTAAAATTACCACCCCATTCATTGTTTTGTTCCAACTTATTCATGGATTGAGATATTTGATTTGGGTTTAAAGCGTAAAACCAGTGATTTAAATCTAAATCAAAATAATAAGTGGGATCACCATCTAAATTATCAATATAAACCATTTGGAAGTTCTTACGAATTTCCGGATCCATGATCGTTTCATATTTATCAGGCAGAGGAGCATTAGGTTTTAAAACTAAATACATCCCATGTCGTGCACCTTGATTATTTAAAATATCAAAACGTTTCCAACGCCGTAAATCACCAAAACGTTTACTTTCATAGGCAAATTCAACCTGACGTTCTCTGATATAAGCATCTCTGATTTCATCCGTAGAATTAGCAGTTATTCCATATTGCGCGTTTACCCCAGCATCAATGCCTGCACGTTTACGAATTTGATATAATACATCTAATGCTTCATTCGATTTTCCCAGTTCATTCGCACATTCTCCCATATTCATAAGCACTTCTGCAAAACGAATTTCAATCCAGTCTGTTTGACCATTCTCACGCATAGAGTATGTCAAAGATTGATCTCCTCCTTTCAACTGCGCAAATCCTGTGAATCCAGGATCTCCCACAAATCCATAATCAGTTATAAGCATATCATATTTTTGCCCCTGATCATTCCATCGCCAAGCATGCCAAAAAGTCATATCTTCAGTCTGTCCTGCTACCATTTCTTTTCGAGGATATGGAGTGCCTCCGCAATAAACAGATGTATAAAAACGATCATCTCTATCTGTGTAAAACTTCGCCATAAAATCCTGATTATAGCCAGAATCAGATCTCAATCTTTCCGGATCAACCGACAAATAAGAACCATCTTTCAAAGGGAAAGACATTAACAACGATAATATAGGTTGATTAGAAACTGAACCTAAAGGAAATGGAAAACCTCCCATTGCATGACCCGGATAAAAATATTGATTACTCATGATCACTTCATTATTTCGTTCATCTTTCCATATTTGTTTAAAATCAGGATAAAGTCCATAACCTTCTTTTAAAGCTAATTCCACAGTCTCTTTATTTACCTGATATGCAGCTTCCCAGCGTTCATTCTTATGATCGGGATTAAACAACGGACTGGCATACCACAATAAGACGCGTCCTTTAAAAGCATTAGCTGTAACCTTTGTGATGCGCCCATAATCTTTGGCTTCATCAGCATAACGCCCAGGTAATACAGAAATAGCATCATCCAAATCTTTTAAGATCTGATCCACACATTCAGAAGTTTTATTTCGTTCGTGATAAAGTGACTCTTTATTTGTTGCATCTTGTGGCTCAAGAATTAAAGGAACACCTCCTACATTCTGTACCATTCCCCAATAAGTCCAGGCACGCCAAAATTTAGCCTGTGCAGCCAATAATGCTTTTTCATCCTCAGCCATTACATCCGAAGTTACATTCGCCAAGTTTGTCAGGAAAAAGTTTATTTTATCTATATAGCTATAATCCAAAGATACATTACAATTATCAACCGTAATCATTCCCCGAAGATAACTACCCATACTTTTTGCAGAATGGGCACCTTCATCTGACGATTCTCCATCATAACGCCATCCCGGATTTAAACCACCTTGTATATCAATAAAGAATGCATTGATCATAGCTGGATCTTTCCACACAGCCTCTGGCACAATTGTATTCACATTCTCATAATCAAGTCCTTCTTTGCATGATGTTTGAGCTAGTAGAATTCCGCCCAATAAACAACAAGCTAATATCTTCCTATATCTATTTGTATTCATTTGATAACTTTTTTAATATTCACAATTTATTAAATTGTCACATTTATACCAAAATTATAAGTTTTCATAATAGGAAAACTCATGCCATACCCCATCTCCGGATCATAATACTTATGATTAAAGTTACTAATCATAAACATATTAGTTCCAACAAAATAGAGTTGTACCCTGTCTATTCCTGTACGTTTATATAAACTCTGCGGAATCGTATAAGACACATTTAAATTTTTCAAGCGCATAAAATTCATCTTTTTCAACCAGAAATCTGTATTTTGTACATAAGTCTTATTTCCTGCCCATTTATGTAACTTTTTAGGTAGATTAGCATTCGGATTTTCAGGAGACCAAGAATCCGTATAACAATCAATCCACATTCGATTCCATTCTTGAATATCAAACATATCATGTATAAATTTATCTTGTCCTATATTACCATTAAAGACAGCATTCACAGCTAATCCTTTCCATTCAGCACCCAAAGACAAACCTAACACGATCGGATTGTTACGTTTTTTCAACATTTTGATATCATAGTTATCCACCACTCCATCAGGGACACCGTCCGGGCCATTCAAATCTTTGTAAACCAACTGTCCCAATTCCGGTTTGATGCCGTTAAAATTAAAGCCAGGATGCTCCGCATTAAATTGATCCAATTCTTCTTGTGTACGAATTATCCGATCCGCTTCATAACCATATACAGCCGTTAAAGAGCGACCTACGCGTTTTTGATGGTCATACGTAACCTTGTCATCATCATATTTGATATAATTAGCATTAGCATACGAAGCCACCAATAAGCCTGAAACATTAAAATCACCGAATGTATTATTATAACCTAAACTCACCTCTACACCATTTGCATGAACTTCACCATAATTTTCGGCTGGAAGTTCCATACTAAATGTCGGAGGAACATCCAATGACCGTTTCCCCAAGATATCATACGTATTGGTAAAATAATATTCTGCAGACAATTTGAAATTTGTCAAGAAATCCATATCCACTCCCACATTATAGGTCAAAGATTTCTCCCATGTTAAATTTTCATTCGGTAAAACACCGTAAGTAATTCCTTGAATAATACTGTTACCGGTTCCTAAATAAGCAGAATTTCCACTTTTATAAGATTGTTGCCATTGCCATCCGCCAACAGCATCATTACCGGTCAATCCAACTGAAGCACGTAACTTTAAGAAATCGATAGCTCCCACTTTAAAAAATGATTCCTTCGAGATTATCCAGCCAATCGATCCAGAAGGGAAAAATCCCCAACGATTATCCGGAGAGAAATTCATTGAACCGTCATAACGATAACTGGCATTCAATAAATATTTTCCATTATAATCATACAGGACCTGGCCTATCCAAGACTGCCTACCAAAACTCTGGTCTGAATAACCGGTATCTCTGGCAACATACGAATCGGTACGATCAGAACTGGTCCCCCACCATTGGTCTATATTATAAATCGGAAAGTTTTCAATCCCAGCCTTTACACCACCATTATTATATTCATACTTTTCAAAAACTGCAGTTGCTTTTAAATTATGCACTTCTTTAAATGTACGATCATAACTTAACTGAACGTTGTATTGCCAACTATCTCCCCAAGAAGACGATTCTTCCAAATAATCTTTTGAAACTTGCGAGGACATTGTAGTTTCTATAATATCTGCATCAGACAAACCCCATTGATGTCTACCATATTTTTTCGTTTTGTACATTTTATATCGTTTCTGATAATCCTTTGTACGATGGTGATAATATAGCTTCGAAAAAGAAGCCTTTGCACTTAATCCCTTTACAAAAGGTATCTTGTAAGTAGCACTCATGTTCATAGTCGGATTCAAGTTGTTGGAACGTAAATAACCTCCATCTCCCCTGACTTGCGCAGGAACACTGGCAACCCAACCTATATCAATCGGCAAACCACTCTCAGTATAAATAGGATAGTCCGGCTGCCAAGCTTGCAACCATTGATAAACACCATACATATTACCAATACCCGCACCGGTCATATGTTGAGCATTATTCGTATTCAAACTAATCGCTCCATACACATCCAAATCATCTGTCAGTTTTGCTGAAATATTCAAACGATAGTTATTTTTTTTATAATACAAATTATCCAAAAAACCATCTTGTTTGGTAAAAGAACCTCCAGCATAAAACTTTATCTTCTCAGAACCTCCTGTGATACCTATATTATGTGTAGTCATTTTTGGATCTTGCCATACAGCATCTACCAAATCATATCCCCATCCTCCATTAATGGTTTTCATCCAATCAATCTCATCCTGACTCCACGACCAGCCAGCTGGATCCGATGTCGGATTAATTCTCATATACAATTCTGCAGTTTGTACTCCATCGGTCAGTTCCATTCCCTTACCTCTTTTACTGAATCCCGTATTGAAAGAATAATCAATTTTCAATCCCTGACCATAATTTCCTGATTTTGTAGTAACAACGATAACACCACCTGCAGCTCGTGAACCATATATAGCAGCAGAAGCAGCATCTTTCAAAACCGTAATATTTTCAATTTCGTTAGCACTCAAATTATTAAAGTCAGATGCATTACAAATCATCCCATCGATAACATATAATACATCCTGGTTATTCCAAGATGATTTAGCACGAATACTGATTGCAGACTGATTACCCGGAAGACCATCTGCTGTAGTCACATTTACACCTGATAGTTTACCTGCTAATACATCAGCAGGAGATGTCGATGGGGTATTCTTTAATTCTTCCGACATTTTCATTGTTGATATGGATCCTGTTAATAATTCCCTTTTTTGAGATGTATATCCCACAACCACAACCTCTTCAAGCAATTCCATATCCTCTTTCAATGTTATTTCAATCGAATTCCTACCTTTTGTAGAAACTTCATTAGCTGCATATCCTATATATGAAACTATTAATGTCGCATCTGATGCGACATTAAGGGAGAACCTCCCTTCCACATCTGTTATACTCCCGTTTGTTGTCCCTTTTTCAACAACGTTCGCTCCAATTATAGGTTCACCATGAGCATCTCGCACAACACCTTTGATATTCTTTCCTTGCTGGATTATTGAATTAACGTCTACAGATAATTTCCCTTTTGACGATAAAACTATATAAGCTCCATCAACAGCATACTTCACATCTGTACCGCCGAACAGTTGTTCCAGAACCTCTCCTAACGGACGCTTATTTAAATTGACGGAAACTTTTCGAGTCACATTCACATATTTATCATATACAAATAAATAGTCTGTTTGTTTCTCAATTGTACTCAGGATATTCTGAAGTTCTACATTGTTTTGTTTTACAGTAACCCTGACATTCTGCGAATTAGTGTTTTCTGCGTGCAGACAGAAGATTAACACGAACAGGAATAAAGTGGTTATCTTCATGATTCTAAAAAAGTGTTTACACCGTTGGGTTTTGTCATAGAAAACCCACGATAAGAATTTTTTATTCATATCTTTGTAATTGTAATAGATTAATACAGTTGTTTTTAATTGTGTTAATTGGATGCCGATAAGTGTGGGGCACTTGTCGGCATTTCATTTAAGATTAACTTTACGATTCATGTTTCATAGGCTTTTCATTTTTAATTAGACTTATTTTATATAGACAATCGAGTTGTCTTCATTCCTTTCAAAGGTATATTTAGCATTCCGCTGCAAAATACGTAACGCATTATCCAGACCGTCGGAGATACGGAACTTTCCACTACACGAATACTCTTCCAGATTTTTATTCTCTATAACAATGGATATTCCGTAACATTTCTCGAAACGTTTCATCAATTCATTAAAAGCGACGTCATTAAAACAAACCAATCCATCCCGCCAACGGAAATGATCATAATCTCCAATAGATGATACCAATAACCTGCCATCCTTAAAATGAACCGCCTGATCCGGCTTCAAAAGAACAGATGCAGAAAGAGCGGCATTATCCGTCACCTTCACGGAACCTTCCATTAATGAAGTGGAAAACTCTTCCGAATCCGAATAGGCTTCTACATTAAACTTCGTCCCCAAGACCTCTATATCACATCTCTGCGTATGAACCACAAAAGGACACTCCTTATCATGTTCCACTTCGAAATACCCTTCACCATCTAACTTGACTTCCCTCTTTGCACCGGAAAATACTGCCGGATAAACCATTTCAGAACGGGCATTCAACCAGACAGTAGTTCCATCCGATAGTTTAAGATTCACCCGCTGTCCGGCCGGAACAGTTACCGTATTCATGGCAGCCAGCAGCTCCTTCTTTTCGGAAACATAGAAATATAAACCACAGGCAACTGTTATCGCAACGGCTGCCGCGATCTTCAGTACATCACGCATCCAGGGACGGATCAAAGAAACTTTGGTTACTTCCGATACCACGCTCTTTCCTGCGATATCTTCTTCCGTACTTCCGGCAAGGATCATCGCATCGAAAAATTCACGTTCCTTCAACAGTTCCCCTTCGTTTTCGGAAGAAGCATCCAACCAACGATACACAGCATCTTCTTCCTCCGGGGAGGCTATACCTTCAAAATATTTATATAGTATTTTTTTCTCCATCTTTTCGTGTTTCTGCCTATAAAGCGATTAACGATGGAACATCCCTAACGAAAAAGTGATCTTTTTTGAAATAAATATCTTAACAGTGCTATTTTATCCTTTTTCAGATTATCAAAATGTAACTACCATACCATGAAAATAGGATTACTATACCAGGTAAATGAAAATACCCCTGCGACTAATATTTTTTAACACATCAATATGATCACCAAAGAGTTTTAAAAGAAGCATTTTGTCAAAAATAAATATTCATTCAAAAGGAAGAAAAGACCGGTCTACTAACAAATACCAAAGAAAAACAATGCAGGTAAATAATCTTTCAAGGCAACACGAAGTACTCTCAATGCTTTGGTTATATGAAATTCTACAGCTTTGGTCGAAAGTCCCAGCGCATCAGCTATTTCTTTATGGCTCTGGTTATGATAACGACTTCTTGTAAAAATATCACGGGTCTGTGCCGGAAGGGTAAGTAAAGCCTTATCAACCAGTTCCTGAAGTTCTTCAGAAAAGATCCGTTCCGGATTGCAGGCTTCCAACGTGGCAATGCGTAAATTCAACTTACGGGCCTCGTTCGTTTTCACATATTCCTCATAATCTTCCTGGACGCGCAATTGCCGCAAATGGTCCAGACATTTATGCTTGATAACGGTCAATATATACGCCAGCACATTGGTATGGGTATCGAGTTTCCGACGATTTTCCCAATAGTACATCAGGCTTTCGACGGCTATATCTTCAGCCATCATCTCGTCATCCACATACGTCCTGGCAAAGTGAACAAAACGTCCTTTGTAGTTCGTAAACAGGTGATTAAAAGTTTGTATCTCGGTGCTCTCCTTCATAACAATATCGCTAACGGGGATAAAGATATATAAAATATCCCCTGTTAGCATACTTTATGTACTAAAAACATTAAGAGATCAAGTTTAAAGTCAGCATTTCCTCATCGGTGTTTTTTTAATGCAACAACACTATAGTCCTGAATTTCAAAAGAATGCCATACCATCGAGGATCTGGCTCAAAATAACGGTATCAAGATATCATTAATAGACAGATATTTCCACATCTTTATGCGGTTCGGTAGCTTTACCTGGCAACAGATGTTCTTCCGGAATCTTGAAACAGGGCTGCGTGATGTCCGGACCCAGCAGGTTCTGATCCACCAATATCTGATCCCACGTATAGGTCTTGCCGGTATAGGCCGATTCACGCCCCATGACACAAGCCAGTGTTGAATGAGCCATTTTATTCGCATCGTTGAAAGGCTTGTTCTCGCGGATGGATGTCACCCAATCGATATGCTCTTGCTGGAAACCGCTGTAATCATCTATCGGTTTTCCGTTCTCGCCTTTCTCCGGTTCGTATTTGTAGATGACATTTCCCTTCTCGTCCCAAATGGTGTCGCTACAGTTTGAGCTACCTTTGGTACCCCGGACCACTTCGCCGACAAGGTCCGAACATTGGTCGATATGCCTTGTCGAACTGATAATGTGGATATTGTTCTCAAACTCATAGTCGACCATGAAGAAATCATATTTGTTACCGACAGAAGGACGTATCTTGGCACCTTGCCCTAATGCTTTCAACGGTGTTTTATCTCCCATAAACCATCTGACGACATCAATGTTGTGTATCTGGTGGTCGTTGATACAATCACCTCCCATGAACGGGTAATTCAGCCAGTTGTAAAGCACATGTTCCGTGTCGTTCCACTCCGGACGGCGGTCGCGGTACCAAGTACGGGCGGTATTCCAATAACAAGCCCCACCGACAATCTCGCCAATCATACCCGAAGCCACCCGGCGGTAGGTTTCGATGTAGTTGTTCATGTGGCGGCGGTAGGTACCACAGCAGACAGACAACCCTTTCTGGTCGGCCTGTTTGGCGGCAACCAAAACCGTACGTACACCAGCAGCATCCACAGCGAACGGCTTCTCGATGAAGACAGGCTTACCGGCATCCACGGCAGCCTTGAATATTTCCGGATGGAAACGAGGCGGGACAGCCGCAATAATCACATCGACTTCGGGTAATGCGATGACCTTTTTATAAGCATCAAAGCCTAAGAAGGCATGGTCTTTGGAGATGTTTTGCTTCATCTTCTCGTTGAAATATTTCAACCCACCGTCCAATCTTTCTTGTAACGCTTCTGCCAAAGCCACAACCGACAGCCCGTCGCCGGCCTGTATAAACTGTGCCCCTGCCCCGGTAGCACGACCTCCGCAGCCGATCAGTCCGGCACGGAGCGGCTTGCCATCCACCGCTTTGCGCAAAGAAGGAGGAAGACCCAGCTCTTCACGTGATTTCAACACAAAATCATTGACACCACCGGATTTTCCACCATCCGAACAACCTGTAAGCATGGCACCACCGGCCACACTGCCACCCATCAATAAAGATGTACCCGCCAAAGCGGAACCCGTTAAAAAATTTCTTCTCTTCATATCGATATGTTATACTTTAATTATACTTCATTCAGCTCCCATGGATTTCAAAAATTCATAACTTTCAAGGACGCTCTCCTTACCGGCAATCTCTAAAGTAGAATAGCCGTCATAGCCCAATTCCACCAATGCATTGTAAGCCTCTGCCACGTTGCAAACCCCTTTGCCCAGCGGAGTCACAGACATGCCGCAACCGAACATCTTCCCACGCAAAGGGATGAACTCTTCCGAGAGGTCTTTCCAATGGACATGGCCTATCAGATGGCCGAATCGTTTGATGTATTCCAATGAATCACCGCCGCCCAGCCACAAATTGCCGGTATCCAGGTTAAAGCCCAAAGCCTTGGAGTTGCACCGTTCGATAATTTCTGCAAAACTATCCGCATCGTCCGTCAAATAACCATGAGGCTCCAACAAGATGGTGACACCCAAGTCTTCCGCCAACCGTAGCGGTTCGTACAGCTTTTCAACTACCGAGAAGATGGCCTCTTGGTGAGACAAGCTCTTACCGAAAGGCGTTTGTGGCTCACCTTCTGCCGTTACCACATGTTTTACCCCCATCAATGCCGCCAGCTTCACTGCCTTCATCAACTGTGAAGTTCCATAACGGAATGGAGCTGCCGGGTCTAAAAGATTTGCATGGGCACACACACCGGTCATCGTTATGCCATACGTTTCGAACATTCTTTTCAAATCAAAGGGATTGGCATCCAAGCTCGCCATCGACGTAAAACCATATTCAGCACCCAGGCAAGCACCATCGGACGTATCGGTCACATCCGCATACTTAAATCCCCATTCTTTAATTTGCGCCAATTGCTGTGGAAGTGTAGAAAACGCATTCACCAGTGCAAAACATCCTACTTTCATTGCCATAATTGTATTACTTTTTAAGTTATTATTACTTTATTTTCTTTCCTGCTGTCCAACGAATGCCTCTGATCAGTAATTTTTCAAACATCGGTTGTTGCATTATCTCTGCATCGTGGCCTAACACCAGAAAAAAACTTCTGCCACGATCTAATTGCTTGACTACCGCAATCGGCTCATCTACTCCGGATGAAGCTCTTGCCGTACAAAGTACCTCAACACCTTCACTCCATTCTACGCTTTCCCATAGTTCATCCCGAAACTGAAAAGACGTAATTCCCTTTGTTATCGGATGTTCCTTAGCGACTTTCACTTCAAAGTCTTCTATGGCACCATGATGGGTGTCTTTCCCCCAACGGCCACCGGTTAACTGCAGAAAAAAGTCCCAGTCATAGTTCGAGCAGCTCCCGGCATGGACCGTAACAAATCCCCCACCATTCCTGACGAACTGTTCCAATGTTTGCCTCGATTCTTTGCTCCACATAAAAGTATTCTCCGGAAATGTATTCCAATTACTCACTATTACATCTTTACCTTTCAGCATTTCGGTATTCAATGTATCAGGACAATTAGTTATCGTCACCCGTATATCCGGATAATGTTCACACAAACGTTCCAAATAAGGTGTCGTGCTTCGCCAATCATGATTATTGGCTCCACTCAATAATAGGACCTGTATTGGTTTGGCATCGACCGACATCGATAATAAAGTCAAACACAAAAACATATATAACACCGAAAGAAAGCATTGTTTACTTCTCATATTGCTACTTATTAAATATCCTGCATACAAAAGTCAATCTCTTCTTTTGCAAAGGAATAAAATAATTATTACATTTGATTTCCCTTTTTTTCAGTGAAAGAATATGCAATGATTTATCGATAGCTTATGAAAAATACACCATTCTATTTGGACATCGATGGCAAAATATATAGTCCGGATTGTTGTGCTCCTTTAGAGAATGCAACCAGACAACAAGAGATAGAAATGCACACTCTTGCCAGAGATCATTATCCTGGTATTCCCCTGAAAGAGGATGAACTGGAAAACATTAAATCAATCGGTTACTGGAATGCAACCAAGCAGCAGTCATGGGATCTGGAATGGCACTACAATGAAGGCATTGAGATTTGTTTCCTTGAAGCCGGACAGGTTGATCTTTTTATAGGGGATGAAATATTACCTCTTCATCCTCAATATTTATCGATCACACGTCCCTGGCTCCGTCATAAAATCGGACATATAGGACGCTCCAAGCTTCATTGGTTCATCATTGATGTCGGTGTCCGTTTTCCTCATCAAGATTGGATCTGGCCAAACTGGATTGTACTATCCAAATCCAATCTTTCCAAACTGACCCGCATTCTCCAACTCAATGAACAACCTGTCTGGAAAACAAATAATACATTAAAGGACTGCTTCGCAGAACTGGGACAGACCATTCTACAAAACAACACTCCCTATCTTGATTCCAAGATTAAAATATGCGTTAATCGAATTTTAATCTCCCTTTTAGAACTGTTTGAGAAAGAATCTGTCTCTTTTGATGAGAAGTTAATCAGCAGTAAACGAAGTGTCAATATTTTTCTGGCAGAACTGGACTCCCTTTATGCACAGATCTGGACCCTCGAAAATATGGCTGAATATTGCGGATTAGGGGTTACGCAATTTTCTAAATATTGTCAGGAGATCACGAACCGTTCCCCCATGAAATTCTTAAACGATATACGATTAGAAAAAGCTTGTCAGCAGTTGAAACAATCTGCTGACAAGAATATTATCGATATAGCTTTTGACTGTGGATTCAGCTCTAACCAATACTTTACCCGTGTATTCAAAGAGCGCTATGGGATGTCACCGCAACGATTCAGAGTCTCCTCCTCTATAAAAAAGTAACTACCAATAAAATGATAGTTTCTTTTTATGAATTTCGGGTTACTTTATACGTTCAATCGTAAAGCGATAGGTTAACGATCCCTCGTTCCACATGCTAAAGTTTGTATTCCAAAGATTATTGCTCAGATTAAAATGAATACCTCCTTTTTTGTCAGGATATTCCAATGAATAGTTTATACCTTTCGCCTCTCCTACATTGACAAGAAAAGCGGCTTCGCTCCAGATACGGATAGTTCCGGATGAGGTAACCAAATCCACATAACGGTCGATACCATGCTGCTGGCGATTTCCCTTTTCTACCACATCGAACAGATCGACACGCTCGCCGACCTTTTCTGCAACGATCGAAAGAATATCATCTGCATTAAAAGATAACCAATAGGCTTCCGGCAAGCGAACCGCAGGTTTCCCCTTTATTGTCAACGCAACTTCTGCTTTCTTGCCATTCTTATATTCCAATACATCCACATACATCTTTTCAGGATATACCCGCCGGTCGACTTCCGGACGCTCGGGAAAAGCAAGTTCACTCACCGTTCGTATTCCTTTTTTATCTTTACAAACTTCCTGCTTGACGACCTGTACCGGAAGAGAAACACTTACGGCTTTCGATTTATCCAATACAGGCTTACCTATGTCGGCCAAAGCCCATCCATAACGGGCACGCAGATAATTATCCAGATAATGATCATAGTCGGCTGCATCATACATTTGATACGACAGCCCCTCGATCTTCAATACGCCATTTTTCAATACTGCGGCCTGCCAAGGAGCAGAAGATATAGATTGAGCTTTTTCTGTAAATGAAGGCACAACCGGATGATCTATCTCTTTCATTTTAGCCAACGCCTCTGCTTGCAAATCGTTCGGCAGGTATTGGATCGCACTATAAATATAATCGTCCAACTCTTTCCATGACGCTTCTGCCTTTTGGAAAGGAGGAGTAGAACGAGCCGGAAGGAAAAGATCCATATCATATTTATCCCAATTATGGAGATGTGTTTTCACATCAACACCCTGTGTATGTTCAGCTATTAATCCTAACTCCAGAGCAAAATCGAGTGCGGCATCACTGTTCTTATCTATTTTCTTTTCACGCAACCACTTCGAGTAAAGTTCGGACAAGGCCCTGAATTTAGCCATTCGTACAGGTGCACTTCCATAACCATAAATCCAGGTATCGCCGATTTCCGAAGTCACTACCGGCAGCTTATCCTGTATCGAAACCAATTCTTCGGCGATTTCATTGAAAGAAGAGGCTATCAGACGAGCATTCGGGTAACATTTATGCAAACCGGCATAAATTTCCTTCACCTTTTCATAAGAATGAGGACCATGATTATCTCCGGTAAAATTAATGGATATAACCGCTTTGCCTCCCGGAAGTATGTTCTCCGATCCGTAATCCTGCTGATAGACCAGAATCAACTCACTACCATCCGTATCTCTCCAACGGCAGAATTCAGGAACAGCAGGAATAGGACAAGCCGGATTCACACCTATATGCAGGAAACGAATCCCCGCACGACTCATCGGAGCGACAATACTACGTGTATGTCCCGGTACATCAGTCATTTTAGCGGCAATTGTTTTCTTTCCATATTTCTCATCCAACTTATGCGACAAAAGCAGGCAGGTTTCGAACAAGTCCAGATTCATCGACTCAGACTCAACGGTATAAGGGACCGAATTCCAAACGATATCCCCGCGCCGGATAGCGGCCTCCAGACGCTCTATTTCTTTTGGGGATGCTGTATGGAGATATTTCCAGATCAACCATGCCCCTGTTGTCCAGACATATTGTTCATCTGTATTCTCAGCACGCAACTTTTCCGAGACATCCAATGCTTTCGGTATAAATTCTGTTATATAACGCTGAGTTACTACAGAACTCAAATCGGTAAAACCAACGTCCAGATGTGTTTTAAAAACAACATACACTTTATCGACAGAGGTATTTATTTCCTGCCCTCTAAGTTGAAAAATTCCTCCAAACACTACCAGGAGAAATAGTAGAATTCGTTTCATATACATATTTTTATTTTTTCATGGTATGAATAATTCAGAATACAAATATAAAAGCTGCTATCACTATATAAAATAGCAAATAGCTGCTTATTCCGTGTATTATTATTGCTTACTCCAATGTCGAACCGATCTCAGAATAAGGAATTTCTTTAAAACCGGCTATCCGGTTAAAAATACCGGCATCTTTCCTGAATCCTTTCAAAGGATCGGACGGATCGACAAACCCCGGATCTTCATTCGTCACCCAGTTATTCCAGAACTCTCCCCACAAACTATTTCCATGCAGTAAGTCCGTTATCTTGTAAAACAAGTTTCCATGTATCTGGTTTCTTTTCGGAAAAGCCGGATCTTCCTGCCAGTAGTTGACCAATTCGGGATATTTTATACTATAAGGAGGCTGCGTATAATTGACAGCTTGTAATCTTTTATCATAAATACCTCCTTTGTCCAACATATTTTTCGCCCAGTTTTGTAAACGATTATCCAGATGGATAGCCGTAGGAGAATCAATAAAGATATTATTATAATATTTATGATCCATTCCACCTCCTATCAGAACAGGTAATGAACCGGCCTTAAAATAAATATTCCCGTAAACCTCGCTTCCACAAGCCCCATCGTCATGATAAGTAGCTGTTACACGGTGACGGGGACTCAATTCATGAAAATAATTGTAGCGAATAACATTACCTCGCTCCGACGGATCACGTCCGTAATAGATAGCCCCTTGGTCGTCTACCTCCTGACAAACCTGCGTGATATTACAGTACTCTATTGTATGATCGTTCCCATGAAACAGAATAGCCATACTCGGTGCATCTGATATATCGCATTTCGTAACCCGGTTTCCTACACCATCGATCCAAACGCCGGGCCGGTATGATTTTTCGATACGGTTATAACGGGATATTTTACAATTCTCCACATAATTATCCGAACGGGTCAAAGTAACACGGTTACCTCCTCCTAAACTGACACCGCCAGCACCTGTATTGTAAATATAACAATCTTTTACCCCGTTATTTTTACCGGCTTGCCGATCCAGTATTGTATTCTCATATATTTTTCCCATCATATCGCCTACCTTTCTACTGCAGAGTTCCCCACCAGCTTCCATCGCATGCTGGTCACCGACAGATCTCTCAGGAGAATCAGTTCCTTTTCCTATGCAAACTCCAACATTGCCGACATTACGAATTATACATCCCTGTAACAATATGTTTTCCGTATTATCCATATAAACACCTATTCCCCGGCTATTTTCAATCGTAATACCTTCTATTGTCACGTTCCTGCAATTTTCCACAGCAATAACAGGACTCTCTAAAACAGTCAAACGGACTTTCGATATTTTTTTATCTCCCGGAAGAAAGTAAAACTTCCGTGTATCCGGATCGATCACATATTCTCCCGCCCGATCTATTTCTTCCAATAAATTTAAGGCGAACCACCGACGAAAATCTGCACCGGTAAAAAACTGATAGGTTGTAAACATTCCTGCATGTACTGTGGAATCTTGCATGTTAATCGATTTTACCGGTATCATATCATCCGCATAACCATGACCAAAATAACCGCCTATCCACATATTATCCGTATGTGCCCAATGCCCCGGCCGTTCTTCCTGAAAATGGAAAACAGGCAACCGACCTTGCTGCTTATCTTCTGGACCTCCGGAAATATCGACACGCCCGATCAACACCATCGAATCGTTCGGCCAACGGGATAAATGTAACGGCTCAGTATCTACAATCAACTCAGACCAGGCCGGTAGTGATTTACGTCCAAATCCGGAAGGACGAATATTCGCCAATGTTTCTACAACACTTTTACAATCCACCTCAACAACTTTTCCACGTACACTTTCCTGTAGACGGGACAAAACAACCGGATCTTTAACCGGTCTTATTTTACTCAAAGAAATGACCTTATCGCCGGAAACAGAGACTTTCTCCCCTTTTTTACTTTTTATTCGTAAAGAATGCCAGTTTCCCGGCAAGATTTCAATCGTTTTATCGGTACGATACTCACCACCTGCCATTTCTATAATGACATCTCCCTCTATCGATGCAGCTTTACGAATAGCTTGTTGCAAAGTTCCCGAACCGGGTTTTACCGTTATCTTCGTTTGACTTATATCTGATCTGTTTTCATCTTTTCCATGGATAATACTCCCGTGTAAAACAAAAAAGACTAATAAAATGAACTTCATTTTCATCATTAACTCCCTCCTATTGCTTCTATACAAACAACCTCTAATTTATGGAATACAAATATAAAAGCAGCTATCGCTATATAAAATAGCAAATAGCTGCCTATTTGGTGGATTATTATTGCTTACCTATTTTCTAAACGATTCCTTTATCAACGGGTAAGATGCAACACACATCCGCTATTCGCCTCAACATCAAGAACCAACGAGGACTGTAGTTTTATCGTTTTTATACTTACCACATCTTTTTTCTTTCCAGGTGCCTGATAATAAAGAGTCGCTTCACAGGCAGACGTATCTTTCAGGAAATCCAGCGGCAATGTCACCTGCCTTTTGTCTCCTGCATTCAGGATACTGATATACCAATCGGAGCCGGAACGACGAGCTACTACAGCATATTCCCCCATCTTTCCATCCATGAATCGTGTATCATCCCACACAGTCGGAATTGAATTATAAAATTTAGTGGCGGCATCTGTTTTTATCACAGATTCGGCAGAACCTGCTCCACCTGCACGGGACGGAGACTTCTCGGGACGGTCATACCAGTAAACAAACTGCCACGGACTATAAATAGCAACCAGCTTAGCTAGCTGAGCTGCACGGCCTCCCATCTTTTCCGTCACCCTTTCTGCAAAATAACAGTTGGTATAATCACCTGCCCCGCAAATCATACGATTATATAAAGTATAGATAGCCTGATCTAATGACGGGCTTTCTTCATCACCACGGATACCTTCCTGAGTCAGCAAGTTCGGATAAGTTCGTGAATAACCTGTCGGTCGATATTCATCATGGATATCGACCATCAATTCATACTTTGCCGCCTTTCGTACAGCCTGATGCAACCAAGCCGTTGCATACTGGTCACCCACATTCACAAAACCGTATTTTACACCTTTGATACCCCACTTTTTATATAAAGGAAGTATTTCATCCAATTGTTGATGCAAGGCTTTTTTATTCACGTACACAAGTATTCCTACCCCTTTGGATTCTGCATATTTTATCACTTCAGGCAAATCGAGCGGTCCTTTGGAACGGGCAGGATCGATCGTTACCGTTGTTGCATCCGATTTCATATCTTCTTCCGCACCATACCAACCGGCATCAAACAGCACATAAGCAATATTGTTTTCCGCAGCAAAATCGATACACGCCAAACTTCCTGCCGTAGTCAACGTAACCTCACGAAGCACTTGCCCGGGTTTGATCCAACTCGTATTGGCTATTTGATTAGGTTCATTCAGATTGAGTACGAAATAATTATGTTCTACCAGCTTTCCCGGATGCTCGGCAACCATCACATAGCGCCAGGGGGATTGATATTTAGCCAAATCCAGGTTTACCTTTCCCGATAGTACGGATTGTACCCCCAAACCGGTTTCGCTCTTTTCAAGCTTCATTCGGGAATAATCGACCAAGGCCGCTTCACCGATTGCCACAAAACGATGATCATTTATCTGAATAACCTGCGGACGATCGGCAGCCCCAGTCAATGAACTCAATCTCTTTTCCGAATAAGCTCCTTGCGCCATACCGGTTACCCAGGTCTTGCAGTCCTCTTTGAACAGGAATTGCGTATTTTCTTCAGTCAGCGTACAGTTCCAAAAGTCCAAATTATCGAAAGCATAGCGAAAAGCCAAACCTTCATCATACAAGCGGACAAACAAGGTCATTTCTTTCAGGTTTTCATCCAAACGAAATGATAATTTTAACTCATTATACCGGTCTGTCACAAGAGAACGTTCTCCATAGATAGGTTGCCAGGTTTGATCAACTGATTTTTTTGTTTGATTAATAACAGACCAATTACCTTGCAAAATATTTTCTGCCAACTCCAATTGAAGGGTTTTCACATCTACTACCTTACTTCCTTTTTCATACAAACTAATCTGTACAGATTGATCCTTCACATCAATTTCTGCATTCAATAACTCCGAAGGACTTTTCAACGAACCAGTCGTTTGTGCACTAACGAAAACAGACTGCAATAACGCAGTTAATAAAATAATTGTTTTTTTCATGATATAATTACTTTTATCTATTTCTCCCTCCCGGCCATAGCCATCATCTTACTATTTCTGCGAACAAAAATAATTCAAAAAAGAGGATTCATAAGCTTTCCAACACTTAATCCTCCTCTTTTTCTAATATACTATGAATTAATAACCCTCATTCTGGATCAAGCCACCTTCCTTGTTTGCTTCTATTTCCGAATTAGGAACAGGCAATTTATTCAAATGATTTCCTAACTGATATCCTCCCTGAACAACTTTCGGATTATACTTCATCAGATATTCAGTCAGTTTATTCATTCGCATCAAGGTATTCAGACGAAAATCTTCCATATAAAGTTCACGAGCCCGCTCATCCAGAATCAAATCCTGGTTAACATCGGAAGCTGCAACAGGAGTTGCATTGGCCCTGTTACGTACGACATTTATATCGGCTGCAGCTGCATCAAGCTTACCTGCCAACATATTTGCTTCGGCACGCAATAAATAGGTTTCTGCCAGACGCATAATATACCAGTCTTTATAAATACGGCCATTATCATGAGTTTCGCCACTCGTTGCATCTTTGAATTGTCCGTGATGCCGGGCAGTAACGACTTTAATAAAAATAGGTTGAGTAACCCGGAATAAATCCTCTTTATTACCTAATGTCTCTTCTGTCATTAACTGACCGTAAAAACGGCTATTCGGATTTGTCCAGTAATATTCGCGCCGCATATTATATTTGGAATTACGCATATCACGATCCCAGTCTCCCTTGTACTGCCATATTTGATTTGCAGCATAATTAGTTATAGAAATCTGATCCACAGGACGTCCGCTTAAGATATCTTTCAGCCAGTTCGGATTGCCATCAGTATCTTTCAGGTTCCACCAGTTCATACCTATCCAACGTTCCATAGTGAAATTACCGCCGGAAACACCCACATTTCCACCTCCTTCCAATTCAACATCAAACTGCACATTCCAGATACATTCCTTATTTCCGTCAATTCTATTGAAATTATTTTCTCTGAAAAGATCCCAGTATACATCCCCCCATCGTTCTTTCTCTCCCTGGTAATCATAACCTTCGAAAGTAAAATCTTTCAATTTACCGAATCTTTCCGTCATCAAAGACATTGACGGATTATTAATAACAACAGTAGCCTGTTCCACTGCACCGTTATAATCTTTCATACAAATCAAAATCTCCGATAACAAATGCCGGGCTGCCACATTAGAAGCTCTTCCCCCTTTTTGACTATCTATTTCCGGCATCCACTGGATTGCAAACAGTAAATCTTCTTTACATTGCCTATAAATTTCCTCTTGGGACACACTCTGATAATTAAACTGAGGAGAAGTGGTTTCTTCTAAAACGACAGGTGCATTTCCCCACATATTAGCTAAAAAGCGATAAGCAAACGCGCGTAAGAATTTCGCCTCTCCTACAATCGCATTCTTTTCTTCTTCAGAATTCCATTTTACAAGTGAACTCTCTGCCCGATTGATAATGACATTACAACTGTAAATATATCCATACAACCGTTGCCACCATTTTTTGGCAAATCCATTATCGGCATTCAACGTATTCCAGTAAAAATACTCCGGATATGTATCTGTACCGGAACGAGGACTGTTCAAATCCACATCCACCCCCATCAGGTCATAATTCTGCCAGCTATCCGTATTGGCATAAAAATCATTTCTTATGCTCAGATAAATATTTGCTAAAGCAGCCTCGAAACCTTTTCTATCTGTATATGAATTTTCCGGAGTCAAAAAATCTTTAGGTACCTCTGTCAGTAAATCATAACAGGAGGTCATAGAGCCGGCAAGTACCAATCCTATAAATAGTTGTTTTATTAATTTCATTTTTAATCAGATTAGAAGTTAAACAATAAAGTCATTTGATATGTACGGATAGAAGGAGAAGACGAAATAGTCAAACCGGAACCTGTTTCCGGATCCAGACCATCCCAATGAGGAGCAAACGTCAATAGGTTATCAGCACTCAAAGACAAACGCATATTATTAAATCCGAACCGTTTAACAAAACGAGAGAGATCATAACTTAAAGCGACTTTTTGCAATTTAATGAAACTACGATCCATATACTTTGTTCCTTTATATCTTGCATTTGAATTATAATCCAGACGCGGATACTTTGCATCTGTATTCCGAGGTGTCCAATAGTCAAAAACAGTCCTGTTATGGGCCGCACTATTTATATATTCGTCATAATAAGGAGTATTGCTACCCGACTGGAAATAACCGTTTCCTCCCCAGATTGAATTGATATATATCATCAAAGAGAAATCCTTATACTCCAGTGTATTTGTTAAACTCCAACGGAAATTTTCCTTGGAAGTACCCAGGAACTGACGGTCTTTATCGGAAGTGATCTTGCCATCGCCGTCAACATCTTCAAGCTTATAATCCCCCGGACGCATACCGTCCATGATCGTACCATTATCCACATCCTCCTGCTGCCACATACCGATTACCTTATAGCCATAAATGGTTCCCAAAGTCTTTCCGATAAAATAGCCCGAACTAATCAAATCATCCTCTTTCCCGTCACCATCATTATCTTCTCCATAAATAGTAACCACTTTATTACGGTTCAGGGAGAAGGCAAAATCGGAAGTCCATTTGAAATCTTTAGATTCTATATTAACAGAATGTAATCCGATTTCAACACCTTTGTTTCTGATCTTTCCTAAATTAGAGAGCATAGATGTTTTTCCGGAAACAGAAGGCAACGACAAACTAAACAACAAATCCGTCGTATTGGTGAAATAGGCATCAATATTACCAGAAAGGCGGTTATTCAAAAGAGAGAAATCAATTCCTGTATTAAAACCGGTTGTTTTTTCCCATCCCAGATCATTCAGAGCAAACGAACTGATACCCTGTGTAATGGAATAGGAAGGATCACCTGCAAAAATATACTTATTAGTACCAACCTTAGCCAAGGTACTATAAGAGTCAATCGACTGATTTCCGTTAGAACCATATGAAACACGTAAAGCCAGATTATTGATCGGTTCAATATCTTTCATAAAAGACTCATTAGAGATGTTCCAGTTCAAACCGCCCGAGGCGAATGTCGCCCATTTCCGGTTGACACTGAAAGCAGAACAGCCGTCACGGCGAACTGTTCCCGTAATAGAATAGCGACTGTCAAAAGTGTAAGTTCCACGCGCCATCCAGGCAATTGCGCCACTTTCGCCGGCACCTGTGTCTACTGTTTGTTTCTTTCCGTCTTCCAGTTTGTTATCTCCTAAAATCGTATTGTCAAAATTCTCTGCATAAGCAGTTGCATTTTCCCATGTACGACGTTCACGCGAATACAAGAAAGTTGCATCGACATTATGCTTTTGATTAAAGGTATTATTATACTTTATCATGTTATCCAGCAACATATTATAGTTGTTCTCATGCTTCCGTTCACCTTTACCGTTTTTCCCCTGGCCGGTCGTCGTATATTCATCATAAAAATAATATTTCTGCGACCAGCGTAACGTATTCGAGTAAACCATCTCATAAGATAATCCTTTTACCCAGGGAATAGTTATTTTGGCATTCAATATAGCCCCCAGAATATTGTACTTTTCAGTATCATCGGTTTTCATACTCCAGAAAGGACTTTCAAAAGAGGTCGTTGTTTGCGGATATTGCAAATAACGGCCTTCATCATCATACAAAGAAGCATAAGGACTGAACTGTGCAGCCTTATTCATTGCAGGAGAATCGCCGGAGTAATCACGAATACTATAATTGGTTTTTACTCCTACTTTCAGCCAGCTTGTCAAATTACTGTCGATATTGACACGCCCTGAAAAGTTTTTATAACGATCATTCATGACAACACCTTTCTGGTCGGTCAATGCCGCAGAAATATAATAATTAGCAAAATCTGAACTGTTGGATATGCTGACATTTGCCTTCAAATTATATGCATTCTGCCGGAACAATTCATAAGGATCGGTAAAGGTCGGACGATGATCCTGAGTTGCATTATAATTTTTAGCTTCTTCCGGCTGAAGATATATATTTAACTTCTCCGGATCGGCATCCAATCCGTTTGCTTCGCGTACATCCAACAGTTTTCTTAAATACCCTGATGCATCATAGACTTTCAAACGTTTCAACTCATTACTTATACCATACGACAAATTCACGGAAAACTCTGGCTTGGACGTTTTACTTCTACCTCGTTTCGTCTGAATCAGGATGACACCATTGGAAGAACGGCTACCATACACAGCCGCCGCACTGGCATCCTTCAGGACTGTGAAAGAATCGATATCATCAGAAGGGATATCAGCTAATGAACCATCATAGATAGCTCCATCCAATACGATCAAAGGATTATTACCTCCATCCCGGGTTGAGTTCTGACCACGGATGCTGAATCCTGCCACACTACCTGCTTTATTTACGCCACCGACATTCAGACCGGGAACCGATCCCTTGATTGTTTCCATAATATTATTTGTCGGTACATCCCGGTAGGTATTGATATCAGCTTTAGTCACAGAGCCGGTTATAGCCTGTCTGTTCAGCGTACCGTATCCAATTACGACCACTTCATCCAAAGCTTGAGTATCTTCCTGCATTTTTATCTTATAGACAGTTTGATTACTTACAGAAACTTCCTTGGTTGCGTATCCGATATACGAAATCAGCAAAGTCATGCCCGGAGAGGCTTCGATATTGAATTTTCCGTCCACATCCGTTATTGTTCCTATAGTAGTTCCCTTCATGGAAACATTGGCTCCGATAATCGGTTCGTTATTGTCGTCTACTATTGTTCCGGATATTTTCATGGGATTGGTACCCGCTTTTTTTACGGCAAGATAAATCTGATTATCTTCTTTCTTCTCATAGATCAACACCGTTCCATTCAACAATCGGCTCATGGCTGCATCTATCGACTGATTATTGACTTCAAAAGATACCGTTTTATCCAAATCCGGGAGTTGATTACTGTAAAAGAAACGATAATCTGTAGCTTTTTCAATGGTACGTAAGGCCTGCCTGATGGTTTGTCGCTTTACATTGACAGTCACCTGTGCAAAAACGGAAGTAGATAGAAAGGCTACTATACATATAGCCCCTATCTTTTTCATAATATTTCCTTTTTTCAGAAAGGAAAAAATAATTTCTGATTTTTTATTCATACTTTTGTGTAGTATTAAATGGTTAATTACCAGAGAGTGACTACTTACGAATATTCAACTCTCTTAATTGACTGATAATAGGGGAAGGTGTTGCAAGCACTTTCCCTTTTTTGTGTATGTGTTTTTTCTACGTCATATCCATACTATTTAAAGGGTTAATCACTATAAAGTTCTATCACGTCATCTTTTTTCTTATAAGAGATGGAAGATGTAAATTGTAAGGCATAAAGAGTAGACTGTAAGCTGGCATTTTTCAGGGTTCCGGTGAAGGTGATGCAATTCAGCCTATCGCTTTTAATCTCAAACTTCACATTATAATTGCGCTCCAGTAGTTTGATAATATTCAGAATCGGCTCATCGTTGAATACCATTTCATTATTCATCCAGGCGATAAATAACCGGTCGTCTTCCTTTTTCTTTATCATACGGTTTTTCTTCAACGAATAAACGGCTACTTCTCCTGGGCTTAGGTTGAGAGATTGGGTAGAAGACGAAATAATAACCGAACCTTCTGCCAGATAAGTCGTGATATTCTCATCATCAGGGTAGGCATGGACATTAAATGAAGTACCCAAAGCACGTATCTGAATATCTCCAGCTTTTACGATAAAAGGAGATCGAGCATCTTTTGCAACATCAAAATAAGCTTCTCCAACCAGTTCGACCTGACGTTGTTTCCCGTTGAAATTACTACCATAACGTAGTTTCGAGTCAGCATTCAGATGGACTATTGTGCCGTCCGGCAGAGAAATATCCGATTTCTGTCCCTGGCCTACTTCTACAGTCATATCATTATATTTGGTTAACAACCTGTTTTCGTTCCAATAGAATAATGATACAGCAATGGCACCGACTACGGCTACACAGGCAGTAATCCGCATAAAGCTCCTCCTGATATTTATCTTTTTGGGGTTAACAGTCTTACTGATAACCTTAAAAATACGTTCATCTACCGACTCCGGCATATGACCGAAAGAATGTTCCCAGATTCCATCAAAGTCCTCCACCCACCTGTCTGAGTCGTTCAACATTGCGGCTAACTGACGTTTTTCATGCTCAGTAGCCCTATTATCATAGAATTTGTCAAGTAATTCCAAATGTTTGCTCATAATCTCCTTTAAAATAAAAATGATAAAACCGGATAAAGCAATAATATGATACCATTCAGCAAGTCTCCCCTGTTAGCCCTCAGCATTTGGGAAAGGAACTTTGTTGACTGCCTCAGATGACTTTCCACCGTATTTTCAGAAATACCCAGCTGGCTGGCTATCTCTTTTTGGGAAAGGTGTTCAATATGTTTCAAACGATAGACTCTTTGTCTGGCTGGCGGCAGCATAGAAATAATACGTTCTACTTCCTCCAACAACAGATTCAATTCAACTTCATTCTCTACACAATTCTCGGCTTCCCTAACGTTCTCTATCTGTGAAATCATCAACTGTTCCTGAATGCGTTTTGCCGTTTCCTTCAGAAACAGGTTACGAGATATCTTTTTCAGATAACCCTGGAATGAAAATTCAACCACAATCTTCTTCCGATTCTCCCAGATAATGATAAATGTCTCCTGCACAACTTCCTCCGCCATCGAATAATCGCCGTGTGAAAGTCGGATGACAAACTGAAAGAGAACGTGTTTATACCGATTGTAAAGCTCTGTGAAAGCTTTAAAGTTATCAGACATAATCTCCTTCATTAACTGTTGATCTGATAACTGCTCAATTTTGTGCATTCGTGGTGTTTTTTCTATAAATGATACATTGCATTATTACCGAATCCTATATTAAGGAGATAACAGGGGGGAGGTTTCCGTGATTCAAAAGTGATTCTTTAACATTATTTTGCACACAAAACACAAAATAAAAGAAGGTGACACACTATAACACTATATTTGCTACGTCACTATTTATCGAATACAAATATAAAAGCAGCTATCGCTATATAAAATAGCAAATAGCTGCTTATTAAGTGGATTATTATTGCTTTTAAAGCAATAAGTACCCTGATTATTCACATATACTCAACGACACAGGCCCTAAAAGTCCGGCAACACCGTCTCCTCTATATGGAGTCGGAATCGTCTGATAATGATTTGACAATGTACTATAAACCAACACTTCAAGTTGATTGTCGCCCTGTTTAACATACTTGCCAATATCCATTTTATATGGTGGCCTCATCATTATACCAACCTCTTTTCCATTAACTTTTATCTCACAGGAAGCATTTACATCTCCCAGATCTAAAACGACTTTACTCCGTGCCCCGATTTTTGGTATAGTTATCTGCTTTCTGTAATACATTCCACCTGAATAATATTTCAAAGCTCCGGTTTCTGACCAATTACCGGTTTCTAAAAGTCCCTTTCCTGTCTTTATTTTAACAGGTTCACAAATCACACCAGCTCCTTGATAACCAGGTTTTCTTTTGACAGAGAAAGCAACCAAGCCAACCTTTTTCCGAGTATCCGGAAAAATAACCCGATATTTACTTACTCCCGAAGAATCCTCGGACAAAAGCTGAATATTCCTTTCCTCTATAGCCTTTCCATTGAACCATACTTTCAAATCACTTCCGGCTATCGTCATATCCATTTCCTCCATTCCGGGAACAGACCTGAAACGATAATTCCAAACAAGATTGTTGCCGCCATAAGGATCATATAACAAATGATCCCCCAAAGCCCATCGTGTCGAAATTATTTTATCATATGAAGATGGTTTTTCCGGGGTAACAGATGATGCCGGGAAAAATACCACAGAACTTCTCTTTCTAAAATCCCTATATGTTCCTTTTTGAAATCTGAATTTCCCTTTCTCCGTATTAGCATACGCAACAGTGCATTGATGCCATCCTTCTTCCAGCAAAATATTCCGATCTGCCGGCTTCTGATCGACTAAAAGATAATCGGGATCAACACCCTCTATTTCAATTCTATAATAACCAGTAACCGGGACATATACCTGACTTCTGTATATCTGATGTCCTCCCTGATCCAATATGAAGAAACCATTGCTGACTTTACCTTTCAAACCATGCCAGCCTTGTGATCCCGGATTATCAAAAACACCATATTGCCACGAAAATTCCAATATTTCCTGCGATGAACCATTCTCCTGTGAAACATTTTTTAATGGAATATCCGCAGACTTAAACTCACTTACAAACTGAGGACCAAAACCATACACGCTTTCAGGCCATTCCGAATCATCAAAATCAGGTAATATCCAGTTTTCAGGAGAAAAAACTGCCGGTTGATGCTTAAAAGAACGGGCTTCAGCCCCAATAACTTCCGAAGCAGGGAAACGAAAATCACCCCATTTATTGTCTAAAGTCGGCAACAACTCAGTCTCCCACGAACCAGTAATCAATGATTCGTATATTACCTTCGGTTCTTTTGTGAACTCCGGTGCCATAGTAGGTTTTCCCTTTGAAAAAACAAACAAATACGAATTATCAGGTTCTTTTTCCAATTTGAGCCATGTTCCTTCTTTTGTTTGACGGATGACAGGATAATCGGATATTGTCCCGTCAGAAGCATTCCAAAGTTCAACTTTACCTGTAGCTCTGAAAAAACACTCCGTATCTTTAGGCACGTCCATAATCATATAGACATCACGTTCTCCCACACACCTATGCAAAACTTTACCTTCTCCGGTTCCCGATATGAAATCGGGAATAATCAGGGCCTTTATTTGTTTCACAACCTCATCTTCCGAAAGATATAACCCTACACCATTCGAATTATTAACCTGTTTCTTTACTTTCTTTCCCTGAGATATTTCCTGGGAAGTCGCACCAAATATTTCCCGGATAATCGCATCCACCTTGGGATCATTTTCTCCAAGACAGGTACTGGCTTTCGGTAATTCGCCAGTTGCAATTATTATCCCTCCCGAACGATAAAAGTCCAATACTTTTAGTAAAGAAGAATAATGCATCGCTTTCATATCTGCCAAAATCAATATACGGTATTTTTCTCCAGAGATGTTCAAACAAGCGTTTTCAACTTTTGATTTTTGCAATGATCTGTAATCCATAAAGTCATAATCCAAACCGGAATTACTAAGTTTCATGGCTTGTTCAAAAGCTATCTTTGTATTAGCCTCCGGATAAGCCTGCATCGATTCTGTCGGATACATTAACGCGATATCACAAACATGAGTACCCTGGCTCATCAAATAGCTCAATCTTTCCGTATACTGAAGCCATTGTTTCATATGCGGCCAATAAGGCATTCTAAAATGAAAACAAGGCGGAGCCCATTCCCACCAACCACCATGCGTAGAATAATATAGTCCATGCATACAGACTAAATTTCCGCCTGCCATAAAATGATGATCCATTTGTTTTGTCAGCCACGAGCCTGTACTCCCCCATCCCATACTATGAAAAGCTTCAAGCCACGTCCTCGGACGTTCATATAAATGAGCTATCGAACTGGATACTTTCGTTTGTAAAAAACTGGAGCCGGTCGACGGTGCATCATTTCCCGGTGCAGTATACCAGGAATTGGCTCTGAAATAATCGATGTATGCCAATGGTTCCGTTCCACGTCCAAAATTATCGCTTCCATAAATTAAACCACGTGAAGCATGCCAATTATAAATGGGTTGAAAATAACGTTCTTCCGCCAAATCCATTAATACATCGCAATAATCCAGACGTATTTTAGGAGTTATATCCCCGATATCTTCTTTTAAGGCCGGAAGATAAAGTGTAATATCATATCCTTTTCTCTTTTCAAATTCTTCTTTAAAGTCCTCTGACCAGGAACCCATTTTAATAGGATAAGATAACTCGTCCTGAAAAAAATAATTCATGCTGCCTGATGCTGCATCTCCCATATTTTTTTCAAAACGATCAAAATATACGTTTATATATTCTTTCCCGATGTCCGGATGCAATAAATGGCTTTTTTTAGTTGAAAGAATATATACTTTATAATTTTTCCCTTCCGGAACTTTCCACAAAAGTTTTCCATCAGATATATGTTTAGCCAAATCTATTTTCTCCGGCCAGGCAACAGCACCTACAAACTGTTCCGGGATATCATAAATAAAAGTTGTTCCCTCCAGAACAGTATCAGACACAATATCCAATTCTCCCTGATAATTCTGAAATTTCTCCTCTTTCAACAACTCATCCGTATAATACCCATTACCAATCCATCCGATAGTATAGTCATCCATGCCTAATCCGATATTTCTTAATGTGCACTCTTTAGCAAACCAACTCCAAAAATTCCACCAATCTCCGGAGAAAACATTCGGTCTTCCCGCTTCTGTTTTTCCGGAAAGTCCATATCCGTTTTTCATCTCCTCTACATCCACTTCCGGATCCATATGTATGTAACTCACAGCGAAACCGTCTGTTGCAGATGCCGATAAAATGTCAAGCTGTTCTTTCATTCGTTCCCGGTTTAAACTGTCACCGTTCCACCAATAGAAAGGCACATTACCATATCCTTTCGGAGGAGTAGCAAATTCTGAAAAAACATCTGCATCTTTTTTCGGATATCCTTTATATTTTTGTGACTGAGCAAAAGTAACCAGACCTGAAAGAGAATAAAGAACAATTATTTGAAGAACGATTATCTTCCTCATAAACAAATTATTATATTGTATTTTATTTAAAATCATAAACACATTATCATATAAAGAGGCTTCCCTGTCTTTGCACAGGAAGCCTCTCAATAAATTTATTCTTATCATTAATTTATGACAAGATCATTACCAACCGGGATTTTGTTCCAGTACCACATCTTTATTCGTATCAATAACAGTTTGAGGAATAGGCCAAAGATTGAATGATTTTGTCAATGTTAATCTGGGATAATTCCAATATGAATATTTTTTTATGCGATCGACAGCGACTGTCCCTCCCATACGAAGAAGGGTATTCCAACGACTCTCTTCATACATCAATTCGCGGGTTCTTTCGTCAAGAATTAAATCAATGCTGACATCACTGGCTGTCACCAGGTAACTGCATTTTGCCCGCGAACGCAACATATTTATATCAGACGCTGCACCCGAATTATCTCCTACTCTCAATTTTGCCTCGGCACGTAACAATATTGTTTCAGGTAAACGTATCAAATAATCATCGCGGAAAATACTACGCAATACTCTACCGTCAGCTGCTAATGTATAAAAGTCAGGGCCTATTTTGCATGATATCGGATATATCAAGGTATAAGCGCCATCGTCATATTTACCGTTCGCATCTTTTTTGTAAAGAACATCCCAAGGTATTTGCTTTCCATAATATTCAGATGTTTTTATATTTCCTAAAAAAACACGACGTAAAACAGCCTCTGAATTACGCATATCTTCAGCCCATTTATCTTCATAAACTCCATCACGCGAATAAGGAGTTGGAGTAACCTGGCTACAACCAAAACCTCCGACATCTTCCATCTGACCACCAATGTGAGCTCCCCCCTGATCTCTGAAAACCGGTCCATAAATAGCCGGGTAATCTAAACAAGCCAGATTACCGTCTGATTTATATACTTCATAGTCAGATTGAGCACACCAGATAGCTTCCGTATTTCCATTTTGATAATCTTGATTTCCAATCTGGAAAAGGTCCCAATACACATTTCCTTCTATAGGATAGCCTGCTGAAGAATAAGTCCGATCTGCTGTTTGTTCTGTAACTGAAGTGGCATAATAAAACTCCGGTCCTTCGTTCTTACGTGCACCGAAACGTTCCGTCATAAGACTATAGGTTCCTGAATCTATAACATCATTGGCATACGAAATAGCCTTATTATATGCACTGGCAGCGTCACCACCTTCCTCTTCCAGCAAAACTCCCTTATCAATGTACAACTGACAAAGATTATGCTGAACAGCCGCCCTTACCAAACGTCCGGCCTCTGCTGTTGTAACAGGCAAATCGTTTATGATATCTTCCATTTCATCGATAGCATATTGATAGGTCTCCATACGTGTCGAACGTTTATAATCATATTTAGGAGTAGAAGTTATTTCTGTAACCAACGGAACTCCTCCAAATAGTTCTCCCAAATTTCTGTAAGCAAAAGCCCGGAAGAATCGGGCCTGAGCAATTATATAAGCTTTGTCGGATTCCGAATTCCACATTATATGCTCTAAATCTGCGGCATAAATGGCTGTATTTGCCGTATTAATCAGATAATAAAACGCGGCATATGTATCCTTAAATACTCCATATTCCGAATTAATCATGCTGTAATCGTTAAACCGATAAGAATAACGTATAGTCGGTACATCAAGAACATCAGTACCGTTTCCCATTCCATATGACCACAAATTCAATTCTCCGTAGTTATTGTAAGGACAATAGATATTGTGAACTTTGATATAACAAGTGGCAAGCACTTGATCTACCTGCTCAGAAGTAGTAAATACATTGTCAATTGTGTAAAATGTTTCGGGATCTTCTTCCAAAAATTTACTATCATCACAACCAACGACTGCAAATATCGTCATCAACAACAATAATGTTTTATATATATATGTTCTTTCCATTGTTTTATAAAGTAAAATTTAGAAACTCAAATTCAAACCAAAAGAAACGTTCGTCATTATCGGATATGTCTGACTTAATGCTGTACTACCGGTTTCCGGATCACCGCCATCCCAGCCGGTAATTGTAGCCAGGTTTTTCCCGGTAATAAACAACTTAAAATTATTAATACCCATATTCTTCACCCATGGCTGGTTGAATGTATACGAAAGCGTTACATCCTGTAAACGTACATAAGCCCGGTTTTGCAAACCAAGAAAATAACTATCTCCTGTGAAAGTTGCAGCCGGATATTTATTACTCGGATTTGCCTCTGTCCAATAAGGTATATACAAACCATTCGAAGCAAACCACTGCCTATCCCCTCCGGTTATATAAGCATTTGTATTTCCTGCCTGATAATAACCGTTACCTCCGAACACTCCGGCAATCATCACATACAACTCCCAGTTTTTATACTGTAATGTATTACTTAAATTCAGTTTGAAATTCGGTGCCTTATTTCCTATTACAGAACGGTCTTTTTCATTGATCACACCATCATTATTTTTATCCACATACTTAGGAGTTCCTGCAGAAACACCATTGGCTTCCATATACTCAGTATCATTTGTCTGGACAATTCCATCCTGTTCATATCCAAAAATAGAATGTATCGATTCACCTATAAACAGACTATTTCCGATATCATCATCTTCCTTTCCGTCGCCATCAAGGTCTTCTCCATACAAGTGAACCAGCTTATTACGATTCAGCCAAAATGTCAATCCTGTAGTCCAGTTAAATTCCTTATTCTGAATATTGACAGTCCGTACAGTAGCTTCTACTCCCCTGTTTTTTACTTCACCCATGGAAGAGTACATACTACCAAATCCAGTCATTACTGGAATCGAGCGAGAAAAAATCTGATCATATGTTTTAGATAAATACACATCTACATCGACGAATAAACGACTATTCAGCCAGGTTGATTCAAATCCCATATTCCATGCCTCAGTCGTTTCCCATCCTAAGTTTGAATTACCTATAGTATTCTGGTTAATACCGTATGAAGGTTTTCCCGAATTACCAAATGGATAATATATACCTCCGGAATGACCCGTTACTACCTGCGACAATGTTGAATATTGTGTCAATCCCTGATTCCCGTTTTTTCCCCACGACAGTTTTAGCTTCATGTCATCAAGAAATTCTACACTTTTTACAAATGGTTCATTGGTCATACGCCAGGCTGTACCTATGGCCCAGAAATTACCCCATTTATTATTTGCACCAAAAACAGACGAACCGTCTCTTCTATAAGAAGCTGTCATGTAGTAAGTGTCACCAAACGAATAAGAAGCTCGTCCAAAATACCCTATATTCGTTCTTTTCCAGTTATTTAATGATATTTTTTGAGTAGACGCATAATGGAGACCATTTAAACCTAAAGCAGTATTCCCGTTCGCTGCAAAATCACTACCTGATAAAGTCTGGGATTCAAACTTCTGGTAGTCACGAGTTGCAACTGCGGTCAGATCAATATTATGTTTTCCAAATGTCTGGTTATAATTCAAAATATTGTCAATCACATAACTGGTTGTTCTTTCATTTGCAATGCTACCTCCGGCACTACTTAAATAACTATTTTGAGTAGCAACAGAATAGCGGGAGTCATCATCATACGACCCGGCCGGAACATTGTATGACTCATGAGTAAAATCACCGTTCTTTCTGTAATTAAGATTTCCTGCATAATTGAAACGGTAGCTTAAACCGGAAATCCACGGACATTTGACCACTGCATACGCATTCGCACGAAGATTATCACGAAGATCCACATTTTCTTTCTTTGATTCGTCATCGATCCCCCACAAAGGATTGCCTCTACCGCGCGTACCGTCAGGAATAGCCTCAAGCATACCATTCGGCCTGTACATCATAGCATACGGAGACAAGATCGTAGCTGACCAAATATTAGCTCCAATACCGGAATAATCTGTTCTGGTATATGCTGCATCAAGACCAATCTGCAACCAACTTGTAATATCAGTATCTATTTTTCCCAATATTGAGACACGTTCATAATCATCACCTTTTATTACACCTCCACTCTCTGTATAGGAAGCTGATAAATAGTAGTTCATCCTATCACCGGCTCCGGATACTGCCGCCTGATAATCCTGGGTCCATCCAGTTCGTGAAATTTCATCCAACCAATCTATTTCTTTTCCGGAATTCATGTTTATTTCTTCCTGAGGTACCAAAAAACTATAATCAGAATATCCGTTCGCAGCGGCCGTGGCATCAAGCCATTGTTCACCATTCATCAATTCTGGTTTAAGATGCCATGACTGCATGCTTCCTCTTGCATTAAAATGGATGACCGGCTTACCTTGCTTACCTTTTTTAGTTGTAATAATAATTACTCCATTAGCAGAACGAGAACCGTATGCAGCAGCAGAAGTAGCATCTTTCAATACGTCATAAGATGCTATATCATTGGGGTTAATATCATTAATACTTCCCATAAATATAACACCATCCACTACCACCAGCGGATCGTTTGAGCCGGATATGGAATTTTGTCCGCGAATCTGCATAGTAGGAGTTCCTCCTGCTGAATTTGTCGCACCAATATCAAGTCCGGTCACATTTCCTTTCAAAGACTCCAAAGCATTTGTATTTGTCGCCAATGATATCGGTGAATTTTCCAACTTGACAGAAGATACAGAACCTGTAAAATCTTTTCTTTTAGCAGTTCCGTAACCGATAATAACGATTTCATCCAATGCTTGTAAATCCTCTTTCAACAGAACATTCAAACGATCTTTATTTCCTAAACTAATTTCCTGAGTAACATATCCTATATAAGAAATCTGGATCACAACATCAGTAGGAGCCTCTAACATAAAATTACCATCGATATCAGTGATAGTTCCAACGGTTGTCCCTTTTACAGAGACATTCGCTCCGATAACAGGTTCTCCATTCTGATCTTTAACTGTTCCACTAATTTTTCGCGATTGATTACTTTGACTGTTACGTGATATTTTCAGAATAATCTGTTTTCCAACCACTTCATAACTGATTTGTTTTCCCGCAAAAGCTTTTTTCAAAATAGCATCCAGACTTTCCTGACGAGCATCCACAGAAACCTTTTGTGACTGATCTACTGTCTGGTCCAGCATAAAGGTGTAATCTGTTTTTGTTTCTATTTGTTTAATTAACTGCCGAAGCGATTCATTTTTTACTGATAAATCAATTTTTTCACTTTGGGCATAAGTAGAATTAAATATAAATAACGTAAGTAAAAGCGGAATTAACTTCCTTCTTAATTTAAACATTATGTAATAGCTTTAAGATTATAAAATATATTATATCTTTGCCTTTATATATCAATTAGTTATTCTGTCTAATTTTAGGCAGAATAAAAGCACAAGCATATATATTTCAAAAGGCATGGAGATTAGGGGTCTCTGTGCCTTTTACGCATAAGGCAGAATACGTCTAAAAAGACTTTCCTATTTATATCTGATCGTCACCTCCTTTCCGTCTAGTTTATACTCTATTGGAGAAATTTTATTGATCATCTCTAATAATTCTGTTAATGATTCCGTCTTAATTGTAAACCAATAAGATTTTGAGACGTCTACATTCGATAACGTAATATCTACTCCATACCAACGTCCCAGTTTCTTCCAAACTTCTTCTACAGGATCACCATCAAACTTTAAAAGATTGTGATGCCAGCTCGCTTCGATCTCCGCATCACAAGATTCAACCCGGCAAGACAAACTCTTTTTAGAAACTATAGCTTCCTGATCAGGAGACAAATAGGTCAGCAAATTTTGATTTTCGGCCGACAGCAAGCTAACCTTCCCTCGAAGCAAAGCGACCTTTATGGCCTCTTCATCTGTATAAGCACTGACGTTGAATGCCGTACCATGCACTTTTACATCCACAGTACCCGTCTTGACTATAAAAGGATATTGAGTATCTTTTTTAACGTCAAAGAAGGCTTCTCCTTCCAGATTGACAATACGGTCATGCGTACTATATTGATAATTATAGGACAAACGCGACCCGGAATTTAACCAGACAAGTGTACCATCAGGAAGAACAAGTTGGGTTTTCTGCCCAGAAGGAGCCATAATTACATTTTCAAACTGAGATGCCTGCCAGGAATCTTTTTGACTATTAAATAAAAAAGACAAAGAAAATCCAAGAATCAAAGCTATAGCAGCTGCAATACCGGAGATGCGGATCAATAGTGAGCGGGAATACAACGGGACCTGTTTTACTTTATGACGGATACGATCCTGTATCTTCCCCCAAACTTCGACTTTGTCGGGTATCACATACGAAGAGGCATTCACCCGTACACCTTCCCATTGCTGCTGCAATTTATTCAGTAGAAGACGATGTTCGGAATCTTCATTCAGCCAATGATTTACTTTCTCCCTCTCAGACAATGTACACTGTCGGGATAAGTATTTAGCCAGTAGTTCATATGGTATTTGTTGCTCGTTCATTTTCTTGTTCTTTGTTAGTTGACACATAAATCCCCCTAAAACCCCCAAAGCCCTATAAATTATTTTATAAATAAATTGAAATATATGCCATCCAACCACCCAAAAGAAGTGTTACTTCACAAAAAACCAAGTAAACTTATGTCAGTAATTCTTTGATAAAAGGGAAAGTAAAATGATCATCACCGATTCATCAGAATGAGCTGCTATGTATTCACGGATCTTTTTTAATGCAATACCCATCTGATTCTCGACAGTCTTTACGGAGATTTCCTTTACATCAGCTATTTCTTTATAGCTTAATTGTTCTTCACGGCTCAGGATAAATATCTCCCGGCACTTTTCAGGTAAAGATCCGACAGCTGCTTGTAATAGTTGATAAAATAACTCACGGTCCACACAATCGACCGATTCGTTTTTCTCTAATTCAATACGGGCCCACTTCTCTAATAAAACAGTATGATTATCTTCATCACGTAAATAATTCAGCATCCGGTTACGGGCACTGTTATATAAAAAAGTCTTGATATATTGTATTTCTTGTCCTTCATAGTCCTCCCACAAACAGACAAAAACATCCTGCACCACTTCCTCTATCACCTGATAATCACGGGTATAGTAATTCAGGAAGCGGCATATAGTTTCAAAATAGTCATTATATACATCTTTGAATGTTCTTTCATTGATGATCATGGTGGTATAGCTTTTTCATTAAATCATCTCGTATCCCTTTTCGCGCAAAAATAGGCAAATAAATAACATATAAATAAGAAATAACGAAAAAGATAAAGCTTGCAGGGACTGGCTAAAAACAGATATTAAAACAAATCAGTACACCTGCAAGCATGAAAAGTATATTAATCAATCACTTACTACAAATAAATAACTTGTACCCGGTAAAGTTTCCAAATGAAAAACATCGTCTTCCAGTTCTTTTTCATCCAGCAGCTGGCCGGACTTCCGGACTTCCATCCGGACTTTCTTTTGTTTCCAGGGATTCAATAAAGTCAACGGTCGTCCTTGTTCACTCACTATGGTAAGGGAAGTAACCTCTTTATTTTTCAATTCTGCGGATACCAGAAAAGCACCCTCTACCCGTATCTGATGGAAAGAAGCATCTTTCTCACGCGGCCAGACCGGAAAAACACGGACAATATCCTGATGTCCCATACAAAGCATCTCATTGATCGTATTGGGGACAGTGCTCCAATTTTCGATGCCATGCGGATTATCCAGCTGGAATCCGTTCGGATACGTATGGTGGGAATAAACATTCAGATGAACCAGGATGCTGTCCGGATCATATCCTATCCGTACGGCCGCCGGGAAAAAGCTGTTCGTTCCGTTGAAATCGGACCAACGTCGCATTTCATCGACTGTATTATGTGCAATCTGCAACAGTTGCGGGTCTGAATTCAAGCCGATCTGCCCTGCCGGATAAATATGCTGTATCCCCAAGGTATTATCGCCCCACCAATCCGTACCTTTCTCCGTATAGCGAAAGACTGTTTTTCCGTTCCGCTCCTGTAGCGGATAATCGGACATATGATCTTTGATAAATGCCCATTGCTCTCTTTTATCTTCATCGACACCTAAAAAAGAACTCATATCCGATACTGTCTGCATGACCATCCGAACCAATCCCAAAGACAGGATCGGGTTCATTGTTCCTACCGTGCCTTCGTGGATGGCATCATTATAGATGACATAGCGATCTCCTTCAAGAGTCAGATATTTTTCCCAGAAAGCAGCAACACCCTTCACGAACGGATATACTTTCCGGGTATATTCTTTATCCCAAGTCCGGTAAAACTGCATCGACATATTGACAACCGCATAAGAGGAGTTGCTCTTCTGTCCCATGAAGAAACCTTCATCCTCCACCAGCTTTCCATCGATCCAACCTTTAAAATAAGTATCCATAAAGGGAGAACGACGGGTCGTTTCGATACCTAACGGCCCTGCTCCTACCGGTAATAAGATGCCATCGGAAATACCTGTTACTTTTTCTGAATAATAATTACCACGGGCTATCTGGGCAAGCATCGGCATATAATACGGATCGGCCTGTTCGATACGGTTGGATGAATACAAACCGTAATAGGGAGCCATATGATTATAATTCAAATGGTAGTCACCGTTCCAGTTAGGACGTTCCCGGGTAATCCAGGTGCCGAAGATAGAAGGGGGAAAATCCTTATCACGGCTACAAGAGGCCATTCCATAGAGAGACAGATAGTACTGCTTTTCTATTACCGAATCCGGTATACTGACAAAGGATTTCTGCCAATAATCTTTCCACCATTCCTGATGATGCTTTTCAATCTCATTTAAATGGGTAAAAGAACAATCTTCAACTCGTTCAATGACATCAGCAACACAGTCATTACTTTTAAAGTTACTAGAGAAAGCACAGACCAGACGAACCGGTTTACCTGGCTTCAACACAAAACTACCATCGGAAGACTGCCCCATACGTAAAGCCATAGCCGCTTTCGTCGGAATGTCAACAGAATCTTCGAAAGCTCTCCACAAATAAAAGACTCCTTCCTTTGTAACGCCGACCTCCCGTTCATCAGGAAAAACACGTTCTAACGGTGGATTATTTATTGTTTCTTTCTCGCCCGGTAAGGATAGATTCACGTACCCTTCCACGCTGTCTTCACCATTCATTTCCAGTTCAAGAACCAATAAGTCCTCTTCTGCTGAAATATAAGTTTTATAAGATACAGACAGGTCGCCTTTTGTAAATCGGGCAGTCGTAGTTGCATCGTACAACTGTTGCTCCACCAGATAAGAGGCACCTTTTAATGCCGGCATCGACAACTCAATTTTGCCTAACACCAACGGATATGATTCATCTAACGCCGACTTCAACCGCCAGAAATCATTTCTTGCCACATAAAAGGTTTGTGCTTCAGGCGGACCGGCTAAAGCAACACCGGTAAAACCATTCCCCAATAAAGGAGCATCTACCGAATTACGGTTGGGGATCCGTTTCGGAGGCTCGGTAAAACGTATGGTATGTTTCCGTATGATTGCCTCCGATTGTTGTTCACTATCACTAAGATCATTGCATGAGAATAAGAAAACACTCAATGCAGACAAGCCTAATGCCATCAACAAATTACTATTTTTTCTCATTTGTCCAGTGTTATATCTTTAGAAAACCTCACATGTTTTTTTTTCATATTTACCAGATGTAAACCCGAAGACAGAATATCTCCCTCCCAGTTCGTTCCTTCGATAACTACCTGACTGCAACCGTTCAGGAAGAAGGCATGTTTATTAGAAGATCGCGGTTGCAAATCTTTAGTCCGGATAACCGTATTATTCTTAAACGCCAGTCCCTTCGTACTTTTGGCATAAAGAATCGGATAATCAAACACCTGAAATACATTATCTTCTATACGTACGTTTTTATGAACGGGCCGATCAGGATCTATTTGTGTATTCGAAGGATTCAATGCAATAACAGCATTACCCGGACCACCCTGATAAGCACAATCTATAAAAGTATTATTCCGAATCAAAATATCACAGACCGGACCCGATTCGAACCAGCCTTCAGCATCTCCCTCTATCAGGATCGCACTCATACCTGTTTTCTCGAAAGTGTTATTTTCAATAATGGCTTTACGAGGGGTTGTAATTAACAGCCCACGCGTACAAGTACGGGTAAAGTAACTGTTACGGATCTCAACCTCCGGCGTACAAGTCATATTCTCAACACAATCCAATCCGAGCTCAATATCCGCCGGAACAGGATTATCCAGACGCACTATAACCTCTCTGTCTGATACCCGTCGAACCTCCTGCACCTTCGCCCTCTGATAACGTTCCATACGTTTGGCTCTGATAAAAGCGACTTCATCTCCTTCATGAAAAGCAACGAAACCATAACTCTGTCCATGCATAAAACGAAGTCTTAACGTATTAGCATCCATTTTTTCCATGATCCTCAGATTGGTACCATGTATATTTATCGGATCATCATGAGCACCTTCATAACGGCAATCCGAAATGTTTATCATTCCACTACACCCGGAAAAATGCATCATATCGGCAGATGCCGCAAGTATCCTGCCACTACCTTCCGGCGGAACACAATTGACATGGTCCATAGTGATATTATTCACAAACTGACTGACAATACCTAAACCATGCATATAATGCATATTCACATGCTGCAAAACAATATCGCGACTCTCCAGTATAAACATTCCGACCTGGTCACGAATAACATCGCGGACAGTTAATATATTCCCTTCTTTGGGATGAAAATCAGAAGGAGTCGAAAAACTTACAACCCCATGAGACAGTTCTTTTGCTTTTGATTTGGATAAGACATTCCAACCATTCGTATAAACGGAAGTTTTCTTTTCCGCATCATATTCATTGCAATGAATACGATTCGACTTCCATCCTTCACCAAACAGATTTATATATCCGTCCACTATTTCATACCACGAATCCGGATGTAAAGTAACGACAGTTTCTCCGGTCGCAACCCGGGTATATCGAATCTCTGATGCAGTCGGACGCTGGAAGTTTGTACTTATATTCCGGATCTGTATATTTTTACAATGGTCCAGTACCATTGTGATCATTTTCCCGTGATACATTAACAAAGAGCCATTCCCTTCGACAATAAGATCCTCCATCTCTTTAAACAATAATCCTATTGTCTTTATTTTTGAAGGACACTCTTCTTCTGTGGATGTATTAGATATAAAATATTCAGCACGAACAGCACCCTCCGGCCAGATATCATAGCGCCCTTTCGGAAAACACAAGACTTTTGCACCTGTCTGTTTACAAGCTCTTATCGCTTCCTGTAAACCTGTTACAACATTCTCATAAGTATTAGGTAATACACCAAAATCCGAAACATAAACGGTGTCTATTCTATTTGCCTTTACATAACAGGCAAATAGAATAAAACACAATAATAAAAAATATTTAGTATACGACATAAGGTTCTCCTTCAATCTTCAACTCGCCGAAACTTCCTTCCGATTTATAAGGTTGACCTCCGCCGATATATAATTCCACCGGGCCTTCTTTCTGAACCAGATTTCCTTTATCGTCGACCAGAGCCAACTCTTCCGGAGAAAGGGTGAAAGTGACAGTCTGGCTTTCGCCCTTATTCAGATGAATACGTTTGAAACCTTTCAGGGCACGCAACGGGACACGGGTATTTCTGTTTTGAGGATGAGAGACATACAACTGAACAACCTCATCGCCATCCCGTTTACCGGTATTTGTGACTGTCGTTGTTACCTGGATACTTTCACCGGTCTTCACAACAGAAGCATTCGACAACGGTTGATAAGCAAATGTCGTATAACTCAGACCGTAACCGAACGGATAACGGACATCGCCTTTGAAATAACGGTAGGTACGGTTCGCCATCGAATAATCTTCGAAATCAGGAAGATCTTCGTCATTCATATAAGTAGTCAGCGGCATACGGCCTGCCGGGTTATAATCACCGAAAAGGACATCGGTAATGGCATCGCCCGCAGCTTGTCCGCCATACCAGGCTTGCAGGATAGCGTCGGCATTACGGCTTTCCCAATCGAAGCTCATAACAGAACCGGACATATTGACCAGAATCAACGGGCGGCCTGTCTTTTTCAGTTCTTTCATCAACTCTGTCTGCACAGGTGGTAATTTCATCGTTGTACGGTCACCACTGGCAAAACCGCCGTAACCTGCCGCTCCGGCATCACCGGCCTCGCCTTCATAATCGGCACTGATACCACCGACAAAGATAATGATGTCTGCTTTCTTAGCCTGTGCGGCTACCTGGGCAAAAGAAGGGGCACCTTCCAGTTTCTGAACAATACCGACACCTGTCAGCGTATCGATCTGAATCGTATTGCCAAAACGTTTCTTCAAACTCTTGTACGGGGTCATAATTTCGCTGGGCACACCAAAATAATTAGCCAACAATGTACTACCGTTATCCATATTCGGACCGATTAAAGCAATCCTTTTAATCTTAGAAGCATTCAGGGGAAGTATATTCTTATTATTCTTCAATAAGACCATCGACTCCTGCGCCATCTTATAAGCATGTGCCTTATGCGCATCGCACTCGATCACTTCACGCCCGATCGTAGCATACGGAACACGGTCAGCCGGGTCATACATACCTAATTTGAACTGTATTTTGAAGAGACGAGCTAAAGAGACATTTATATCTTTTTCCGAAATAATACCCTGCTGGACGCCCTGCTGAAGTTTCTGATACAAATCGCCACATTCCAGGTCGGTACCTTTCAGTACTGCATCTGCTACAGCATCTACATCATTGCTATGCGTTTTGTGATGATGAGCAAAGTCCTTTACAGCCCAACAGTCGGAGGTCACATAGCCATCAAATTTCCACTGGTTACGAAGAATATCCTGTAACAATTCATTGTGACCACAGCAAGGTTGTCCTTCCAGCCGATTGTAAGCACACATCACACCATGTACTTTCGCTTTCGTCACCAACTCGCGGAAAGCCGGCAGATACGTATCCCACAAATCATACAAAGAGGTACGTGCATCAAAATAGTGCCGATTACCTTCCGGTCCGCTATGTACGGCATAGTGCTTGGCACAAGCTACCGCTTTCAGATAATGAGAATCACTACCTTCCAAGCCACGGACAATGGCCGTTCCCATCTTACCTGTCAGATAAGGGTCTTCGCCATAACACTCCTGTCCACGTCCCCAGCGGGGATCACGGAAGATATTGATATTCGGAGTCCAATAGGTCAGCCCACGGTAAATACTACCGGTCTTTCCTTCCCGTAAATCTTCGTTAAAGAGGGCGCGGCCTTCCGAAGAGGTCATATCGCCCATAAGTTGCAAAGCCTCCGTGTCAAAGGTAGCAGCCATACCGATCGCCTGCGGAAAAACAGTCACCTTTTCCTTCGTACGTGCCACACCGTGCAGCGCTTCGTTCCACCAGTTGTAAGCAGGTATACCTAAACGGGGAACCGCCGGGGCGGCATGTTTCATCAACTGGACTTTTTCTTCCAGCGTAAGGCGGGAAATAATATCCTGTACACGTACGTCCAACGGAAGGTCAGGATTCCGGAACGGATAATCATACGTTTGTGCAACCAGGCCGTTCAGAGAGAGAACAGCCAGTAAAACGATACTTTTTAGTTTGTTTTTCATGAGATTATCTATTTTATTTTGTTACTTCGACAATGATTTTACTCTCTTTCAGTCCTTCCGATACGGCTGTCAGTTCAATAGGTTGTCCTGAACGGTCACTGGTAACAAGCACCTGGGCATAACCACCGAAAGCATTCCTGTGTACATCGCTACCTGCGGGGAAGACATCCGGTTCGTGACTGGAAGGATGGCCGTTCCCCACTCCCAGGATCTTACCGTTACGGACATCGAAATGAATTCCGTTTTCGGCAGTCGGAACCACACGCCCTTTGGCATCCAAGACTTTTACGGTGATGATAGCAACGTCATTGCCGTCACCCTGAATGGCAGAGCCATTTTCACTGACCAGTTGCAAGGAAGCCGGCTTTCCGGTAGTTTCTACCAACTCTGTATATTTCTTTCCGTTCTTCTTTCCTTTTGCCAACAACTTACCCGGAGCATATTTAACACGCCATTCGGGAACATCAAATTTACCAACCTGTTTTTTACCCAAACTCTTACCATTCATGAAGAGTTCGACTTCATCCATATTGGTATACAGGTGTACGTTTACCGAATCGGTACCGATTCCATTCCAATGAGGAAGAATATGCAACACCGGTTCTTCCGTCCACCAAGCCTTATAATACCAGAAAGCATCTTTCGGGAAGCCGCAATAGTCTAAGATACCGAAATGAGACACTACGCCCGGCCAGTAATGTTCTACCGACTCGCCACCATAATCGAATCCGGTCCAGACGAAGGCTCCGGCAACAAATTTACGTGCATCCACATAGCGCATCCACTCCTGCGCACGGGCACCCCATCCCGGATGGTCGCGGTCGTAAGCCTGATGGAAACCTTTAGCGGCATTCGTTTCATAGATGCCACGTGTCATAACCGTACTTGCTTCTTCTGTGAAAATACAGGGCAGGTTCGGGAATTTCTCGTGTACAGCGTCGATATTACCTATCTTATAATAGTTCGAACCCTGTACGTCGACGGCATAAGTGAAGCCTTCCCCCCAACTACCGTTCATCGCCGCCGTGCACGGACGGGAAGGATCCAGTTTACGCTGAACGGCTTTCATGCGCTCAACGATCATACGACCTTTTTCCGAGCCTTGTATCGCCGGTTCTTCATTTCCCAAACACCAAATGATGACGGACGGATGGTTACGATCGCGACGGATCACGGTCTTCATCTGATTCAATCCCTCATCGCTGGAACTCAATACACGCATTTCATCCATAACCAGCATACCCAGTGTATCACAGGCATTCAATACAGCCGTTGTCGGAGGATTATGGGATGCACGATATGCATTCACTCCATATTCTTTCAGACGGGCGATTCGCCACGCATTCAGCTGGTCCGGAACAGCAATACCTACGCCGGCATGGTCCTGATGGCAACATACGCCCTGGATCTGAACACGTTCGCCATTGAGGAAGAAACCTTCGTTGGCATCAAAACGGATATCACGGATTCCGAAAGAAGTATCATAACTATCTACGACTGCTCCATCCACCAGGATATCCGTATGCATCGTATAAAGAGTCGGCGTCTTCAGCGACCAAAGATTGGCCTCCGATACGTTCATCTCTATCTCAAACAGTTCGGTTTCCAATGGTTTGATAGAGAGTGTGCCGCCCGACTTGTTTATTTCCCGACCTTGATGGTCGATTATGGAGTTTTGTACAATGACATTGGCCACATTGCTACTCTGATTGGAGACTTCTACCTGCGCCTTTACGCGTGCCTCCTTCGTCCGGAGATTGACATCGCTCGACACAAAAGTTCCCCACTGGGGGATATGGATCGGAGCGGTGCGATGGAGCCATACATTCCGGTAGATACCGGCACCTTCGTACGACCATAATTCAGAATGAGTAGCATCTACACGCACGGATATCACATTTTCTGCATCCGGTTCATAATTCAGACATTCAGTCACATCAAATACCAAAGGAACATAACCGCTTTCGCCGCGTCCCAGATAAATACCGTTCATCCACACCTGGGCATCACGGAATATACCTTCGAACTCCAATGTATAACGGTCTCCCTTTACCAATTCGGGAGTGAACCGTTTCCGGTACCAGCCCACACTATTTTCAGGTGAACGCCCGCCCAGTTTACGGTATCCTTTTACCTTGAACTGCTCTTTGCTGTAATCCAAAGCCATTCCCCAATCATGCGGCAGAGATATCTTCTCCCATTTACTGTCATCGAACTTCTGCGTATGAGGAATAGATAAACGCGACTCCTGGTCCGCATTCAATAAGGTCGACTCCTGTAAAAATGCGACCTTTGAAAACGACAGTGCCTGTCCATAATTAAAATCCTTTTCCGGATTAGCCGCATGCCCTTTGGCGAAGAGCCAATCCTGATTCAACAACACTTTCTCCCGTTGTGACTGAGCTCCCATCCAAAGGGCAGGGAGCAATAACATCACCGTAAAAATCAATCTTTTCATTCTTCGATCTTTTGTTTTCTATTCTATATATTATTGGCAAACTTCTATCTGCGACGTTTGAGTAACGCCATTCTCATTATAAGTATCTATGGTAAAATAATAAGTAACACCTTTATTAAGACTTCCGATCTCCAGGGTTGTCTCTCCCATTACCTGGAAATTGTTATAAAGTTTGTCTTCCGCCACGCCATAACGGACAATATATCCCTGGGTATGCGGCACTTCATTCCAACTTAAACGAACTTTACACGGGTCGGCAAGATCGCGTTGCACCGTAAAATCATTGATCGCACGCGGCTTACTGCCCAGACCGTTACCGAATATCCTCAAATCGCGGACGGACAGGTTCTGGGATACTGTATATTCTTTATTTTGCAATTTGATATATCGGGCTTTGAACGGAGCCTCAAATTCGATATAGTCGTGAGGCGTATCTGTTTTCTTAGTACTGTAATCCACTACCGGATACCAGTCCTCGCCATTCGCCGAAGCATAGATCAGATAACTTTGGTAAACGCCGGGGACAAAGCCCCGCTGGCTGGCTCCGTATTCGTCGAAATTCACCTGGATCGCCTGGATAGATGCCAGCTGCTGCAAGTCGACCTGTAGCCATTCGTTCTCTTTATTCGAGGCGGCAACCCAAGCCGTACGGGCATCCTCATCGACTGTGTTTCCTGCCGGATACCCATCCAGCGAAGAAGAAACAGTCACCGGCTTCTTATAAGACAGCAGCATCCAACCGGGTTGATAGTTTCCGGCTGTTTGTTCTTTCCCTCCGGGCAGATACATCGGATAATCGCCCAAATAAGTATTTGTATGCAGATAGCCGTCTTTATCGAATCCGGCAGGATAAAAAGAGACTCTCCGCTCAAACATATGGCGGACAGAGATCGAATTGGTCGCAGCCTTCCAATAGTTTTCGTTACCAGCCATAAACATACAGCCATGTCCGGCACCACCGATAAACCCAGTCGGTTTATAAGAGACCGGGCTGTTTTCCATATAAGTAAACGGACCGGTAGGCGATGTACTGACATACACACCATCCGCATACGATTTCCATTCGGTTCCGGGACCGGCATATTGTAAATAATACTTTCCCTGATGAGCCGTCATCCAGGCTCCTTCGATATAAGGACGACGAGGAAGTTCGTTCAGTTCGCCCGTCCGCTCCCAGCCGTAATTTTCTTTATTGCTGTTAAAGCAAGCGACTACTTCTGTTTTTGCTTCCAAGGTATTCAGATCCAACACCTGCATATAGATCGGATCGACAGGTGAGCAACCATAATACATATACAAATTATCCCCTTCCACATAGAAAGCAGGATCCCAGAAAGACCAGATCTCTTTCACCGGTTCCCATTCCCCTTTTTCCGGAGCGGATGAACGGTACAACATGCCTTTCCCGTGAGTGGAACCGACATAATACAGATAATCATTATGTATAAAAAGTCCCGGTGCATAGTCCTCGATCGGCAGCACTGAATCGGTTATAAAAACATGCTTCCAATCGGTAAAGTCATTGGAATACCAGTAGCCTGACGACTTGGAAGCAAATAAATAATAGTTGTCTTTGAAAGAGACTACGACCGGATCGGCAGCTTCCCGAATCCCCTGACCTCCATCTATTTTCATAAACCGATAATTCAGATTGACCGGATTACAAAACGTTTTCGGAGACTGGGCTATCTTTGCTTCGATCTGATGGGAATCCTGGCAACTTACCAAAAAGGGTACAGCCAGTAAGGTTAGCAATAACTTTTTCATACTTCTTGTATTTATCACATATAAAGATTGAGTTTTTCAGGTATTTACGGAGACAAATATACAGATTAGCAAGTAGATATGCAACAAAAACAACGATATTTATTGTCTAACAAACAATATCTATACATAATCATCCTTCATACAATAAGCCTATACACTTTCTGTATCTCGGAAAACACCTGATAGACAGATATCCTTAAGACATCAGGATGCCTATATCATTAAAAGTAGCACTATAGTGCCAAGGTATATAGCACTACTATGCCAACATCCTTCACACTATAGTGCTATACCACTCAATACTATTGTGTTATTTTCAATACCCTTCCGCTCTTCGTAAAACAAACGATTCTACCTTATCGCCATTGGCAAGACGGTACAACGTCCAACTATTTCCGTCTTCACCGGCCTCCAGTCTCCAGTCGTAGGACGGATCCCTGAGAAGTTTCTTTATCTGCCGGGGGAAAGCATTCGCCCTACGGGCATCTTCCCAGGTACGGATAGCTTTGAATATCTTCTCCTTCTGCGGACAGCTTTCCACATCTTCCTGGTTGATCGCCAGGAAATAGGTTGCACCGTATCCGACTGAGATGGCCTGTACATGTTCATATTGCTCCACAGTAGAAGTATCTTTTATAGCAAAATTACCTCCGAACGAAACCGGATAATAATTCGAATAGGTCACGTCACGCAAGTCTTTTCCCTGACTGGTCGCACTTCCCCATTCGCGGGTATCGATATCATACAGGTTACGTCCGCCACCCACATTCCAGACGCTCTGGTAATGCCAGGAGCCTTCCGACAATGTGGCGCCGGAGAAACGGATATAAGGTACATCCAGTTCTTTCGCCCTTTCAAACATTTTACGGAAGAAGCGTTTGGCAGAATAATAACCGTGTCCATTGTTGAAAAGAAATTCCTGTCCGTCGAAGTCATAAAGTGTCAGGCCGCTATAGGCTGCCACCTCTGCATAATACTCGGCGATCTTATCCTGAAGGGCCAGGTCCGGGATCAAACCGTCATAACCGTAGTTGATAGTTACCTGCAACTTATAAACCGTTTCATTTGCCTCATGGGAAGCAGGCTTTGTGCCCCAATATCCCCGGGTTACATTCTGCAAAGTATAAGGGGCCGTTTCGGATACCCCCAGATAATGGATCAGCTCCTTTCCTATTTTTATTATATTCAAATCCTTGCAATGGCCTTCCCAACTGGCAATCTCTTCCAGGTATTTCGGATCGTCCACTACTATCACGGTATCTTTCGCCGTGATACTCTTCACCAGGGTACGTTTCTGCTGGTAACATAAACTGTCGCTCGGTACAGGACTGGCATCCATTGTGCCGGGTGCCAGCGAGTTGGTTATACAGACCCGTCCCAACATCAGCCCTTGTTCCGCTGCCAGATCGGCAAATTCACGATGTGATTTATTACCGGAACTAAAACGGAAAGGTTTCTTTGCCTGGTCCTTTCCGTCCAGATATCCCGCGTTCGCACGGTCGGGACGTAAAAATCCCTGGTCGTAGGCATGGATGGCAGGGAAACCTAACCGGGCGGTATACGAAATAATGCTATCATAGCGGTTACCGCTGGTCATTACATCCGGACTAAAGGCTGCCGGATCCTTGACCCATTTGCCTTTTACGGTCGGATAAGGTAATCCCTCCGAGAGGACAATATTTTGAATCACATCCAATAGTGCTGTGCTGTCCGGACTCCCCCACAAAGCTACGGAAGAGCCGATAAAATCGACACCCGGTATAGGCTCCACATCGATATGGTTCGGAATGTTTGCCGGCATGTTCGGGATCAGGGAATAAAAGACCTGGCGCGGTTTCGACCGGTCACGCGACTGATAATTGAGGTAAATGCGTCCGAGGCTATCCACCAAAGCTGCATTTCCGTACATGATCCGGTAATAAGGTTCCTTATTGGCATAGAAAGCGACATCGCTGATACCATTCCCTCCCAGGGTAAACACCTGGCCTTCATGCAGGCTGTCCGGTAATGGGTAGCGTTCTTTATCGGGCGTATGAATGATATACTGGAAAGGGGCGGCATCGCCTTCGATATCAGGTGTACCGCCTAATGTATTGTCGTCGAGTGCCAGCACACCGATACTGTAATTCACTACATCGCTGGTATCGCGGGCCACACCGATAATTTCACCTAACAGATTGGTTATATTCGTATAGTAAGTTCCCCACTGGATCGCATCGATACCATTTCTCGGCTCCAGGCTATTCAATGTCAGTTTGAAATATTTACCGCAGGGTTGCAAAGCCACTTCCGCAACAGAGCCATTCGGGTATTCCAACGTGAAACAATTGGTCGTTTCATTGAAAAAAGCACTCCGGGGCGTGTAATATACTTTCTTCTCACTGTCGTACAATGACATCAAGGGAGAAGGTTTATCGGCAGGACTAAACTCGCGGTTAGGAGATACGGTCGTATTCTTCATACTCGTTATATACCCTTTATCATTCACACCGATACTAAAATAGTCGGTATTGAAATCCCAGGTCTTTCCGGTCGTGCAACTGAAAAGAAGCAGAGAGGCGGCACACAATGAAAGGATCTTCTTATATTCTGTCATAAGAGTTTATTATTAATTTGTTTTTAGTTTATAGTTTACGGACTTACCCGCCTTTACCGTCACTTTATCTTTCCATTGCAGGAAAGCGTTATCACCCAACGGACGGGCAGACTCCTCTGCATTCTCAGCAAAGATCGTTACGGTAGCATCATAAGCGGTCGGATTCGTGATTTGCAGAACCAATTGCTTATTGCTCTGCTTTACAATTTTAGCTTCCACATGATCAAAGACGTAGAGTGAACCGATGTCCGTCCGCACGTAGATACCGGGGATTTCCAACGCCATCATTGCTCCGTTTGTTTCATTCCATCCGGTCTTGCCGCCATCTCCGCGCGAACCACGGCTGTCGGCATCACAATAAGTCAGACGCTCCGTGATCTTACCATTCGGTTGTACGCCTTCCGCATGGGCATGAATCACGTCCCGAAGTAACTCAGCATAAGATGTATCTCCGGTAGAACGGTATAACTTGAACAAGGCGTCTCCTGATTGTGTACAAAAACCCGGGGCCCCGTGTTTATTCTGCGTGCTTGCCCAAACGGCACCGGTCAGATTCGCACCGAGTTTCGCCAATGGAGTATCTTCCGGCAGACGGTAAGGGAAAGAAACGGTCCAGGTGGCGCACAGGTTTGCCAGATCCCCGGCTTGTTTCAGATATTGTTCTTTTCCGGTTATTTCATAAAGAGTCATTAAAGAAGTGAGGAGAGCAACTGCCGTTTCCGAGTCTGCATTTTGCAGGATATCCCCACAGCCACCGGAAGTAAAGCCGACTAATGCAAAATTATCGTAATAGTCTGCCGCTGCCTCGCAAGCCACTTCCAGATAAGCCGGATTATTATAATACCCGGAAGCCAAAGCCAATCCGGCAACAGCCATAGCGCCGCTCGTCGTATTATAGACAGCCACATTACCGGTTTCCACATCCAGATAATTACCCCATGTACCCTGTTTTTTCCAGGTATTGACAAAAGCATCCGCCAGCAGACGCACATTCGTTTCCCATCCGGCGTCGATAACATTGGCTTTTCCCTGTTCCTTCAACAGCATAAATTGCTTGACCATCCAATAAAGCACATCCCCGTTTTTACGTGTCAGGCCGATTCCCGGATTGTTGACGGCCGCATCACGGTATAATACTTTTCCGTCCGATCCGAGAACATCATAATAATAACCGCTTTTTCCTTTAGCACGCGGCAGTCCGAAGTCGAACGTATTCTTCACTTTTCGTAAATGATCCTCATCGCCTAAAGCCAGCATCGGATAGGTATTCATCAGACCGCCAATCCAGCCGTAGGAAATCCAGTCGGCATTCTCCGGGCAGTAGTATTCCCACTGGTCACCCACATAATAACGATCGTCGATATTCCGTACCATCCGTGTCAGTACCTCGCTCATCGGCATCAGATTACGGGGGGCTTCCCCGGCTGTATGCAGTTTACGATCCTTCATAAAGCGGGCCAGTAATACCGGTACATCTTCGCAGGGAAAAGTGATCTCGGTAACCCGAATAACGATCCGGTCTCCTTTCTTCACCTGTATTCCCTGGTCGGGACTTTTGCTGAAACCGATAAATTCCGGTTTACGTTCCCGTACGCCCGGAGCACTGACGACAAAAGAAGCGATACTGCGATCCGGAGTTTCTTCTACGATCAAAGCATGATCCAACAGTTGACTATCCCATTCGATGCCCTGGTCGGTTAATAAAATCGTTCCGGACTTCTTCCCCCGTTCCAGCATAGTCATAGCCGGAGTTGCCGCATTACTGACATTGATCTCTAAACGGGATGGAGCTCCGAACTCAGGAGAAAGCTGGGGAATCGGATTAGAAGTTAGTGCCAGATCTTTCCGGTTATAATCCGTTTTATCGAGGCCGGTAGCGTACGAACGGTTTACAATACGTTGCCTGTTGCCATTGTAGACAGAAGAAGGGATCATCACATAGTTATCGCTTGTCCAGCCATACCGGTCGAATGCCACTGCCACACCGGCATCCTTCATATCCCGTCTGGCTGTAAAAGAAAAAGTATACAGTTTACCGCCATTTGCCATCGTCTGCTCGGTCCGTACTTCCCAGTTGGAAGACGAATTTATTTCTTCACAATGCTTCAACTCGGCTTCGTTGTAAGAACACTCCAACAAACGGATATTTTTATTCACGTCTTTCACAGCCGGTAACCAGAAAGCCTGTGCAGTTACCTTTGCATACATACTCGACAAAAGACAGAGAACACATAGAATAATTGTTTTTTTCATATATCAGCTATTATTTTATATATTTTGTTTTTCTTTACCTGAAACGTCGTCAGAAAGTAACCGCTTTTATCTTTTTCAGACGAGAACTTACAACCTGATACTTTTACCGGTATGCTGGTCCGTATCCGGCAAATACGGTCTGAAGAAGCTTTGACAACAGCCTGCGAAAGAACCTTCGCTTTCCATTCCATATCCACTTCAAAACCACCTCTTGCCCGTAAGCCGCAAACTTTACCTTCTGACCAGACCTGAGGTATGGCCGGTAACAGATGTAATTCGTTCCGATGACTCTGGATCAACATTTCAGCGATACCGGCTGTTGCTCCGAAATTGCCGTCTATCTGGAAAGGCAATGCATTCAGCAGATTCGGATATACACCAAACTGATTAGGCGTTTGGTTGGCAAGAGCCATAGAGTGCTTCAACAAGGAATGTGCTCTTTCACCATCGAGCAATCTGGCATGTAAAGCTATTTTCCAGGTAAGGCTCCATCCCATCCCTACATCAGCACGGGCATCCAGGCTTTTAGCGACAGCTCTCGCATATTCCGGAGTTTCCAGAGGCGACAAAGCGTTACCAGGATACAGGGCGATCAGATGAGACAAATGGCGATGTGTATCCTTCGGATCATCTTCCGTATATTTCCACTCTTTCAATTGCCCCCAACTACCAACTGCGAGTCCTTTGTCCAATCGGTTATATTTTTCTTCCAGTTCTTTTATAAAAACATTATCTGTACCGATCTGCCTACCGGCTTCAATCGTATTCTCAAACAAATCGGCTATCAATTGCTGTGCATAAGCAATTCCGTCTTCCCAGGGTCCGTGTTCCGGTGACCATTCATCGGGAGCAACCCAGTAGCCTTGTTTATCGAGTACTAACCTATCCATCCAAAACTCACACGCTGATTTCATGACAGGATAAGCAACATTCACCAAATAATCTTTCTGCGGATCATATAAATACTTTTCCCAGATATGCATGCAATACCACGCATTAGCCGGACGGTTCCAGTTCCAGTCAGAATAACCGAAAATATTATTCTGTGTACGCATTGTCCAGCCTTTGCAATCCTGTTCGCGTGCCATCTTCTTCCAGGAATCGTTCAACTGCGATTCATTGTATATATAATTAATAAACGGCCTATGACATTCCGCCAAGTTTGTTACTTCAGCCGGCCAATAGTTCATCTGCACATTAATATTAGAATGGATATCACCTTCCCAGGGTGGTGTATTACTATTATTCCAAAGTCCCTGAAGGTTGGAAGGCAGATCCAGTCCATCCCTGGAAGAGGCGATCATCAGATAACGGCCGTACTGAAAAAACAATTCATCAGCCGCAGGATGATAAATACCTTGCGTATAATCTGCAAACAGTTTATCAGTCGGAACAAACGACTTCTCATCTCCTACAGAAAAACACAGACGATCAAACAGCTTCTTGTAATCCGCGATATGTGCCGCCTTGATCCCTTTATATCTCTTGTTCAGGGTCTTAGAGATGGCCTCTTCTATCTCTTCTTTCCATCCGGTTCCTTCAGAAATATATCGAGATGATTTTGCCGAAAAGTTAGTACCCAGTCCTAACAAAAGAGTTACTGCATCAGCCTCTCTTACGACTATTTTTCCCTGTTCAACGGTTACGGTTCCACCTTCATTTCTCACATGCAGACGAGCGGCATAAGACAAAAGGGTCAGCTTTCCGGAAAAACGAATATCTGTTCTCCCTATCTGCTTATGTTCATTAGCATGAACCCCTTCCAGGTCCAATGCCAGATTCAGGCTTTTCTTCTTATCTGCAGACAATCGGATCACAATCACATCATCCGGGAAACTGGCAAAATATTCCCTCTTATAGGAAACATCCCCCTGACGGTAAGAAACAGAGGCTATTGCATTTTCGAGATTCAGTTCCCGCCGATAATCCGTCACCTCCTGTTCTGGTGAAAGAAAATCAATCCGAATATTCCCGAAATTCTGATAGGCACCTCTGACAGACGGACTGCCAGTCCATAAGGCCTTATCGTTAAATTGTATGCTATCTTGTTTGACTCCTCCGAATATCATTGCACCGATACGTCCGTTACCGATCGGTAACGCTTCTGTCATCCAATCTCCTGCAGGCTTCGTATACCATAAGGACAAAGAAGAATTCTGCTGTATCTTCTTATCAGCATGAACCTTCCGGGAGGAAGGTTCTGCCGACAAGTTCTGCATAAAAGCAGAGCATACAAAAAAACTAATACATACAAAAACACACTTATTGAATTTCATTCGTTTATTTCTCCAGTATTAATGATAACGGCTGGTAAGCCTTCAAGTTAACAGTTATTTTATTTTGTTTCACAGGAAAGGCTTTTCCCTGACGCTCTCCACGCAGATTACAATACTGGGCCGTACGATAGCCGCTGTCAGGCAATGTGATTACACATTCACCCGCATCCCCTGCCTGTTCCCAGACCCGCAGGACTTCTCCGTCTCCGTCCGTGTTAGCTCCGAAGGCTGTTACCAGAACTCCTTTTTTCGACAACTGTATTCCTTCTGCCGACAAAGGCAGTTCTCCACCTTTTCCTTCTCTGTAAACAGCCATAAGAGGTACACGTGTTTCTTCTGTCGGAGTGATCAGCGAAGGCTCATTCTTATATTCATCGACCGACCATAGATAAATCCTGGCCGACAGAGCACCTTCCACCCACTCTGTAAAGTTTGTTCCCCACTGAGTATTGAATAGATTGACAAACACATTCGGTCTTTGAGGAATAAAGTCACCGGTAAAACGATATAATCCCGGGCGATCCAGGCTGACAGCCGGAGCATTCGGTGTATTCAATCCGAATCCCCTGCCTTTCGGGTCGACAACAGCCATACCTGTATTCAGAAAATAATAATCATGATTAGACCGTTTTATAAAATCCGTAGCCGGATTAACAACAGCCCCTGTACGTCCTAAATGGAAGACCGGCTGAGAGACATTGAAAGGGAATGCCAACCATCCGCCTTCCGGCTGCATATCGGCCCGCTTATTCTGCATCCCCCAACAAATTTCCATATAAGGAGAATCTTCATAAAGCGTATAAGTCAAGGTATAATCTTCACCACGGCCGGAACGGCAGAAGGCTGTGGCTTCCACCGAGTGTACTGTCTGATTATAAGCAATTCTTAAAGCTTTACCTTTTACCATTTCATACTTTAAAGCCGAATCTACCGGACGTCCCATCTCCGGATCCGCCCAACCATGATGTCCCGGTTTTACGTATGCTTTGTTATATCGTTCGATCTCTTCATTACCAAACTTCTCATGAATAAACTCGCCAAAGCCGTATTCACTGCCGGTATCGACCATCTCCTGCTGCCGTTTCTTATCCCAGACAGACAACAGAGCACCGTTATCTGGTGAAATAACTACTTTGAAATACTGGTTTTCAATAACATTCTCTGCCTGAACGACACGAATGGAGTGAGCCTTTTCCGAAACAGGTTCGGTTATCACCGAATAAGTTTTATATCCCAAAGTAGGTACATCATGAGCGGTAAATGAGAGATAGTTACCCTCATTATAAGCGGGAATGATCTCGCCAGTCTGTTCGTCTTTCAATCCATAAACAGTAAATTTCTTCTGATAGACACTCATATACAACGAAATAACACCCGAGCGCTTCCAGGGTAACGGGTTATATACCACAACCTTCTGCCCGTCACCCTCTACGGCATTGGCCAGATTACGCATGTCTTTACGCAAAGAGGGGATAAGATATTGTTTCGATCGATGTACACGGCTAGCCTTTTCGTTCCATGATTCTTCAATAAAATCATAAGCACCTTTCGCACGATCTATCACAAACGGATCGCCATATTTCCAGGAAGCCTGGTGGCCGTGGCTGATTGCCAGTCCGAAAGTATGTTCGTCAAACAATACCGACTGTTCGATAGCCTTATCGACATACGGTTTCACAGGTTCAGCCTTGGCGTTCCAACCTTTTAGCAACGTATTCAAGGTCTCTTCATTATAGATCAGACGTTGCATCGATTTATTGATCTTCACCTCTTTGGGCATCGACATATAACCATGGATCCAGGTGTCGGGCATATCTCCCCGTACCACAGGAATAGAAGGATTCTCTTTCATCAACGTATCGTAAAAATCTTCCAGTTGTCCTATCCTGACCCTGGCTCCCGGCACTTTCTTACGGGCTTCTTCCAATACAGCCGCAACCTCTTCCGGTTTCGGTGCTCCGGTATTTTCATGTGTATGGATCATGGCTAACCATGTTTTATACTTCCACCCTTCAGGCGGTAAAACACCTGATCCATAATATTCAGCCCAGTTAAACGTCAGTAGCCGGGAGCCGTCAGGACCTTCCCACCAGAATAATGTCGGAAGTTCCGGAGAAACTGAACCCGGATTACATCCGATATGTAAAATCTTTACTCCCGCCTGTGTCAGTAGTGTCGGTAAAATCCAGGAATGACTAGGAACGTCAGTCAGTTTTGCGCCTCTTGTCAACGGATGCCCATACGTCCGGTTGATTTGAGAAGAATAGGACATTCCGCGAACCAACGTTTCCAGATCGCTCGACTCCGTCTCATAAGTAAAAGGAAGAGCGTGTACCCTGAAACGTCCATCTTTCAAGGCTGCCTCAATGTCCGGCTTCCGGTCTGCCGATATATTGTCCAATATATATTTCATAGGCCACCCGGGGAGCGTCCACACAAACTGTTTCTCCTGTGGCAACTTACTCGTTACATCCACCGAATGTAAGGTTTCATCCATCATGGAAGTGGCATATTTCTGCAATATAGATTCCGACCAGTCTGTATATCCGATATCAAAATGCATTTTAAATACAATAATGATATCTTCAACCGATGTCTTTTCAGAACCATTATCGACATCTATCGCAGCTATCTGCGCATTCGACCGGGATATAAATAATGCCAGTACGATAAAAAGTAAAATCCGTTTCATATAAGTGTAAGTATAATATGAGACAAAAATAAGAGGAATAGCATCTAATCAATTTATACTTTCCTTTTATTAAGTTATACAATCTTACGTATTGTACCAAATACAATTAGTACTTAGCTTTCGAGGCTATTTTTATATCGTCTGTTGCCTTTATTACAACCTCCACGATATTTCCGGCCTTCACCAATACTTTTTTCCACTGTGTAAAATTACAATACCCTAAAGGCTTGCCGACAGAAGAAGACCGTTCTGCGAAAACAGCTGTCACAGTATCGAAACGCGTAGGATTAGCTATCCTCAATGTCACCTCGTCACCATTACGACGTACAACCTCAACCTTTAAATGATCAAAGACATATAATACATCCTGATCGGTTTGTACATATATACCCGGAACTTCAAGCGACATCAGCAAACCGCAATCTTCCGTCCAGCCATTGGATGTTTTAAGAATCACTCCGACGGCACCTTTTCCATCTGCATCCGTGGTTTGGATACGCTCCATCGATGTCCCCGGTCCCATACCGGTTGTAGATCTTCCCGGCGTTTCCATTACCTCGGCATGCGCATGGATGATATCTCTCAACAGATCGGCATACCGCACCTGGCCGGTAGCCCTGAACAGTTTAAATAAATAATCTCCCGAGCTGGTGCATATCCCAGGTGCTGCATGTTTATTTTGTACACTAGCCCATATTGCGCCAGCCGTATTCGCTTTTAAGTCATACAATGTAGAACCGGGCGGATATTCATAGTCATAGGATAAGGTCCAGGTTGCCGCCAAATGAGCTGTCGTCTGAGCCATGGACAACCATTTTTTATCCATTGTCACATAATACAAAGCCATTAAAGATTCTATAAATCCATAGGCGGAATCGGCATCTGCATCCTGCATTATATCCCCGGAATGCGCACAGGTGAGTCCCAAACCGGCCACATAATCATCATAAAAGTAACCGGCTATTTCCATGGCTGTTTTCAAAAAAGAATTCTCTTTGAAATATCGAGCAGCCAGTACCAATCCGGCCGGTGCAATAGCGCCGGAGGTCGAATGATAAATGATTATTTCGCCCGTAGCCGCATTCACATAGTTTCCTAAATCTTTATTTTTAACCCAGGTATTCACAAAAGCTTGTGCAAGATCTCTTGCGGCATCCTTCCATTCCTGTTTCACTAAATTACCATATCCCTGCTGTTCGAATAGCATAAGGTGTTTCATCATGAAGAACAAGGCATCCGAATTTTTTCTCACCAAAGCTGCGTCAGGAATATTATCCCTGTCACTCCCAACCTTACCATCCCGAAAACTACCATAAAAATATCCGCTCTTACCACGCATATTCGAAACGACATAATCATACGTTTGAATAACCCGTTCACGCGATAATGAATCGTCTAATGCCAACATAGCAAAAGTACCCATCAAGCCACCAACCCAGCCGAGCTGATAGCCATCTGAATTCTCCATACGGTAAAAACTTTTACCCGTTCCTTTTTCCAACCAACGAACCTGATTCTTATAATCAGCCGTGAAAGAGGTAACCGTACTAAACGGGCACAAATTCCTCGGATTATTTTCCCCTGTGACTTCTTTGCGTACGTTCATGAATTTATCTAAAAGATCCGGAATACCGCTTGCTTCAAAGTTATAGATACGAAACCTCATCCGTAACCGATCACCGGAAGTCCACTTGCATGCCTGATCCCCACTATACCCAAAATCTCCAAACCCTGCAGTCAACTCACGAACACCGGGAGCACTAACGACAAAAGTAGCCATATCCTGTGATGCATTTTCTTCAATAAACATTCCATAATTGCCTAAATGACTTTTCTGCTCTGTCAATATGATGCATCCTCTTTGTTCCTTCGGAGAGAAAAAACAAAATGCAGGTGTTGCCAGATTACCTGTAAGCGCCTCTATTTTAGAAGCACTTCTTTCCTCTGACAAACGCGGGCTATTGGAAAACAATAGCGGAACGTTCTTATTATAATAGTAATATGAGGGATAAGGAGCCATATATCCATTGGTCTCTACATGAAACCTGTTTCCATTATATACATAGGCGGGCATTAAGACATAGTTCTCGCGGCTCCAACCGGTAAAATCAAAAGCCAACGCCACACCACCCGATTTCAGCTCTCCTTCTGTTATCATAAAGGTAACATCTAAATCTAAGGCATCGGGACAATCGGCTACTGTCGTTTCGTTAATATTACAACTCCATGAGGAAGTTTGCACTTGCGCTTTTCCTTTTTTAAAACCCTTTGCCGATTTTAAGACCACATCCTCATATTCACAAACAATCGGACGCAGATAACCATGCAAAGACTTTAAGAAGTCGGACACCTCTGTAGATTTTCTATCCGGGACAGACACCTTTCCGTCTTCCGGTAACCAGGATCCTTTTCTGTTATCCTGGGCATCGACCCATGATGCCATGCAAAACAAAAATATCAACAGTAATATGTTAATAGATTTCCCATTCATCTTCTTTGTCTTTTATCTATTAATTAAAAACGCTCCGTTCTAATTATCTTTTCTCAAATGTAAACCATTCCAAATTCAGCAAGTCCTCCCCGGATGTTTCCGTATCAACCGCCTTAAAGACCAATACCAGTGCATGTTTTCCTGTGACCGGTTTAATTTTCGTTTCATGAATAGCATACGCCGTTTCACCCTGCATCGGAGCTATCTCGCAGGTCCCGATCAACTCACCATCCGGACTATCCAGGCGAATTTCGATCTTAACCGCTTTGTTTTTATCCCAGGTCTTACAAATGAAATGATTGACATCCGAACCGGTAAAGTCATAATATTTCCAATAAGCATGGTCGCTATCATGAACAGCAGCCAAATACTCGACAGGAATATCATTCGCCGGACGACGTACGGATACCATTACATTACCAGACATCAGACAAGCCCTAGCAGCATCCATCCGGTATAAAGGAGAGATAGGTCCGCCAATTCCCTGTGTAGTCATCTCCACTTTTGGGATCGTCCCGTCCGGATTGAAAGAGATTGGCTCCAGACAAGCCTTTCGCATGGTCGCACTTGCATGAGTAGGGCGATGATAAGCAATATACCACTGACCGTTGATTTCGGTAATACAGCCATGGTTATTCACCAAATTCCGGCCACTACCCCAATTATCGATAATAACCCCTCTATACGTATAAGGGCCTAACGGCGATGTCGATGTCGCATAATCCAACGTTGCACAATTGGATTCTCCGTGCTGCGAATGGCTTCCATACACAAAATAATAGATACCATTCCTTTTCCGGACAGAACTGCCCTCGTTGAAGAAATGGGTTTCATACGTCAGCAAGCTATCGTGCACGGCACCTTCGATTGAGAGCATATCTTTACTCAATTTCGCTCCTTTGGCATATCCTTGTCCCCAATAGAGATAGGCCTGCCCATCATCATCGATGAATACAGAGGGATCGATACCTTTTGCACCTTCCATCACTTTTCCATTTTTAAACGGACCGTAAGGAGAAGAAGATACAGCGACACCTTCATCGTCACCCCCTCCTGCCAAACAATAGTAGAGATAATATTTCCCGTCATGATAGATACAATCCGGAGCGTATAAGATCCTGTCGGTATAATCCACTTGTTTACCCGGTTCGTCAGTAGCAAAAGAAAATTGTTCCACATTCCAGTTCACCAGATCGGAGGAAGAAAGCACGTTATAGGAACGCGAACACCAGGCGTTGCCCGGTTCATCACGCGATCCGTAAACATAGACACGTCCATCAGGCATCTGCCTTACCTCCGGATCAGCAATATATACCCCCGGAGGTGCGATAGGATTGAGCATTCGGTTTGTTGAAACAGGGATAGTATTTCCATCCGATACCTGTTTTGTGTCAAACTGACAACTGACAAACAACCCTGCCATAAACAGGCTGCCCGCCAGATATAAATGATTCTTATATGACATTGACTGTTATTTTAAGTTAGGCCACACTTTTATACGTTTGGAAGAAGGTAAACTTTCTACCGGTCCCACAACCGGGGACGCAGAACGTTCTTTACCGAAAAAGTCTTTCTCCAGTTTAAAAGGAGTACCGTCAAAGTTCTCAAACGGAAATCCCGTCAGTTGGGTAATACCCAGACGGTCGGCATCAATACTTTTTCCTTTGAAAGAGGATAGTTCCTGCAGGTTAATGTCACTTACAAGATATACTTCACCATCTGCCGTTTCTTCCACTTTAAGTTTCGGGTCTACTGTCTTTTCTACCCAATCCTGCGTTTTGTTTGTCATAGGCAGGGATCCGTTGAGGAACAAGTTGTTCTCTGCATAGATCGGCCGTTGGGAGACATCGAACACCACCATTCCATATTTCAACTTACCGTTATCACCTCCGATAAAAATATTATTATAGAAACGATGGTCACCTTCAGTAATAGTCCGGATACCTTTCACTTCTGTTGAATGGTTCAAGTGATACGGAGTGTAGCGTTGATCGTCCAAACGGTTGATATCTCCTGAAAAGATATTATGCAGGTATGCGCCTCCATCGGTATTTTCCTGTATTGTGCGGGGCGATAAAGAGATGTTATTGTCTACTATGTAAGGACCATGAGAAACTTCAAAGAATAAATCCTGTGTCAGATTATTATATAATAAATTAGATGAGACACGCGCACCCTGTGCCATCCAATCCAGCCAGATACCATAATGTCCTGTTTTATGGATCCGATTGTGATGAATATAAGTATCTATCGCACCATGCAATTTGATACCGGCCATTTCTGCACCACCAAATTGCTGCTTCACTAAGATGTTATAAATATGATTTCCATAAATCTCACTGAACGCAGCCCCCATACTACCACAAATACCGGTCTGTTCGCAATCGGAAATGACGTTATTCCGAACGATGTGGGAACCGACATTCTCCTTGCTCCATCCGCGGCGCAACGTGTTGAATATAACTTCCACATAATGTAACGTACCGTCCAAACGCTTGTCGTTACATTCCAGATTATGTCCGCTGGCACGTTCCTTACCCAGAGTAATACCGTTGGCACGGGAATTCTTAATGACATTATTTTCTATAATCCAGCCTTTACACCAATGTGTAGCGATCATACCGACCTGTTCTGCTGTCGGAGCAGCCCACTGGGTGGCAGCCTGGCTCACATGGAAGCCACGAATCGTGATGTAGTCCAACCCCTCACGAGTCGGATAAAAGCAGGTAGGGCGAACCGATACCTCTACTGTTTCCTTATTCGGATCGACATTGCCAAAGTTTGCGTAAATGGTTGTATTGTCAGCATCTACTTCAGCAAACCATACATTCGTAGAACCCTGTGGATCACGGATCGTACGAAGTGTATCCGGCGTAAACACCTTCTCCAGGCTGAATTCTTCATACAGCGAAACATCGTTCAGATAAACATCTCCCGTATGATGAACCCGTTCGGACCAGAGCCAGTCACCAAACAAACGGTCGTTGAACGGATTATAATTTCCAAAGAATGTATTCGGTAATACAACCTTCCATACCCCTTTACCTTTCTTCTCTTTTTTCCAGTCCGTTACCAACTCCGAACCTTTGATTTCTGCTTTTTCACCATCGGCCACCCGATATAGGATACGTTTTCCCTCTCGTTCCCCGCCACTCAGCGGATTCACCCATTCACGATAAGTTCCGTTATGTACCGTAACCGTATCTCCCGGCAAAGCCTTTTGGGCTGCCCAATTAATTGTTTTGAAAGGGGATGAAACATCACCGTTATTGGCATCACTACCTTTTACCGACACATGATATTCTTTGGCTGATAACATATTTCCGCACAGACAGAACATCGAGATGAAGCATAGTATCTTTTTCATGGTTTAAATATTAATAAGTATCACATCTATTTGATGACACAAATATAAAGGCAGCTATTCCCATATAAAATAGCAAATAGCTGCCTATTCTGTGGATTATTATTGCTTATTATTGGTACATAAATCAAAAGAACGAACTTTCTTGCCATTCTCCATTTGGTAAAGAGTCCAACCGCTATTGTCAGCCTTTGTCTCCAGACGCCAGCTTAGTGCCGGATTCTGTAACATCTTTCGGATATATGTTGGGAAAGCATTTGCCCGGCGAGCTTCCTCCCAGGTACGGACCACATGAAAGATAGCGTATTTCTGCGGACAACTCTCGACATCTTTCTGGCCTAAAGTCATGTTGTAAGTAACCCCATACCCTATAGCTGTGGCTTCAATATGCTCGAAATCTTCCACAGTAGTGTTCTTCGTTATCGGAAAATTAGCTCCGAAGGAAGATGGGAAGAAATTGGCATACGTAACATCCCGAAGATCCTTTCCCTGGCTTGTGGTTGATCCCCAAACCCGCTTCTTCACATCATAGATATTCAATCCACCTCCCACATTCCAAATACTCTGGTAATGCCAAGCACCTTCAGACAAAGTAGCCCCTGTAAAACGAATATCCGGTAAGCCATACGCTTTGGCTTGTGTAAACATTTCCCGAAAGAAACGTTTCACACCATATCCACCGAAACCGGTATGGAAGAAAAATTCTTGTCCATCATAGTCGAACATACCCAAGCCTGAGTTTTTGCAAATATCGGCATAATGGTGAGCAATCTCGTCCTGAAGTTCCAAATTGGGAATCAAACCGGTATATCCACCTCCTACAGCAGGTTGAAGTTTATCTACAGCGTCCCCCTTCGCATGTGTCACGGCCTCAGTATCCCAATAACCACGTGTAACATTCATCAAACGGTATGGTTTTTCTTTGGTTACCCCCAAATAATGGATCAATTCTTTACCAATCTTCACCATATTCAACTCCTTGCTATGCCCTTCCCAACAAGCAATCTCCTCTAAATGCGTAGGATCGTCAATATAGATCAAGGTATCCTTTTCATTTAAATTTTCCGTCAAATAACGGCGGTGTAGGATACAGATACTATCTGAAGGAACCGGGCTGCAATCCTTTGTCCCTGGTGCCATCGAATTGGAGATAGATGTTCTCCCTAAAATCAATCCATCCTTCGCCAAGAGGTCGGCATACTCGCGAGTTGACAAATCACCTGATGTAAAATGATAGCGTTTCTTCTCATGATTAGGACCATCTATATATCCTCCATTCCCCCGATCTGCATGCAAGAAAGGTTGATCGTAGGTATGGATCACTTTGAGCCCCATCTGCTTCACATAAGAAGGAAAACTATCTTGTAAACCACCATAGGTACGCACATCCGGCATGAAATTGCTAGGATCCTTTACCCACTTGCCATTAAACATAGGATGAGGCAGCCCTTCATTCAAAACAATGTTCTCTATAACTTCCATTAAAGCCGTACTATCCGGACTACCCCACAAAGCAATGGATGAACCGATGAAATCTACTCCAGGAACATCCTGACGCATCATGTGGTTCGGTTCATTATTTTGGAAAACAGGATTACCTTCCGGCGAATAAATCATCTTTCCCTTACGACGGTCACGGGAATGGTAACGAATATGAATTCGACCATTACAATCCACATAAGCCGTATTTCCATAAAGGATCCGATAATATGACTCCTTGCGGTTGTAAAATGCCACATCATTGATACCATCGCCGCCCATAGTGAACTGCTGTCCCTCAACCAAGGTCAATGGCAACGGATGGTTCGCATGGTCGGGAGAATGAGCGATATATCCAGACGGTCCCGTCTCGGATGTATAACGTGCTTCTCCACCGATCGTATTATCATCCAAGGCCAATGCACCAATAGCATACCCTACAGCCGCCGAAGTATCGCGGGCCACACCTATGATTTCACCCAACAGATTATCGATATTGGTGTAATAGCTTCCCCACTGCACATCGTCAATGCCATTACGAGGCTCCAGGCTCTCTAATTTAAGTTTGAAATACCGGTCCTTCTCGTCTAAACAAACCGTAGCTACCGATCCATTTTCATACTCTAACCTATATTTACCATCCCTATAAACGGCCTTTTGCGGATAATAATAACGCTTCAAGTCTTCATCATAAAGAGACAACAGAGGCGACGGTTGGTCTGCCGGACTGAAATTACGGCTTTCGCGCGTCAAGTTCCACATTCCGGTAATATACCCCCGGCTATCTACATCGATACCGAAACGATCTGTTTTGAACGAACGAGATCCTTCCGTTCCACAAGCTGACAGCAACAAAACTATTGCAGCCAGTGAGATAAAATTCTTCTTCATTATTATTTTAATTAATATATTAAATAACTAGCGGGGGTAAATCCATCTAACTGAATATTAAACGTACCGTCCTGTATCTTAACAGGCTGCCCGCAGGGAACACCTCTCAAATTCACAGGTTGTGCCACTCCGTCTTTCCGGATTGGCAAAGAGACTTCACAGAAACCACTTTCTCCGGTTTCTTCCCAAAGACGTAACAGTTTGCCTTCGCCATCCGGATTGTTACCGTAAGCAGTGACAAGTACCCCTTTGCGTGAGACTTTCACCCCTTCGTTCACCACAGGTAATTTACCGCCGGGACAGGTAGCAATACCTACTTGTAAGGGTAGCCGAGTTTCCCAAGCCGGAATAACCAGACCGGATGCATCGTCTGCACTTACCTGGTTCACCCATAAACGAACTTCCGTAGTCAGGTTGCCATGCCAGAAAGAGGTAAAGTTGGTATTCCAGCGATTGTTAAACAGGTTAAAATAGACATGTGACCGAGGGTTTTCATATTTATCCGCGAAGTGCATAAAATTTAGATCACCCAGTTGAAAAGCCGGAGCATCCAGTGCACAAATGCCGATCGAATACTCCTTATCCTTTATCATCAATCCCGAGTTCGACCAAATGTAATTGAATTGGCTACCTTCTATCAGATCTTTGGCCGGATCTATCACCGAACCCAGGCGACCGATACGGTATTCCGGTTCCACTGTCCGGAAAGGCAATGCAATCCATCCGGCTTCCGGCTCTTCGGTGGCCGGTTTGTTGACAACCGACAGTTTGATATCGATATAAGGCATATCTTCGTAAAGTGTCACCTTCAGACCAGCCGTATGCTTTTCCTCCCCTACCGAAGCCGGTGGAACAAGAATCGCCTGAATAGATGATTTATGATCTTCCACATACAACTCCATCCGACGCGCAGATTCATGTACTCCTTTTGTCCGATCGTCGAGATAAGAGCTCTTACCGGTGATCCGGTAATGTGAATTCTTATAACCGTCGTAAATATACTCTTTCAGATATTGCAGCGATTGTTTCTTGTCATAGCGTTCGTAAACGTATGAACCGAAACCGTCTTTGGCACGCGAATCGACCAGTTCACGGTTATTCACCTTATCCCAGATACTCTTTATACAACCGCGCGACTTGTCGAATGCTACTTTATACCACTGGTTTTCGATAAAACCCTCACGTTCATTTCCCTTCAATGTTGTTTTCTCTTCAGCCGGTCCTTCTTTAGTCAAAACAAATGTTTTATATCCGTTGGCCGGAATATCCTCTACATAGAATGTACCCAACCGTTTCGAATCAGCACCATATACTTTCAACTTATGAATGCGGTCAGAATCCACTTCTTTCACATACGCGTCCTGGATAGATCCTTGCGTCGGCAAAGCAAAATTCACTATACCACCACGCATCCAAGGCAGCGGATTGTATACCACGAAACGAAAGCCATCCTGCGCCACGTTCTCTGCCAGGGTATAAAGCTCGTTTTCCAGTTCCGGACGCAACACCTTTTCCGCATCCTCGATATAACCGATATGCTCTTCCCACGACTCTACCATGCGGGCATAATTGGGAGTCAACCCTGAAACATAGTTCTTATGCCATTCCTTACCCACCAATCCGGGGATGAAATGCTGATCCGCCAATCCCCAGGTATGTTCACCGTACATCAAACTCTTCTCGTAAACAGAAGCCAGATCCTCATCGATCTCATACGGAATAATGCCCCACTCCTTTCCTTGTGTATGCAAGGTTTCCAAAGCCGGTATCAACGGGCGTATCCGGCGAGCCTTTTGCGTGGCCTGCGGGTTTGACATCACACCATGTACCCAACTATCGGACATGTCTCCGCGTACCACCGGCAGTTCCGGATTCTCCGCCAAAATAGCATCCGCGAAATCAGACATCTTACCGATATGTATTTTAGCCTTCGGATACTTTTCCCTGATATGCGCAATCACTTTCTCCACCTCTTCAGCTGCAGGAGGTCCGGCATTGTCGCCTGCATGTACGAATGTCAGCCACGCCTTGTGCTCCCATCCATCAGGCGGGAATACACCGCCACCGTATCCTTCGGAAAACATCGTCAACACTCTTGAACCGTCCGGTCCTTCCCACCAGAACAGCTCGGGCACCTGTACCACCCGGTTAGTCGGGTTTGAGCCGAAATGGAAGAACTTAATCCCGGCATGATGCAGGATCGTCGGCAGTACCCAGGTATGTCCGGGTACATCCGTCATCTTCCCGTCGGTAGGAAGCGGCAGGTTATATCGGCGTGCCAAAGAGGAAGAATATCCCAGTCCACGTACCAGGTCTTCCACTTCAAGTGTTCCCGTATGTGTAGTGAAAGGGAGAGCATGCGTCACCAGGTTGCCATTTTTCAACGCCCGTTCAATGCGCAACCGGCGTTCGGGCGACTGTCTGTCCCACAACATTTGTTCCAAAGGCCAACCGGGAACGGTCCAGGCAAACTGAGTATCTTTCAACTTATCTGCATTCTTATCCATTACATCCATTGCTTTATCGATCATGGAAGTACGGTATTCATGCACAACATCACGTGCCAAGGCAGAATAGCCTATATCGAAATGGCTTTTGAATACCAGATAAAAGGTCATTTCCAGATTCGAGGTTTGTTCCAGCTCATCATTCTTATGTTTCTTATAATTATCTGCTTGTGCACAAAGCTGAGCGACAGATAAAGAAAACAGGCAAAGAAGTGCCATCGGTAATTTACATAATCTCATATACATACTTCTATTGTGTTTATTCACATACTTCATCAGACCTTTTCTCCCTCTTCCTTCATTTCAAAGAGGAGCTCGCCGCCTTGCAACACCTCTTCAAAGGTTATATACGTTCGGTTCAAACGCTGTCCATTCAGAAAGACCTTGTCCACATACATATTCTTTTCCGACAAACGAGTTGCTTTGATAACGAACTCTTTTCCCGAAGACAGCTTGATTGTCGCCTTTTCAAATAAAGGAGCTCCCAATTCATATTGTCCGGAAGCCGGATCCATCGGATAGAAACCTAACGAGCTAAAGACATACCAAGCACTCATTTGTCCGGTATCTTCGTTCCCGCAAATACCTTCCGGAGTATTATCATACAGGGTAGTCAACACTCGGTTGACATACTTCTGTGTCTTATCGGGACATCCCACCCGGTTATACATATAAATGGTATGGTGTCCCGGTTCATTGCCATGTGCATATTGTCCGATCAATCCGGAAATATCTCCGGAGATATTTTCCCCGCGCAATTCGGAAGACATGGTGAAAAGAGAATCCAGCCGGGCCTCCAATGCCTTTTTACCTCCTAGCAAAGTAGCTAAACCCTCCACATCATGAGGTACAAAAAAAGTCCACTGCCAGCCATTGCCCTCACAATAATCATCCCTACGATGAGAAGAAGCCAACGGATCGAAAGGCGTACGCCAACCACCATCCGCCAACCGTCCCCGGGCCAGTAATGTTCCGGAATCAATTACATTCCGATAGTTAAGTGAGCGATTTGCAAAGTAACCGGCCTCTTTATGTGCACCGATCGCTTCGGCAAAACGAGCCAAAGCATAATCATCGAACGCATACTCCAAAGTACGTGCCACCGACTCCATCTCCATATCACAGGGGACATAACCATATTTTTTATAATTTTCCAAGCCGACAAAATACCCCATGGAATAGCCGCACGTATCTTTCATTGCCGATGCGACCATTGCCTCCAGCGCCAATCGGGTATCGAAACCACGAATACCATTCAGATAAGCATTAGCTATCACCGGCAACGAATGAATCCCTGTCATTTGATAATTCTCAATACCCCACAACGTCCATATCGGTAATTGACCGGCATATTTGTAATGCTCCAGCAACGTCTTTACATAATCTTTCGCCACATCCGGGTTAAGCATAGCCAACAAAGGGCAAGCCGCCCGAAACGTATCCCAAAAGCCGATCACACCACCATAATAATCGAATCCATCGGTTTGATGTACCTGCCAATCCGGTCCCCTAAAACGATTATCTACATCCGATAATAAGAATGGGTATAACATGACATTGTGCAAAGAAGTATAAAAGAGTTCCTTCTTTTTCGGATCATCGGTTTCTATTTCTATCTGCCCCAACGTACGGCTCCAGGATTCAGATGCCGACAACCTCACCTCTTCAAATGTCTTGCCTTCGATTTCCGACTGCAGATTGGCAGCAGCCCCCTCCATACTCACCGAAGAAAGTGCTGTCCGGACTTCCAACTCGCTACGCTCGTTCTCAAAAGTAAGTAACGCCTTTACATTTCGTCCTTCAGCAGAAGAAACCTCCTTTATGCGTTGATCATCGACATACAGGGCACAAGCTTTGATAGGAGATGAAAACTTTGAATAGAAATAGACTTGCTGCCTGGGTGTCCAACCGTTCGAAAAACGGTAGCCGCGAATCGTACATGAGTCGACCCACTCGAACGCAGAGGCATACACCGTATCCACATCATGCTCGGTCTGTATAGTACAAGCACTTTCCGAACCATACTTCAAATCGACAACGACCGGTATTTCACCACCGGTATCATACCGATATCGTTGCAGTCCGCATCGACGGGAAGCTGTCAATTCCACCGTCAGTTGTCCGGCATACAAATTGACCGAATAATACCCCGGCTCCGCTTTTTCCTCTTGATGAGATAAAGCCGCCTGATATTGCTTGGAATACAACTCATTCTCTCCTTTCGGGTGATTCAAGGGTAATGGCATAAAAAGTATATCCAAAAAGTCAGCACATCCACCTCCACTTTTATGCAGATGGCTGAATCCTAAAACTGTCGGGTCCTGATAATGGTATCCGGCTCCATACGGGCGAGTATCCGCACCTATCTGCATCATTCCGAATGGCACAGAGGCAACAGGAGCAACCCTGCCCTCTGAAGCTGTACCAATCCATTTATTGACACAGCGGTTATTCGATTCTCCAACCTCCTTGCATCCTGTTGCCAACAGAACGTAAACGCTTCCACTAATCAGTAATAATATAAACTTTTTCACGTTTATCTACTTATTTATTCAACGAACCTCTACCTTTATTCTTCTATCAGGAACCAGGATACACCCTGCGCCTTTATAGAAACAGGCAATAGTAATTCACTTTGTTGGTTCAACGAGAAACTCTGTTTGTTTCCATCCGAAGCTGTGACTGTTGCTTTACCCTTCAAACCGGTGTAATAAAGAGGTAAACGCATCTCCTTCGTTATATCCCGGTCTGTCGGATTAAATACGACCACCATACCTTTATGCTTAATGAAAGGATTTACGTGCATCATGCAATCCAGATCGCGACCAGTCGGACGGCTGACGTGGATAATATCGGAAGTCAATATATCCCGGTATTCCTTAAACCAGTCGATACAACGGGATACCATCTGTTTGGTTTCCGGCGTATCATATAAACGATTTCCACGAATAGTCAGATGGCAACCGCTTCCCAAAAACTGCATTAATTGCGACTCATAACGATCCAGATTATCACAAAGAGGCTCCAACCCAACTCTTGGGTCATTCGTATAAAAACCAACCAACTGCAAAGTCATCCATCCCATTGTCGGGATCTTATGCCAGGTTCCGTCATAAATATACTGACGGCCTAATAACAATTGCTGTTGCGGGGTCAGGTTTGCACTTGCTTCCCGATATCCCATTCCTGTAGAACATTGTCCGTTCAGGAAATACCAATCCGGAATAGGAATATACATTCCCCTGCGCTGCAGTTCATGGATAACCTCTACTTGCGTTTTCCATTGTTGCCACTGAGAATCTTCCAAACAGGCATGGTAAGGATGTACAGTAGAAGCACAAGGGTCTCCATGATACGGACCATCCATATTATAAGTCATCAACCCCGTCTTATCAAAGAACTCCCACATTTTAGAATAATATGTATCTTTCCATTTGCTGGCAATACAAACACTCTGGCCGAAAAGGCTACCCGGTTTTCCTGTTTCCGGATGAATACAATCCACCTCTGCTCCCCGTCCGCGAGACGCCACCTGTAATTCATATCCTCCCATTACAATACCACGTTCTTTTGCATAGGAAGCAACCCTGCGCCATAATTGCACATAAGCAGAATCCAGATTATCATGACTGATGCCAGGCCAAGCCATAATGTCCAACTGTTCGAGTCCCAATTCGGCCATCTGGTCGATAAACCCTTTCAATTTCGTTTCATCATGTGAAGTAATACCTCCGGAGATCAAAGACTCGGTTGTCTGAGGAGCCAGCTTTTTATACATCCGCCGATGCCCGAGCGATTGCCGCTCACGATCATCACTATCCTGCAACAATTCGAAAGTGATATATGATTTGAACGGAACCTCTTTACTTACTTTCGTACAAGGCCCCATAGGAAGTTTGCTCAGTAATAAATTATGATGTGGGAATCCCAGGAACTTATCCTCTGCCTGATTATGACTGGCCCAGGTGTTATAGTCTTTATCGACTGTCCATTTTGTAGTAGAACTTCCCACATGATATGCCTTGGGAGTACCGGCATAGTGCATCAGGGCACTTCCTTCTATATCCGCATTGACCAATGCAAAAGAGAAATCACTTTCCACATGAATACGTTTCACCTGATCCTGATTGACAGCCAAGACTTCACATTCCATGTCATTCAACAAAACAGCTTCTTCCCCCTCATTGACCACCTCGATCCATTTGGCAATCAAAGGTAGTCCCTGGTAAATTTCATAGTTGACTTTCACCCTTATGTCTTTTACATCCACCATACTTTCGGTCGGGATGAAAGTCATTTCCATACGTACCCCCTTAGCCGGCCAATCTGTGGGAACGGCATTATATTTCGGAGTCCACGGATAACGTTTCAGCGGAAGACCGGTTTCCACCTTTTCAAGCGTAAATGCCAGATCGGAAGCTTCCATTTCCACATACCAGCTATCCAATAAATAAGATAATTCCGGCTGTCCTTTCAATCCGCCGACCTCATACCATACACTATCAATGCAAACACGTGCTTCCGGTTTTACCGCCCGTAAAAACTCTGCCTCATTCGAATGATTCTTATACCCGACGCAGGCTATATTTTCACCGACATAAAAAGTACGGGAGACTAAACCGTTATTCAACTGAAATTTAGATGTCAATCCATCTTCCGATTTCTGCACGAACAAACAGGCCGGCTCTTCTACCTGATTGATCAACCAATCCTTTTCCTGACGAACATCGGGTAGTTCAGTAACAATCTTCTTGCCCGCACTCGCCTGTTCCAGTTGTTGCACCAAGACACGGCGTTCGGCCAGGCGTTGCTTGCTTATCTCTTTTATCTTTTTATAATCCAATAGGAAATCGGATTCCGGATTGAACTTCCCGGTGGCAAAAGTGCTGTATCTTACTTCATATATTTCACCGTAAAAAGCCTCTTTTCCCTCTTCTGAAACAGCAATAGAAAAATGAGGAGCTATTGCCTTTGTAGGTTTGAATGTTCCGGTCTTTTTCCCGTTCATCCAAACGGTTCCTTTCCCCTCTTCCATCACCATCGCCAGATGTGTCCAGGCGTTAGGTAAAACCTCTCCGATTTCAACACGTCCCGAACCACCGGAAATCAAATACCAGTGTCCTCTCCTATGAACAAATACATATCCTTCCTTGGCAGTTCCATTGGAAAGCAATACCTGTGCCAGCTCTTTTTCCTTCTCACCCTGTTGAGTATCCAACCGGGGTTTTACCCATATTTCCAATACCTGATTTTCTGCCGGAGAACCGAACGCCCCTTCCAGTTTATATCCATCGCCGTTTCCATTAAATAAAATTCCCCCTTCGCCCTTCATCTTCTTGTCACCGGGAGCATCGGCATAGAAAACAGGCCGCCCTATCGCAAACAGTTCTCCTTTTCCGGTTACCGGTGTCAATTTCTCCGGTGCCACAGCATACGTGACATTGCCGGACTTTCCGAAATTATAATGTACAACTGGTTTTACTTTAGCCTCTGCAAACAGACATAGAGTTATCAACGCAGCCGCCATTGCCATCCTTTTCAAATTCATAGACATTTATATTTTTCCGATTAGAATTAAATTAACTTTCACTGTTCATTTATATAAAATACACTTCTTGTACCTAAAACATTTAGTCAAATAGAGTTAAAAAACAAAAAACAGGTAAAATAGTGCAAATATACAAGCAATCATCCCCATCCTAAATAGCAAAAAATTGCCTATTCTGTGGATTATTATTGTTTGTAAGCTTTCATCGATACATAAAAAAAGGAGTGTCTTTCGACACTCCCTTAATCCTACAAAGATTTAATCAATCAATTATGTTTATTATTTTAACGGATCAAAAGTACCGCCCCATTCTGCATTTTGCTCAATCTTGGAGTTACGGTCGATGACTTCCTTATGAATAGAATAGAACCAATGATTCAAATCCAGGTTGAACATGTATTGTTTATCCATATCAACACATTCTACATATTCGAAACGGAACAATTTACGGACTTCCGGATCATACATTTCCTTCGTCCAGTCGAAACCGGCTATATTACTCTGATCTTTTATCACCGGATATAAGCTGGCGCGATATTTAAGGTTGTTCAGAATATCATATCGTTTCCAACGGCGCAAATCAGCCCAACGTTTACCTTCATAGGCAAATTCTATAAAACGTTCATTAATGTAGGCTTCACGAATGTCGCTTTGAGATGTTGCAGTAATTCCGTAGTTACCCGTACTCGATTCAATACCAGCACGTTTACGAATATCATACAATACCTGCAATGCTTCACCACTCTTGCCCAATTCGTTTGCACACTCACCATAGTTCATCAAAACCTCTGCAAAACGAATTTCGATCCAGTCGATATCTGCATCATATACGGTAGCTTGCGTCAAATCCGGATCCAAACCTTTTTTCTGATAGTAACCGGAAGAATTACCGCCAATACCTTTATTCAACTGATCTTGTATCAAAGTCACATATTTATAACCCGTCGACGATCCCTCATCTGCCATTAGTTTCCATGCATTCCAATACTTCATATCGTCAGTCAATACATCACTACATGGATATTCCGTTCCCGGACAGAATATTGTCGCATAAAAACGAGGATCACGATTCATATAGAAATCGGTCATAAACTGCTCATTGTAAGTTGGATCATTAGCCAAACGATTCACATCCAATTCCAATTTGGAACCATCCTCTCTCGGAAATGCCATTAGAAGCGGAAATATTGCCTGGTTATCATTTGCACCGTCTTTTGTCAACGGTTCAGGACGAATATTTTTTTGATCCAGTTTATGGTCCGGATAAATGTACTGGTTCACCATAACTACCTCACGATTCTGTTCATCATACCAAATATCTGCAAAGTCGCCTTCATATAAACCTTTACCTACACTTTGTAAAAAGTCCACAGCCGCTTTATTTGCACTATAGGCAGTCTCCCAACGGGACTGGTCGCTGTTCGGATTAAACAACGGACTGGCATATTGTAACAACATACGACCTTTAAAAGCCATGGCGCAGCCTTTGTCGATACGTCCATAATCTTTTCCTTCCCACGTATCAGGGAGAGAGGCGATTGCTTCATCCAAATCTTTCACGATCTGTTCCACGCATTCGGAGGTACTGTTTCGAGTGACAAACAAAGAGGGAACATCTGTCACATCTTGAAAATGAAGAATCAATGGAACACCACCTACTGAAAAGATTTTTCCCCAATAATCCCATGCCCTCCAGAAAAGAGCCTGACCTCTTAACGGTTTCTTTTCTTCATCTGTTAAAACAGTCACTGTTTCCAACTGATCCAAGAAGAAGTTAATACGATCTATATTCCCATAATCCAACTTTTGTCCGCAATTATCAATCGTGATCTGTCCTCTGACATATTCACTCATGCTAGTAGGACCATTCATCCCCTCATCCGTATTGTTGGCACTAACAGGCCATCCCGGCAACATTCTGCCGTAAATATCGGTCAGGAATGAACTGATCATTGTTTTATCTTTCCAGACATTATCCGGAGTTATCGTTCCTGAATTTTCATAGTCCAAACTACAACTGCATAGGATAGCAAGGGCTAAACTGCATATAATATTTTTTCGTTTCATACTTAACAAAGCTTTTTAGTTAGAATTTCACATCGACACCAAAGTTCCATGACCGTAAAATCGGGAAAGCATTTCCATTTCCAATTTCCGGATCATAATAATTCTTATTAAAGCTACTTAATACGAATAAATTTGTTCCGGTAACAAACAAACGGACATTATCAAAAATCTTATTATAGAATTGTCCCTTAGGCAAATCATAGCTTACCGTCAGATATTTCAGACGCATAAAACTAGCATCTTTCAACCAGTAGCTGGAATTTGTCTGATATGTTTTCGAGTTGTTGTTACCGATACGTTTCGGCAATGTAGCATTTGGAGTTTCCGGTGTCCAGCTATCATAATACCATTGGTTCCACATACGGTTCCATTCTACGCCACCAGCCAAATCAGACATCCATTTCTTTTCGCCCAATCTTCCGGAGAACATCATATCGATATTTAAACCTTTCCAGCCGCCACCCAGATTCAAACCATAAATAACAGGGAAGTTACTGTCTTTTAATATTACCCGGTCCCAATCGTTTATTACGCCGTCGGGAGTTCCGTCAGGCCCACTGAAATCCTTAAATACCATCATACCCAATTCCGGAGATAAACCGTTGTGTTTGTAATTCGGATTAGCTGCTTTAAACGCATCCAGTTCTTCCTGAGTACGGATGATCTTATCAAATTCCCAACCTGTTATATAAGAAGTTGATTTACCTTCTGCGATATCGATCCATTGCGCATTTTCCGCATGGTCTTTTTTAATTACTTTGTTCCAACCATACGACATCGTCAAGTTTGCGAAATAAGAGAAATCTCTACTTTGTCCGCGATAACCCAATTGGAAATCGACACCTTGTGCATGAACCTCTCCATAATTTTCTGCCGGCATGGACAAACTAAATGTCGATGGTAATGTATTAGTACGGCTACCCAAAATATCATAAGAATTACGGTACCAGTAATCAGCAGACATATTCCAATGGTTCAGGAAGTTCATATCCACTCCGACATTATAACTCAATGATTTTTCCCAAGTCAGATTCGGGTTGACCACACTACCATAAGTTATACCAACCGATTTCACAGGGCTTTTACCCAAATAAGCAGAATTACCTGAGCTATAAGACTCTTGCCACTGCCATCCACCAACGGAATCGTTACCGGTCAAACCGACAGAACCACGTAATTTCAAGAACTGAATGGCACTTCTATTAAAGAAACCTTCTTCTGAAATAACCCAACCGAGAGACCCTGCCGGGAAAAATCCCCAACGCTGCTCCGGAGCAAAATTCATAGAACCGTCTTCACGGAAAGAGAAAGTTGCCAAATACTTATCAGCATACGAATAACTGAACTGTCCGATATAAGACATACGACCACTGATCCAGTCGGTATCACCATTTCCCCAAGTATCCGCACGGGCACTACTTGCTGCCCAGAACTGGTCGGTTGTATATACCGGGAAAGTTTCACGTCCGCCTGTAACACCAGCACCACCACCTTCGTACCATTCCGTTACGAATGCTGCCGATACACGATGTACGCCTTTAAATACATTTTCATAATTCAACTGGAAGTTAAACTGTTTGTCATCACTCCAACTGGATTTACGCTCAATATAATCCTTACCGACCCATGTCGACTTTCTTGTACTTATGATGTCATTATCATTTGTCGACATAATGCGATTATTCGTACCACTTTTTTTCATGGTCACCAAATCATAGTTGATATAAAATTTCTTGTTGACATCGTTCGTCCAACTTCTGCTATAAGAAACTTTTGCGCTTAAACCTTTCAAGAATGGCATCTTATAAGTTGCACTGATAACAGCTTGAGGTTTCAACATCTGTGATTTGTTATAACCACCCCTACCATCGACAGCAGCTCCCATATTGGCAATCCAGCCATAATCGATATATTGTCCGTTATCCGTATAAACAGGTTGGTCCGGTTGCCAGACTCTCAGTTTACTATAATTGGATCCAGCATCTTCGAAAACAGCGTTTCCTGTGAAGTTATTGTAAATAGCCAAACCGGCAAAGACCTCTAAGTCTTTTGTAATATCGGCTGTTACATTCATACGAATGTTATATTTATCATATGTCAACGGCTTCAAAAAGCCCTCTTGTTTCACATAAGAAGCAGCCCCGAAATAGCGAACCCGATCACTACCGCCATTTACACTCAGGTTATGTGTTTGAGTTGTCGGATTCCTCCATACTGTTTCCAACTGGTCATACCCCCAACCACCATTTATCGTTTTAAAATGATCAATTTCATCCTGCGACCAGGCCCAGCCTGCAGGATCGGCAGAACCATTGATGCGGGTGTACATTTCACCTGCCTGAACAGCACTTGTCAACTCTGAATTCTTTGTACGGGAATCCGTACTAAATCCATACGAATAATTAAACGTCGGTTTTCCCCGATTACCTTTTTTAGTCGTAACAATTATTACACCACCGGCAGAACGGGAACCATAAATAGCAGCAGAGGCAGCATCCTTTAATACAGAGACATCCTCGATTTCATTCGGACTCAAATTATTAAAATCACCACCACCACGAACAACACCATCGATCACATAAGTAACATTCTCTGCGTTCCAGGAAGCACCTGTACGAATGGAGATACTAGGTGCAGCACCAGGAAGAGCACTCGGCGTACTCACATTCACACCAGCTAATTTACCGACCAAAATATTTCCGGCAGAAGTAGTAGGAAGCGCTTTCACATTCTCATCCACCTTCATGGAAGATACCGCACCTGTCACCAGTCCTTTTTTCTGCGTCATGTAACCGACAACTATCACTTCATCCAACAACTCCGTATCACTAGCTAACGTAATATTGAATGCTTTTTTCCCCTTTACCGGTACTTCCAGATTCTTAAAACCTACATACGATATCAATAACGTCGCATTATCATCCACATTTAAAGAAAATTTACCGTAGATATCCGAAATCGTACCATTATCCCTGGTACCTTTCTCTAAAATATTAGCGCCGATCACCGGTTCGCCATTCGGATCATAAATAGTACCGGTAACGATCTTTTTATCCTGATCGACCGCCGTTGTAATAAAAGTGGTTTCTTTCGGTTTATAAATAGATATTGTTTTATTTTCAATATCATATTTCACCTCCATGCCTTCAAAAACGGAGGCCAGTACCTGATTTAAGGTTTTATCCGTTGCATTGACCGTAACTTTTTGCTTAATATTTATATCATTGTTACGGACCAGGATAGAATATCCCGTTTGTCGTTCTATATCATCAAGAACTTTACTGATAGGTACATTTTGATGATGTACTGTAATTTTTATACTTTGCAATGCTGCATTAGCATACACAGAAGCAGAGATTACACTCATCGCCAAAAATAAGCCCAATTGTTTGATTGAAAAATACTTTATTTTCATACTTTTGTAACGATTTTGTTAGTTAACAACTAATTAATTCAAAAAATCATCTAATGAATCGGAGAGAAGTGCCAACCATCTCCGATTCTTTTTTTATCCGGTTCTTTCCATAAGTTCTCTTTTTTAAGTTAAACATTCTATTTCACTCGCAGTTTTATTTATCTCTTAATGTGATGACAGCTCCACTCTGTTCAAAACGATACTTCTTGTCCACATCTATAAAATTAAACACTTCCTGAAGCGACATATTCAGATCGATACTTCCTGAAAAATATTCATTCGTCACTTTTTGGCTATCCACATGGATCTTTATATTGTATTTCCGTTCTATATCCTTCAATATATCCAGGAAAGATGCATTCACAAAACTCAATCTGCCCGTCGTCCACAATGCTGATTTATAGGAATCGGCAGTCTCACTGTACAAGTCTCCGGTATTGCGGTTGTAAATAGCTTTCTCATCCGGTTTCAAACGAACATACTTATTATTGGCAAAGACATCGACTCCTCCTTCGATCAGGGATACTTCTGTCGATTGGTCTTCCAGATAGTAACGGAGATTAAATTCCGTACCTGTAACTTTCACCGTCATATCCCCGGCATATACCTGAAATGCTTTTTCTTTATCTTTTGCCACCTCAAAATATCCTTCTCCCACCAGATATACATTTCGTTCTTTTTTTCCATAAGATAACGGATACTTTAACACGGAACCGGAGTTAAGGACTACTGTGGAACCATCCGGTAAAAGAACTTTTGTTTGTGAGCCCAAAGGGACCGTTGTCTCATTATATAACTGGTCACCCGATTTATCCAACTCATTATATGTAAAAATCGAACCGACAGATACAGTTACCATTAATAAAAGGACAGCAGCAATATTCCGGGCATAAACGAACCACCTACGCCGGGATATTCCCAAGGTTGTCAAATGCAATCTTTCTTTCAGATGAACATATCCGGCCTTTTTCCTGGATTCAAAAGCAGGAATATGGAGCAAAGCATACAGCTTGACCATCTCATGGTATTGTTTCCGATATAAATCCGACTCTTCTATTAAAGCAAACAAAGAGATCTTTTCTCCGTCTGTTATCGAGCCTGAAATATATTTATCCATTAATTCCTCAAATAGTATATTTTTATCTTGCATACTGCTATATTTTCTGTCTGTTTATAATTAATACACATCCCAATCGAAAAACATTTAGATGAAATCATCTTTTTTCAAGATTAGTGAAATAAATATTTAGTAAATAAAAAAGAGAAGAAGATGTTTAAGGGCTTGCTTCAAACGGTCGGTCGCATTTTTGAGCTGAACACGTACTGTACTAACAGTCAGTCCCATATCCTCTGCAATTACATCAGCAGCCTTTCCGGCATAAAAATATTCTTCAAAAACTTTCCGGCATTTTAAAGGTAATTGGTTCACAGCCAAACGGATCTCCTCTTCTGTCTGCCGCATTTCCACATACTGTAACGGGGCGGGAGTCGATTGAATATAAGATTCCTGGTGAGCCAGTAACTGATCTTTGTGAATATCCAGCATATTCTGCTGGCTTCTCTGCGAACGAATGTAATTAAGACATCCATTCTGTACGGAACGAACTAAATAATAATGAATTGGATACGCTAAGGTTTCCCTTTTAAACCAGACATTTATAAAAACATCATCTACAATTTCAGAACAAAGATCTTTGTCCAATAAGTAATATAGGGCAATTGCATTCAGGTAACTATAATAGTAGCAATATAACTCAGAAAAAGCCTTTTCAGAACCATCTCTGATCTGTTTTATGATCTCTTCATTTATATGGTTTGTA
>NZ_QUHH01000008.1:0-10354 GCF_003479515.1 Parabacteroides sp. AF14-59 | reverse complement strand
TTTTATGATCTCTTCATTTATATGGTTTGTATTCATGACTATTCATCCAGTAATTATATTAACGATATTAGTTCTAGAAGAACTGAGGAATAGTTATTGTATTATTCACATAAATATCAGGAAGTTCCAAGCAGGAATACTTCTGTTACTTTTTGTATAAAAAAGCAGAGGGATATTGATTTATATAAGATAAGAGAATGGAAAAGGACTTAGTTCTTCTAGAACTAAGTCCTTCCAGGTGTTTAAACCACTTTCTAACGCAGCAAATATAATATTTATTCACTCATTTTGAACTGAATTCACTAAATTAATAACAAAGGGAAGCTTTCTCACGAAAACCTCCCTTCCTCTTGGTGTGTCTATCAATTATGTTGTAAAAAGGATCTATATCCTTGTGTAAAGAATATTATAAAGTAATCGGTATTCCGTGATAGAAATCCAGAATCTTGGCACGGAATATAAAGTTGTATTTCGCCTGTGTCTGTTCGGCCAAACTCTGTGCATACTTGGTTTTTGCTTCGCCGTATTCAAAAACAGTACTTTTTCCTGCACCATAACGTTCTTCCGCATAAGAGAATGCTATTTTACTGGCATCGACCGACTTGTCAGACGACACATACTTTTCCTGGGCAGCCGTGGCATTGTAATAAGCCTGCTGGATCTCTTTGTAAAGTATCTTTTTGGAATTCTCCATCAGCAACTCACGATTATGGATAGCGAGGCGGGCAGAACGAACACTGTTACGAACTTGAAAACGGTTAAAGATCGGAATACTCAAACTGAAACCGATCGATTTCTGTCCGTTATTCTTCAACTGATCGCTGAACGGAGCGTTATTGTACTCCCCGTCACCGAAGTTATGATAATAACCGTTGCTGTAACCGGCACTGAAATTCAGTTTGGGATAATAACCGGCCTGAGCCACCTTCAACATTTTCTTCTGACTTTCGAGCAGGTATTCCTGTTCCTTGACCTGCGGTTTGACACCTACGGCATAGTCGTACACCTGATCAGGAGGAATGATACTACTCATATATTGAGCCACCGCATCACCGGTTTCCGGCTCCTGTACGTCGAAATTTTCACCATCACGTTCCAGTTCCAGACTTTGCGTCAGGTCAAGCAATGCGAGTTTCACGTTATTTTTCGATTCGGTCAATGTCACTTCGTCTTTAGCCAATTGTGCTTTCATATCATACAATTGGGATACAGGCACTTTTCCGGCATTATAAAGAGCCTCGGTCTTCGTTACCTGCTCCGAACTGAGTGCCACCTGCAATTCGGCAATCTTCAGCATTTCCTTATTATAAAGTACCTGCAGAAAATAAGAAGCCACATTTATGGAAAGATCTTCTTTTGCCTTATTCAACGTTTCGACAGACGCTTTCAGATCCAGCTTGCGGGCTGCAATATCGTTGGGTATTTTGAAACCGTCGAACACTGGCATACTCAACTGGATAGAAGCAGAAGTATTTGCCGAGTTACGATCGACGATCAGACCATCTTTCGATTCCGAACGGCCAAAACCGAAATTCTCATTGATACTGGCATTCAGATTGGGTAACCAGCTATACTTGCTGGTGTGCAGCGTTACTTCCTGATTCTGCCGCTCCAGTTCTTTCTGCTTCAGGTCGATATTATTTTCAATAGCGTAACGGATACATTCCTCCAGCGACCATTGTCTGGGTGCTTCCTGTGCTCCTGCCGAAGCACAGAGAAGAGATGATGCCCATACTACGGATAGTATTATTTGCTTCATAGTTTACTCGTTTTATTTCTATTTCTTATTTGCATCGACAATTCCTCCGCGGATCTTGTCATTTTCCGTCAAACCTTCTTTCACCTCAATCTTGATACCATCAGATAAACCGACAGTGACAGGACGTTTCTCAAACAACTGTTCCGGCTTTTCCTGTTTTACGATCTGCACGAAAGTAGAATCGCCGCTGAACTCGACACAGCTTTCAGGAATTGTCAGGACATCAGACGCACGTTTCAGAACGATCTCGGCATTCGCACTGTAACCGGCACGAATAAAGGCATCTTCCGGCATCTGCACAGCCGCTTTGATCTCGAACAGGACGGCACCATTTTCTTCCACTCCTTTCGGAGCCACATATTCCAGCATGGCATCGAACGTACGGCTATCCAACGCACCGACCGTCAATTTGATCGGCATCCCTTCATGGATACGCCCCACTTCGGTTTCATCTACTTTTCCTCGGAAGATCATATTGTTCATATCGGCTACGGAAGCAATCGTCGTACCGTCGTTAAATGTGTTCGACTGGATCACAGAGTTGCCGACTTTGATAGGAACGTCCAGAATCATACCGGTAATCGTTGAGCGAACCTGTGTCGTACTGGAGGAAGCTGACTTTCGGGAAATTCCTTCACGAATGATTTCCAATGCATCCTGTGCATTCTCTGCTTCTTCCTGTGCTTTCTTGTAATTAGCCAAAGATGTTTCATAATCTTCTTTGGAGATCACACCCTGGTCATGCAATTCCTTATCACGTTTATAAGTCGCTTCTATCTGTTCCAGACTGATCTTTGCTACACGGACACGCGATTCGGCACTGTTCAACTGGACCATTTCCGGAATCACCTTGATCTTTGCAATGATCTCACCCTCCTTTACCATCTGTCCGGCTTCCTTCAGTACTTCGGAAATGATACCCGACATCTGGGGCTTGATGAGTACTTCATCGCGGGGTTCCACCTTTCCGGTCGCCACAGTCTTTGTTTCCACCGAGTCACGTTTTGGGGTTACCACTTCATACATAGTGATGACTGGCTGTGCCTTTTTCCACAAAAAGTAGAAAGTGCCGACCACCGCGGCTCCCACCAATACTAAAAAGATGATTCGCAGGACTTTCTTTACGATACGATTCTTCATGATTATATAGTTTATTTTAATTGACAAATGATATACTGTTATTCTTCTCTGATTGCATCAATAGCCTTGATCTGCATGGCACGCCAAGCCGGAATCAATCCCGCCATCAATCCACTGATAAGTAAAACGACGGTTGCTGCAGCTGCAGCTCCGATATGTATTTCCGGATTACTGAAGAAGGTGCCGTTATCAGAAGCACTGCCACTGCTTTCCAGCAAATTGTTGGCTATATCCAACAGGAAAACCCCGCAACTCAACCCTATCAAGCCAGCCAGAGCCGTAAGCAACAAACTCTCGCTCATGATCTGGGAAATGATATCGAACGGCTTTGCCCCAAGAGCACGGCGTACCCCAATCTCACGGGTACGCTCCTTGACCGTCACCATCATAATATTACTAACGCCGATAATCCCCGCCAGCAAAGTCCCCATACCCACCAGCCATACCAGAATATTGATTCCGGTAAAAAGCGTTTCAAAACTGTCGAACTGCTTGGCAATCGTAAAACTGCTAACAGCCTGCGGGTCGGTAGGCGATATTTCATTTTGCGATTTCAGTACGGCTGTTATATCTTCCACCATCTTATCGCAAGGATAACCATCGTCGGCCGTTGCACAAAGGAACCAGAATTTATCCCCCTGGTTTGCAACCTGCTGTAAGGTCGTGAACGGTAACATGATACTTTCCTCCGTACGTCCTCCGATCTGCACACGTGGTTTAGGTTTAACAACTCCCACCACCTGATAGTAAATACCGTTTACCCGGATATACTCTCCGATCGGATCTTCACCCGGGGTGAACAATACTTCACGCACGATACTACCGATCAGACAGACCTTGCGTTTGTCCTTTACGTCTACCTCATTCAGTAAACGTCCTTCCAATACGTGCTGTGTTTCTATATTGAAATATTCGGAATGTACACCGCGTACATTATAAGTACCGGCTTTCTGTCCTCTCACCACATTATTCTGTCCGCCCCACGACATCGCCATCGGCGACAAATAACGAACACCTTTCACCCGATTACGGATCGTTTCTAGATCACGGTTACGCATCTGCCAGTAACGTCCTTTCTTGTAGCCTTTGTAAGGCTCGCCCGTACGTTCGGAAAAGAAAAAGGCTGAATTGGTGGCAAAACCATTCACATTCTTCCATACTCCGTTCTTGAAACCGGTACCCGATCCCAACAGGATAACAAGCATCAGGATTCCCCAAAACACCCCGAATCCGGTCAGCAGGCTTCTGGTCTTGTTGCGGGTGATAGTCACCCATATCTCTACCCAACGGTCTATATCGAACATATCTATCTGTTTTTATTCGTTTCTCATGGCTTCGATAGCCGTAATTTTCACTGCTTTCCGGGCGGGGAAATAACCCGCCAACACGCCTGCACCGACAATAAGCAACGTCGACATCAAGGCTACGGTCAAGTCGACCGTAGGATTCAGGAAAGTACTCATATCATCGTTGGAAGAAGCTTGTCCCATCTTTGCACTTTCCATAATAGCATTAATACCTTCTGTCAGCCCTACCCCGGCAATCATACCGAGATAGCCGAACACGGCCGTTATCAGGATAGATTCTACGATGATCAGTTTCAGGATAGAAAAAGGGGTGGCTCCAATCGCTTTACGAATACCGAACTCGCGGGTTCGTTCACGGACTGTGATCAGCATAATATTACTAACACCCACAATACCGGCAGCCAGTGTTCCGATACCGATTATCCAGATAAACAGAGCGATACCATTCAGCATCCCGTTAAACATGGCAAAATCTTCAATCGTGCTCCACATACCGATCGCCCGCAGGTCTTCCGGATCAAACATGTGCCGTCTTCCCATTTGCTGGCGGAAACGTTTCTCGAAAGCCTCGTATTCCTCTTTCGTATTGATACCATCCAGGGAGAAGATAATATTATCCAACCCGTAACCAGAACGGTACAATTGTTGTGCCGTAGAGAAAGGGATATAAGCCGGAGCATTATTATTATTGTCCTCATCCGTATAAACACCGATCACCTGATAAGGTACATCGCCGGCATTCACGTATTTTCCTAACGGATCCTCCGAGCGGAAAAGCACTTCTTTTATACGGGGACTTATAACGATCACCTTTCTTTTCTGAAGTATATCCACTTCATTGATAAAACGCCCGTTGCCGACTGTCATCTTGATCTTGTCGATTATCGCCTTATCGGGATGTACTCCTTGCAAAGAATAAGAATTATACTCTTCTTTGTATGAAAGCGTATCACTCTGGTAAAGAACACCCGATATCAGGTTTACTTCCGGATTCTGTTGTTTCAGACCGATCAGGTCATCATCCTTATATTGAATACGCCGGTTCGTCTGCATGCCCTTATACGGCTTGCTGGCATAACGTGGCCATGTCTCCACACGGTTGCCCGCCCAACGGTCGAAATTGTGCATGATACCGTTCTTCAGCCCGTTGCCCGCTCCCAGCAGGACGATCAGCATAAAGATCCCCCACGCCACAGAAAAACCGGTGAGGAACGTACGGAGTTTGTTTTTTTTGATCGTACTCCATATCTCCCGGAAATTATCAAAGTCGAACATACCCTTTTCCTTTTTCTATGTTTTCTATCAGACCATCCTTTACGCGGATGATCTTTTCTGTGGCATCGGCTACGGATTGTTCGTGGGTGACGATCACCATAGTCATACCTTCTTTATTCACGTTGCGAAGAAGTTCCATTACCTCAACCGTTGTCACACTATCGAGTGCACCGGTCGGTTCATCTGCCAGAATCACTTGTGGTTTGGCAATGAGGGCACGGGCAATAGCGACACGCTGTTTCTGTCCGCCGGACATTTCGTTCGGCATATGCTCCGCCCAATCTCTTAAGCCAACCATATCCAAATACTCCATCGCCATGGCATTTCTTTTCTTACGGTTCATTCCCTGATAATAGAGAGGAAGCGCTACATTCTCCATCGCATTTTTAAAAGAGATCAGGTTAAACGACTGAAAAATGAAACCGATCATCTGGTTACGAAGTTCAGCTGCACGTGTTTCGCTCAGATTCTGAATCAATTGTCCGTTTAAGTGATAGGTACCCGTATCATACGTATCCAATATACCCAGTATATTCAACAGTGTCGATTTTCCCGATCCGGAAGCTCCCATGATCGAAACCATCTCTCCTTTTTCTATCTCCAGGTCTATACCTTTCAAGACGTGCAGCGGAGCACCGTTGAAATACGTTTTGTTAATTCCTTTCAGCTGAATCATCATATTTGTCATTTCTTTTCATTATTAGACGTACACATTGCTAAAAATGTTACACATTTAAGGAACTTTTTTATTCTCTGACGGAACAAATGTATATTTATATAAAATACCTTGTATCGCAAGGTACTGATTTTTAATCTATATTAACTTTGTAATTTTTACTAATCCTGAAGAATTGCGGTAAACTACTTAACAAATAAACTGATTACAAACGGATTTACTGCATCCATTAATTTTTTTTCTTATAAATTGATAAAAAACAATTGAACTTACTAAAAGCATACTATATTTGTTTTCAAGTAAGAATTTAGCATACATCCTGTTAATCAATGCTTTAAAGATTCCTATTCAACATCTGTTTTGTGGCTGATAATTGTCAGCCGTTCGGTTGATATTTATCGGCCATACGGTTGATAACCATGAACCAATCGGCCGACAATTATCAACCACTGATTTCCCGCCATAGTAAATCAGTTTACATAGGATAGTAAATATACTTTCTTCGTATACTTTTCGGATTATCTCCGGACTATTTCTAAATTCAGTTCATCCTTTTGTATATTTGTACCGCAGGAAGCAACTTAATCACATCGTATCGTGTTTTATTTACATGAAAACAAAAGAAAACAGTATGAGACTTACTTATATTTATCATAGCGGCTTTGCCATTGAAGCAGACGGATATGCTATCCTGATCGATTATTTTAAAGACACGGGGAAGACGCCGGATACTGGATTCGTTCATGATGAATTACTCCATCGCGCAGGGACATTATATATATTATCTTCCCATTTTCATCCGGACCATTTCAACCCGGACATTTTAAAATGGAAAGAGATCAAGCCGGATATCAAATATATTTTCTCCAAAGACATCCTGAAACGTCGGCGTGCGAAAGCCGAAGATGCCACTTTTCTGAAAAAAGGGGATGTATTTGAAGACGAGCATATCCGCATCCAGGCTTTTGGTTCGACCGATGTCGGTATCTCTTTCCTGATAGAAGCGGAAGGGAAACAACTGTTCCACGCCGGCGACCTCAACAACTGGCACTGGAAAGACGAATCGACACCGCAGGAAGTGGCTAAGGCGGAAGGTGATTACCTGCACGAACTGACAACATTGACTCAAACGACACAACATTTGCACCTCGCCATGTTCCCCGTCGACCCACGTATCGGTACGGACTTCATGCGGGGAGCCGAGCAGTTTGTCGACCGGATAAAGACAGACGTTTTAGTCCCCATGCACTTCTGGGAACGTCCCGCCGAAGTAGTAGCTTTCGGCCCTTATGCCGAATCGAAGGGATGCCGCTATATTTTGTTGTCCGTACCGGGTGAAGGCACTGATTTTTAATTTATAAAGATATCAATTATGGAAATTAAAAGTAGATTTGATCATTTCAACATTAATGTTCTCGACCTTGAAAGAAGTATCGCTTTCTACAACAAAGCGCTGGGGCTGAAAGAACACCATCGAAAAGAAGCGAAAGACGGTTCATTCATACTGGTTTACCTGACAGACGATCAGACCGGCTTCCTGCTGGAACTGACCTGGCTGAAAGACCGTAACGAACCATACGAACTGGGAGATAACGAAAGCCATCTCTGTTTCCGTGTAGCCGGCGATTACGATGAAGTCCGTAAATTCCATAAGGAAATGGACTGCGTATGCTACGAGAATACCGATATGGGATTATATTTCATCAATGACCCGGATGATTACTGGATCGAAATATTACCCGCTAAATAAAGAAAAAAACACCAACGGCCAAAATTGTATCAGCTTTTTACCGGCAATACAATTTTGGTTAAACGGTCGTCATAAGGTTCTTCTTTCCGGCGGTAATAATATTCATAAGCAGTGCCTTCCGGCTCATAGCCTTTCTGCATCATCCAGGAAGTCATTTCACCATACAAATAATCCATTTCGTCGTAATCGCCCTTGAACAGGCAGTGGACCACCTTCGATTGTGGAATGACGCGGGGTTGCACACCTTCATTCCCTTCCATCAGGCAAGAAACCGGAAAGCAGAACTCCACATCCAGGTCGTACATATCCAAATTCATAAAATCGTAGTAAATAATAAACGGTACATCGGTCATATAGACCCCTGTCTTCCGTAAAAGGCTCAATGCATCTTCGCGCTTCCTGGCGAACATTCCTTCCAAATTGTTGTAACTGACTTTTATGCGGGCCGATAAAACAGGTTGTTCCGCCCGGACCATAAGCCGTATGTCTGAAACCTGTGGCATAGTGTTATTCATTAATGAGTTAAGAATCTACCAAATATAAAACAAATCCCGATAAATCCACTATCCAAAGCAGGAAAAAAGCTGAAAATGACACATTTTGATCGAATAACAAATTGAAGTTACATTTATTGTCACAACTGAAAACTGAAACAATTCATCATTTTTTTGAAGAAAATCATTGCAGCTAATCAGATTCCTCTTATATTTGCTTTCCAGAAAATCTCATTATTAATCATAAATATAAAATCATGGAGAAGCCTTATGTAGTAGGTATTGATATAGGCGGTACCAATACTGTTTTTGGAGTAGTAGACGCAAGAGGAACAATCTTGTACAGTGGATCGATCAAAACAGGTAAATATAATGACATTAATGATTATGTGACCGAACTCGGTCAAGGTTTATCATTAGTGATCGAACAAGCTGGTGGTCCCGACAAAATCAAAGGTGTAGGCGTAGGAGCTCCCAATGGTAACTTCTTCAACGGCTGTATCGAATTTGCACCTAACCTTCCGTGGAAAGGTAAAATTCCTTTAGCTCAGTTGATCAGCGAACAGATCGGGGGTATTCCCGTAGCACTGACTAACGATGCGAATGCTGCAGCGATCGGAGAAATGACTTATGGCGCAGCACGCGGCCTGAAAGACTTTATCGTGATCACACTGGGAACAGGTGTTGGTAGCGGTATCGTTATTGGCGGTAACCTGGTTTACGGACATGACGGGTTTGCCGGTGAGTTGGGACACGTTATTATGCGTCGTAACAACGGTCGTCCTTGCGGTTGCGGTCGCCAGGGATGTCTGGAAACGTATGCATCTGCAACAGGTGTAGCCCGTACAGCACGTGAATATCTGGAAATCCGTAAAGACGACAGCTTGCTGCGTGAACTGGATCCGGATGAAATCACTTCAAAAGATGTATATGATGCAGCGATGAAGAATGATAAACTGGCTCAGGAAATCTTTGAATTTACAGGTAATATCCTGGGTGAAGCTTTTGCTGATGCTGTTGCGTTCTCCAGTCCGGAAGCTATCATTCTGTTCGGCGGTCTGACCAAGGCAGGCGATCTGATCATGAATCCGATCAAACGTTCTATGGAAAAGAACATGCTGAAAGTGTACGAAGGTAAAACAAAACTTCTTTTCTCTCAATTGAAAGAAAGCGATGCAGCTGTATTAGGTGCAAGTGCTTTGGGTTGGGAAGTGAAAGAATAATCGTATTTCACTGGGGATTTTCCCCGGATCGAGGGCGGCCTAAAGCCGCCCTTATTCATTTATATACATTATATATCAGTTTATTCTATGAGTCATCCTTTACATCAGTTCGTTTATTGCCCCCAGTGTGGTGCTAAAACTTTCGTCGAACGTAATGAGAAAGCTAAACAATGCACGACATGCGGCTTCGTTTATTATTTCAATCCTTCATCGGCCGTTGCCTGTTTTATCCGCAATGCGGCAGGAGAAATCTTATTGGTGCGCCGTGCCAAAGATCCGGCCAAAGGAACACTCGATTTACCGGGAGGTTTTGTCGATATGCACGAATCGGCTGAAGAAGCGGCACATCGTGAAGTGAAGGAAGAGACAGGATTGGATATTACCGAATGTCGTTATCTGTTTTCTATTCCTAATCTATATATGTATAGCGGCTTTGAGGTACACACAGTGGATATGTTTTTTGAATGTTATGTGGAAAATTTCGAGGGCGTCCATGCAGAAGATGATGCAGCCGAAGCCGTTATCCTGAAAAAGGAAGAGTTAAATGCAGATGATTTCGGCCTCATGTCGATAAAGAAAGGGATCGAAATCTATAGAAAAAACTATTGCTAGCCGGTAAACATGGGTTTATTACAATTAGGAGCGGGATAAAAGTCCGCTCTTTTATTTTTAATACAATTACTACCCTCACCCGACAAAATAGATTAATATATAGTAAAAAATAAATAAA
>NZ_QUHH01000007.1:152859-265519 GCF_003479515.1 Parabacteroides sp. AF14-59 | reverse complement strand
TTCGATTGGGCCATCAAACGCTTATTGCGTCAGAAGGCCAACTTCGGTGTGCTCGACGGCTTCCTGACCGTCATGCTGCGTGAAGAGGTCCGTATCCTCGAAATCCTCGAAAGCGAAAGCAATCAGGAAAGTGCCGACGACAAATTCAATCGTGTCGATATCAAAGCCTTGAACAGCAAAGGTGAGATCATCATCGTCGAAATCCAGAACACTCGTGAAGTACACTATCTCGAACGTATCCTTTACGGCGTGGCCAAAGCCATCACCGAGCATATCTCGCTGGGTGAAGGTTATCAGAAAGTGAAAAAAGTGTACTCCATCAGTATCCTTTATTTTGATCTCGGTGTGGGTACGGATTATTTCTACCACGGGCAGAATCATTTCACGGGTGTGCATACCGGCGACCGCCTGCGAATCAACATGCGCGACCGTGATGCCGTCATCACCCGCCTGCCGGCTGAGATCTTCCCCGAGTACATCCTGATCCGTGTAAACGAATTCGACAAAGTTGCCTCGACACCTCTGGACGAATGGATCAAATACCTGAAAGACGGTACGATTCGTCCTGACACGACAACGCCGGGCCTTCGTGAAGCACGTGAAAAGTTGAAATACTATTCGATGTCTTCGCAGGAACGTCATGCGTATGACGAGCATCTGAATGTGATCATGATCCAGAACGACGTGCTCGATACCGCCAAATGGGAAGGCCGGATCGAGGGGTTTGCTGAAGGGGAAGCCAAAGGAAAAGTCAAAGGAAAAGCGGAAGCCTTGCATCAGACGGCTGCCAATATGAAATGTATGGGTATGAAAATTACCGACATTGCAAGATGTACAGGATTGCCGGTTGAGGAGATAGAGAAGTTATAGAAAGATTTGAAGTTAATTAATTCCACCAACGGGTAAGCGATAGTTTGTTTAGAACTATGGTAGTAATGCCTGCAAATATAATGAAATAAGCGGATAAAACATGACTAGTACCCGTAAAAATCATAGGATGTACATAAATAAGACGAAGAAATATAGGTATTGGGAATGGATAATTATACCCAATTTATCCCCTAGGGTATCATATTAGGGAGAAATAATTATTCGTCAATTTTGCGAAAACATAGAAAAATCAGTATAAATGGGTGGATTATTTCCACCCATTTATTGTTTATAACCTATTGAAAAGAATGTTTGCCATAGTTCTAAACAGACTTAATGATAAGAACCAGAGGAAAGATATTGTACAGAAATCAGAGTGATAGGTAGCTGTAGGCTACTCTGAGTCTATTATTATATCTTCGAATGAATACTATTATGTATCTGGAAACAGGTAAATCTGATAGTTTTTTATCCCCCTGTTTCTACCTTTAGAAAAGGATGGATTGGCAGTACTTTTTTATTATAGGATACGCCTTGCCCAACCAGCAGGCATAATATTAAGTTGTACTATCATGGCAGAAAAAACTATTCTCCCCGTAGACTTATACGACAATCTGTTAACCGAGAAAGTAGGCGACTATTCCGGAAAAGTAGCTATCACCGGTACCTTACGCAATGAAGATATTGCCGGGCGCATCGTAAAAGAGCGTACCGAATACCGGAAAGAAACTATCGTCAATATCCTTGGAATGTCCGATAAGATCAAGGTCGAGGCTATCGCTGAAGGCAAGAGCCTCGTCGATGGAGTGGGGCAATTCCTGCTCAATTTGACCGGATCCTTTGGAGAATCTGCAGTTTTCGATCCGGAAAAACACAAGTTCGGTGTTACTTTCACTCCCGGCAAACCTTTGTTGGACCTGCTCAAAAACCTGGTTCCCCAATTCAGAGTGGCCAAGACCGGTCCGGTTATCAACGACATTACCGATTCGACATCGAAGTCGGTGAATACGACGCTTACACCGGGTGCCCCGGCCATCATCTCCGGCTCTGGCCTGCTGCTGAAGGGTGCGGACCCGTCGGTTGGCGTTTATTTCACTCCCGACGGTGCCGATAAAACACCGGTTAAAGTGGATCTGATCGTTACCAACACGATTTCGCAGATCATTATCCAAATTCCTCAACTGGCCGACGGTCAATACCTGTTGAGCATTACGACCCAGGCTGGGGCCGGTTATTCGCTGGTGAAAGACCCGCGTACCTATCAGCTCCCGATCCTCCTTACGGTGGGTACCAACCCGGGCGGTGGCGACAGACCTGAGATCGAGTGAGCTTCTCTTAAGGGGGATGCCAGCCCCGGTGCCTATACCTATCGTAGTCCCGGTGTCGGCATCCCCCTCGACAACTCTCCCGGCACCTACCTCAACACCTGTGCTGGTGCCCTACTCAACACCGGCTTTGACACTCGACTCAACACTTGTGTTGATACACCTCTTATGAAAATATGTTAAAATTAAATCGATCGGCATAAACTATAATATATAAGAATGAAAAATAGACATTTACTACTAATCTTCTTCGCCTGGCTTCTTCCGGTAATGGTTTGGGGATATGATTTTGAAGCGAAAAATGACGACGGAGTGACGATTTATTACCGTATAACAAAAGCGAGTCCTGACGGGAATGAAGTGGAGGTGACCTATAAAGAAGATCTTTTTGGGGTGAATGATAATTATACCGGGGTTGTAAAGATTCCTGATGAAGTAACGAATAGTGGAATCACTTATAAGGTGACTGCGATCGGAGTGAGGGCTTTTGAATTTTGTACAGGTTTGACTTCCGTGACAATCGATGGAAATGTGACAAAGATAGATGACTTTGCCTTTGCTGATTGCAGAGGTCTGATTTCGGTGTCTATTGGTAGCAATGTGACTTCGATAGGATATGCTGCTTTTACAAATTGTTACAATTTGCCTTCAATAGTTATTGGAGAAAACGTGACTTTAATAGGAGAGTTAGCCTTTGCTGGTTGTCACAATTTGGCTGCGGTAACTATGGGCGAAAAAGTGACGGGGATAGAAGCTAATGCCTTTGTAAATACTTCATTGATAGAAATATATATTCCTGCAAGTGTCTCAGATATAGGTAATAATGCTTTTGAAATTATACCACTGAAACGTATTTCGGTCGATCCTGAAAATCAGAATTATAGTTCATTGGACGGTGTGCTTTATAACGCAGACAAAACAACCCTTATTCTGTGTCCCCCACAAATTGAAACCAGTTCGATAACGATGCCCGAAGAAGTCACTATGATAGGACCTGGTGCCTTTAACTATTGCAGCGGCCTTACTTCGATAACTCTTGGTAAAAATGTAAAAACAATAGGAACGAATGCTTTTAGAGAAACCTCATTAACAGAGATACATCTTCCGGCCGAAGTATGCAATATAGGTGAATGTGCTTTTCTTATTCCGACACTGAAACGTATTTCGGTCGATGAAAATAATCAGGCGTATAGTTCATCAGGGGGTATACTTTATGGCATGAATAAAACAATCCTTATTGCATGTCCGCCACAAATCGAGACCAGTTCGATAGCGATGCCCGAAGAAGTCACTATGATAGGACCTGGTGCTTTTAGCTATTGCAGCGGTCTTACTTCGATAACTCTTGGTGAAAAAGTGACAACGATAGGAACTAATGCCTTTAAAAATACATCGTTGACAGAAATAACTATTCCTGCAAGTGTATTTTATATAGAGACGGATGCTTTTACTGTTCCGACACTGAAGCGTATTCTGGTCGATAAAGATAATCAGACGTATAGTTCACCCGATGGCATCCTCTATGATAAGGACGGAGAGACTCTTATTCTGTGTCCGTCACAAATCGGAATGAGTTCTATAACGATTCCTGATAAAGTCACAAGGATACTGAATCATGCCTTTCTATCTTGTACGAGTCTTTTTTCTGTTACTTTAGGAGAATCATTTAATGCTGATATAGCAGATGAGGCTTTTGAAGGATGTTATAACCTCCAAGAGATATATAATTACAGCAATAAGCTTAGCCTGACGGCAGGAGGTTCCGGCAATGGAGGTATGGCCAGATATGCAAAGGTAATCCATACGGAAGAAGGAGCAGTAAGTTGTATTAAAGAGCAAGGCGATTATAAATATATCGAATATACCGAAGGCTCGGAGAAGAAGGCCGAATTGCTCAAATATACGGGTACGGCCACCGTGCTTGTGTTGCCGGAATCACTGTCGGATATAAGTTCGTATGCAATTGTCGAGCATATGTTTATGGATAATCGTGATATTACTTCTGTTGTCATCCCGAAGGCTGTTACAACGATAGGGATGGGAGTATTTGCTTATTGTACAAGTCTTGAAAGTCTTATCTCTCTTGCAGAGAATCCACCTGCTGCTGATGAGTATGCATTTTATGGGATACAGGGTATGATTCCTGTATATGTCCCGGGTGGTTCTATCGATAACTATCAGAGTGCTGAAGGATGGAATCGTTTTAGCAATATGAATATAAAGGATCTCGGTCCATTCTCCGTATCCGTTACCCTAAATGGTCCGGCGATGGGTTCTGTGAACATATCAGCGACTCTTGTACCGGTAGGTGATAAATTCTATGGCGGTACGACTCTTACTTTGCAGGCAAGGGCCAACTCCGGTTATCATTTTACCGGATGGAGTGACGATGTGACAGATGCGATGCGTACCATAACCGTCGACCAGGAACTTACTTTGCAAGCGAATTTTGCTGTGGACTATGTGCCTCCTGCACCTGATCCGGTATATTATTCTGTTTTCCTTCCTGCAATAGAAGGTGCTGTTACCGATCCGGTTTCAGGCGAGTCTCAGGTGGAAGCCTGGGATAATTTCCGTTTCTACCTTACGCTCGATGAGGAGTATAATCAGTCAAACCCGATTGTCACAACCGATCGTGGCGAAACAATTACGCCGCGCAGCAGCGACGGAGCTTATATCATCAAATATGTCCGTTCGGACGTACAGGTCTATATCGACGGTATCGAAAAGAACCCTGACCGGGTTGCCAACGAAACGGTCGAAATCAACCATTCACGTGTATGGGGTGCGGCAGATGTTCTGCATATCGTGCCCGCCTTCGATGGAAAGCTCTCTGTCTATTCTGCCGCCGGTACTTTGAAAGTGCTCTGCAATGCCCGGGTCGGTGAGGAACTGACTTTCCGTTTACCGGCAGGTGTCTATCTGGTTCGCCTGGGGAATGAGCTGTTTAAAATAATCATATAATAACATGGAGATACCCGTATGAGAAGAATATACTTATTGATACTATTCGTGCTGTGCCTGAGTCGGGCAGGGCAGGCAGAAGAAAACAATCCGTTTACAGTAAACGGAACGTATACATGGAATAATAAGATCCTTACTATTACAAGTGATGCTACGGTAAAAAACACGGATCCGGCTACAGCGACGGATGCTTGTATCATTATAAATGGAGGAACGGAAGAAACCCCGTTAAACATAACATTGGATGGTATTAATATTAATCGTATGTCGGTTTACTGGCAAGCTGCTTTCGCACTGGCTGCGAACAGCCATGCCAGATTGATATTAAAAGGATCTAATACCGTTATAGGCTGCAATGTTTATGCAGGTCTCCGTGTGCCGGAAACTGCAGTAGTCGAAATTACGGCAGAGAGTGATAAAGGAAATGATTTGACTGCTAAATGTGTAAATTATTCTGGTGCTGCCGGTGCCGGAATAGGAGGAAACAGGAATGAAAATACCGGAAAGATTATTATCTGTGGTGGTACTGTTACTGCCTCTTCGGAAAGTACTGGTGCCGGAATTGGAGGAGGTGCCTCCGGATGCGGTGATGTTCTGATTAAAGGAGGAGATATAACGGCAACAAGTCAATCCGGGGCCGGTATCGGTAACGGGCATAACTCTACCGGCGGGACGATTGTTATTTCCGGTGGAAAGGTTAAAGCGGAAGGAAAAATCGGCTCTGCCGGCATTGGCGCAGGCGATTCCGGTAATGATAAGAACTCTACCTGCGGAAGTATTACGATAACCGGAGGTATAATAGAAGCTCAGGGTGGTGAATCGGCGTCCGGTATAGGGAATGGTCTATGGAGAAATGATGTAGTAACTTCATTTCAGGGACAAGTAACGATTACCGGAGGAGAAATAAAAAGCAAAGGAGGAGTATACAGTTCTTCGGATATAGGACGGGGCGGCCTTTTTTCCAGTAATCAAAAGTCTGACATAAAAGACCTGATTATCGGCCCTGATGCGACACTGAAAGACGCCCCCAGAATACAGCCGGATCATTACAATGGCTTTGTGTTTCAAGACGGTTCGGCTACGGTATGCGGCGAAATAGAACTTCCGGTAGACATAACCCTCGATAAGGGGGAGACGCTGATTATCCCTGATGATGCAAAACTGGTTGTACCATCAGGCAAAAGCCTGATTTTTAATGAAGGTGCTACGCTTACGGTAGAAGAAAACGGCGGGTTGGCCAATGAAGGATCGTTGCAGGTAAACGGAGAAATTACCGGTAGCGGAACGATATCCGGTCCCGTATCCAATAAGGAGAATGAAACAGTGTTCTCTGTATCCTTTGACTTGAACGGGGCAACAGGTGATTTTCCGGTACAATTGATAAAAAGTGGCGAAAAAGCAACAGCTCCGACACCGGTACGGGAGTATTATACCCTGGAAGGATGGTATGATACGAAGGAGTTGACCGGTGGCACTGCTATCGGAGAGAAAACGATCACGGCAGCTACCAAGTTCTATGCACGCTGGTCGGCAAATAACTTTACGGTTACTGCTTCTTCCGAAGTGGTAGGTACGTATGGTTCCGAACTGGCAAATGACCTCGCCGCCCTTATTACAACTGATGCAGGTAAACCCTGCGGCACTATTTCCTTTAGCCTGAAAGGCGGAAATTTGCATCCGTTGAACCTGTCGCTGGCCACTGACGGCCGGGTGACAGGTGCACCTGATGCCGCGACGGATACAGGTACAGGAACTTCGGTCATTTATGTGGCTACGGCTGCCAATCATGTTTCCCACGATATCACGGTCGTTTATAAGATCGGAAAACGCAGACTTTCTATTACCCCAAGAGCCGGACAGAAGTTATATGAGGATGAGGCACCGGAGTATGCGGTAGTAGCGAATATTCTTGCAACCGACGAGCCGTTGAATGATGGGAAACTCGCTAAAGACGGAACGCATATTACCCAAGGCACGCTCGATTTGACCGATGAAGGTAAAGCAAAGTATACCCTCGATTTTACGGCTGATGTAGAATATAGCCCCCTGGTCGGCAAAGTGGCTGAAGTCGAGGCTATCGTTCCTGCTGCCAATATCGGAAACTGGCATAAAGAGAATATCGTCCTTACTGCCCCGGAAGGTTTTGGCATTTCTCTGCAACAGCCTGTTCCGTTCTCTTCAGGGGAAACCGGCAAGCTTCCGGCAACACTTATATGGGAAGAGGAAGGCCTCGACCGGACGATCTCTTATATCCTTACACGTACTACGACCGGAGTGACCTACAATCACTCTGTTTCAGTCTGTCTCGATAAGACTCCTCCGAAGCTGGCGGTCGACGCCAATTTTCTATCCTATACCCTGACAGCCGTCGACGGCCTTAGTGGAGTAAAGAAAGTTACGATAGACGGTGTGGAGGTATCCCTTCCCGATGGAACTTATTCTGCCAGCAGTTTTTCCGGCTCTCATACAGCTATCGCTACTGACAATGCCGGTAATACAACGACTGTGTCATTCGTGTTGGAGAATTATTTTGAAGCAGAAAATGAAGACGGGGTGACGATTTGTTACTATATAACAAAAGCGGGTCCTGACGGGAATGAGTTGAGGGTGGCTCAATGCCAATATACCGGGGTCGTGAACATACCTGATGAGGTAACGAAAGATGGGATTACTTATAAGGTGACTACGATAGGGAATAATGCCTTTGAGAATTGTACTGGTCTGACTTCGGTAACAATGGGCGATAACGTGACTTCGATAGGCCTCTTTGCCTTTAGTGGTTGCACAAACCTGCCTTCGGTAACTATAGGCAACGGTGTGACATCGATAGATAAATTGGCTTTCTCTGTTTGTACAGCTCTGACTTCGGTAATTTTGGGTGAAAAGGTCGTTTCAATAGGGGGAGATGCCTTTTACGGTTCCCCATTAACCGAAATAAATATTCCGGCAAGTGTCTCTGAGATGGGGAGGCTTTTCGATCTTCCGACGCTGAAACGTATTTCGGTAGCAGTCGGTAACCGGAGTTACAGTTCATCCGACGGTATACTTTATAGTGGGGATGGGAAGAAACTGATCAGGTGTCCGCAGCAAATTGGAAAGACTTCAATAAAGATTCCCGATAAAGTCACTGCAATAGGGGATAGAGCCTTTAAAAGTTGTACAGGCCTGACTTCGATAACTGTTGGTAAAAATGTGACTACGATAGAAGGGGACGCTTTTGAGGATATCCCGCTGACCGAAATAAACATTCCGGCAAGTGTATCCGATATAGCTGCCGGTGTTTTTAATATTCCGACGTTGAAGCGCATTTCGGTGGCTGCCGGTAACCGGAATTATAGTTCATCCGGCGGCGCGCTTTATAGTGGAGATGGAAAGATACTTATCCGGTGTCCGCAGCGAATTGAAAAGACGTCAATGAAAATACCTGATGAAGTTATTACAATAAAATATGGAGCCTTTAGTGATTGTACAGGTTTGACCTCGGTAACAATTGGCAAAAATGTGACTGAGATAGAGGATTATGCCTTTCAGAATACTTCATTGACCGAGATAAACATTCCTGCAAGTGTATCCTCCATAAGTAGCTATGCTCTTAATATTCCTGCATTGAAGCGTATTTCGGTAGCTGCCGGTAACCAAAGTTATAGTTCATTCGGCGGCATACTTTATAACAAGGACGGAACGACTCTTATTATGTGTCCGCAACAAATAGAAAATGGTTCAATAACGATTCCCGATGGAGTTACAAGGATAGCGAGTCGTGCCTTTTGGGATTGTACTGGCCTTCTTTCTGTTACTTTGGGAAAATCATTTAATGCCATTATAGAAGATAATGCTTTTGAGAGATGTTATAGCCTCAGAGAGATATATAATTACAGTACCCTTAGCCTGACGGCTGGAGATTCCGGCAACGGCGGCATAACCTGTTATGCAAAAGTAATCCATACGAAAGAAGAAGAAAGCTGTATTAAAGAACAAGGCGATTATAGATATATCGTCTATACGGAAAGCTCGGGGCAGAAGGCTGAATTGCTCAAATATACGGGTACAGCCACTGCACTTGCACTGCCGGAATCGTTGCCGGGTATAAGTTCATATACTATTGCTGATCATCTGTTTTATAATAAGAATGATATAACTTCTGTTTTCATACCGGAGGCTGTTACAGCGATAGGAACAGGAGCATTTGCGTTTTGCACAGGGCTTGAAAGTCTCATTTCTCTAGCAAAGACTCCACCTGCTACTGATGGCACATTTTATGATCTTCCTGCTACGACTACTGTATATGTCCCCGCTGGTTCAATCGATAGCTATCAGAAAGCTGATGGATGGGGAAGTTTTAGCAATATAAGGGATATCGGTCCATTCTCCATATCCATTACCCTTAATGATCCGGAGATGGGGTCTGTGGATATATCGTCTACTCCTGCACCGGTTGATGGCAAATACTATGGCGGTACACCGCTTACTTTGCGTGCAAGGCCCAACTCCGGCTATCATTTTACCGGATGGAGTGACGATGTGGCAGATGCGACGCGTACCATTACCGTCGATAAAGACCTTACTTTACAGGCGAACTTTGCCGTGGATTATGTACCTCCTGCACAAGATCCGATATATTATTCAGTCTTCCTCCCGGAGGTGGAAGGTGCCGTAACCGACCCGTCGTCCGGAGAATTTCAGGTGGAAGCCTGGGATAATTTCCGTTTCTACCTTACGCTTGATGAGGAGTATAATCAGTCAAACCCGGTTGTCACAACCGACCGTGGCGAAACAATTACGCCGCGCAGCAGCGACGGAGCTTATATCATCAAATATATAAGTTCGGATGTGAATATATATATCGAAGGTATCGAAAAAAAACTTGCCCCAGTAGCCAACGAAACGATCGAAAACATCCATTCGCGTGTGTGGGCCGTCGCCGGTACTTTACATGTCCTGCCCGCTTTCGACGGGAAGCTTTTTGTCTATTCTGCCGCCGGTACTTTGAAAGTGTTCCGCGATGTTCATGTCGGTGAGGAATTGACCTTCCGTTTGCCGGAAGGTGTTTATGTAGTCCGCTTGGGGAATAAAGGTGTGAAGGTGGTTTTGTAATCCAGTAAAGACACACATAAAATAGTCCGGGTATAAACTGTTAAGTAATATACCCGGATAAAATATAGAAAAGGGGGATTGGTTATTTCAATTCAAATGCGACTTTATTGCGAATATCGGTCGAGGATGCTCCCACCAAGGCTTCGAATTGTCCGGGTTCGGCAACCCATTCATGTTTGCCGTCATTAAAGAAGCTCAGGGCATCGGTACCGATGGTGAAGGATATCTGTTTCATCTCTCCCGGTTGCAGGTAAACTTTTTGAAAACCTTTCAGTTCCTTGACGGGGCGGGGGAGTGATGATTTTTTGTCGCTGACGTAAAGCTGTACGACTTCTGCCCCTTCACGGTTACCTGTGTTTTTTACGGTCAGGGTGAAAGTGATAGGTTCATTTTTCGTAATCGTCTTCTTGTCGGCTGTTATTTTTCCATATTCGAATGTAGTGTAGCTAAGGCCGTGGCCGAAGCTGAAGAGCGGTTTGACTTTCTGCTTGTCTGCCCAACGGTAGCCGACGAAGATACTTTCGTTGTACTTCTCGTCTACTATGTTACTACCGTCATTTCTGGGAGTACCCGGATATTCGCCTAACCGGTGTGCACCTACGTCCTGTAAAGAGACAGGGAAGGTAAACGGTAACTTACCGGATGGATTTACATCACCGACTAATACCGAAGCAATGGCATTTCCCGCTTCCGATCCCAGATACCACGCCTGTACGATGGCCGGAACATCTTTCACCCACGGCATGGCGATGGCATTCCCTGAAATATTTACCAGGATCAGATTTTTATTCGCCTGAGCCAGGGCTGTTATTACCTGATCCTGTCCGTAAGATAAGCCTAGTTCCTTGCGGTCCGCGTCCTCACAGTCCTGATGCGCACTCTTGTTCAGACCACCGATAAAGATCACATAGTCGGCCTCCTTGGCTACAGCTACGGCTTCGGCTATTAATTCCTCCGGCGAACGGTTGTCATCCAGATCCTGTCCGGACTTCACCCCATTGTATTCACCACTCGGATCGCCTACATAACCACGTGCATAAACAACTTCGGCTTTGTCACCCACTCTCTTCCGGATACCATCCAGCGGAGATAATTCGTATTTCACTTTAAGGGAAGAGGAACCGCCGCCTACGGTCATCATTTTGACGGCATTTTCACCGATAACGGCTATTTTCTTTGCACGGTTCAGGTCGATAGGGAGTACATTGTTCTTGTTTTGCAGCAAGACAATACCTTCTTCCCCGATTTGGCGGGCTGCGGTAAAATGTGCTTCCGAGCAAAGTGACCCGTAAGGACGGTTTTTATCCATATTCGTGCGATAAGCCAGGCGAAGGATACGTCTTACCTTGTCGTCCAGCTCTTTCGTTCCGACTTTACCCTCCCGGATCAGCTGAAGATAGGGATCTGCCAGGTAATAATTATCGTAAGCATTGCTTGCCCCGTTGGATAATCCGTTAGTCCAGCTACCGAACTCCATATCGAGCCCGTTGGTTATGGCTTCCTGCGTATTATGAACGCCTCCCCAGTCGGAAACGACAACGCCGTCAAAACCCCAGTCACCTTTCAGAATGTCATTCAACAGATATTGGTTATGGCAACCGTGCTGGTCTTTGTACAGATTATAAGAGCCCATGATTGCCCAGGCTTTTCCTTCCTGAACAGCAGCTTTGAAGGCTGGCAGATAGATTTCGTGCAGAGCACGGTCATCTACAATTACATTGGTTGTGTGACGGTTTACTTCCTGATTGTTTAGTGCATAATGCTTCACACAGGCTGCCACGGCATTCTGTTGAACACCTTGTATATAGGGAACCACCATCTTTCCGGCCAGATAAGGGTCTTCACCCATATATTCAAAGTTACGTCCGTTCAGTGGTGAGCGGTAAATGTTTACACCGGGACCCAGCAACACTGTTTTGTTACGGTAGCGGGCTTCTTCGCCGATACTCTTGCCATACAACAAAGCTATTTCCGGATTCCAGGTAGCAGCCAGGCAGGTCAGTGCCGGGAAAGCGACACAAGAGTCGTTGGTCCATCCGGCTTGCTCCCATTCATCCCATAATACTTCGGGACGAATGCCATGAGGGCCGTCGGTCATCCAGAATTCCGGAATGCCCAGGCGTGCCACCCCCGGCGAACAGAATTTGGATTGCGCATGTGTCAGCGCCACTTTTTCTTCGAGTGTCAGACGCGACAGGGCATCTTCTACACGTTCTTCCATCGGTTTGTTGTTGTCCAGATAAACCGGAATGCTTTGTTGCGCCTGGCTGAAAGAGGGCAGCAGCAACAGGAAGCAAGCAATATACTTAATCGGTTTCATGTTGTTTTATTGTGCTTTTAAACTTAGTGAGCGGATATATTCGTTCTGAATGATACAGTTCTGTAACCGGCTGTTCTCTATAAATTCCATGAGGGCAGCTTTTGCCTCTTCCTGGTTGGGACGGGCCTCGCGTATTTCCTGGTAGGTACTTCGGGGAGCTTCTGAGAAGGCTATGATACGGTCCCAGTTCTTAGGCGCTTTGATACCGGCAAAAGATGAGTCATCAATCTTTTTATAGGGCCAGAAGGTCCAGCCGATATTGTTCTCCTGCATGACGTGGCAGAATGCGTTTTGCCAGGCTGCCGTGTTGTGACCGATCTCTCCCATGTACATCGGCAGGTTCACGCGGTCGCGGAAATCGATGATTTCCTGGATAGCGGCCTTTGTCGCTTCTCCGCCGTAACGATGGCAGGTGTACATAATCTTATCATCGAATGTGGAATCGGTAAACGGACGGAAATTACCGTTCCACTGGGCACCTCCCAACAGGATGATGTGGTTGGTATCTGCCTCACGGATAGCCGAGACAGCCCGTTTATACAACGGTTCCAGTTTCGCATTCAGCTCTTCCATATTGCTGAAATAAGGAGCGATAGGTTCGTTGGCCAGTTCGTATCCCAGAATAACCGGTTCGTTCTTATAGTATGTAGCTATTTTTTTCCAGATATTGCAGAACTGTTGCTGGCTGGCTTCGCTTTCAAACAGCCAGGGATAACCGTAACTGTCATCGATATTATCACCGGTCTGTCCGCCCGGGGCATCGTGCATATCGAGGATCAGGTACAAACCGGTTTCCCGGCACCAGTTGACAACACTGTCTATGCGGGCGAAACCGTCCTGGTTGGCTGTCAGCCCCATATAATCCTCATCGGTAAAGAGTTTATAATGGAAGGGGAGGCGGATCGTGTTGGCACCTGTCCCGGCGATGAACTGCACATCGTCGCGGGTAATATAATTGTCTTTGAATGATTTCCAGAACTCTGCGGTGAAATCAGGTCCGACCATTTCGCACAACATCTGGTTGATCCGTCCCGGTGAGTTCGTCTTGCTAAAGCCGAACATGTAGCCTTCGGGATTCAGCCAGTTACCGAGATTGGTCCCTTTGATAAAGAACTTCTGCCCCTTGGGGGTAATCAGGTCTGCTCCGGATATGCGCATAAATGCCTCCGGAGGCATATCGGTCGTGTCCGTACCTGTTGTTGCGTCCTGCTGACATCCGGTACAGGATACCAGCAAAAGCATGATCATTAAATATAGATTCTTTTTCATATCTGTTATTCTACTGTGAATGTTGTTTGTAATCCTTCTGCACTGCTGGGGCCGACCCAAAGGTTGAACTCACCCGGCTCCACTACTTTCTGCATGTCTATGTTCCAGAAAGCCAGCTCTTCGACAGGAAGAGAAAAGGTGACGGTTTTCTTTTCACCCTGCTTCAGGGGAACACGTTGGAAACCTTTCAGCTCTTTGACCGGACGGGTAACAGAGCCAAAGGTATCTTGTACGTACAATTGTACCACTTCTGTCCCGTCATATTTACCGGTATTGGTCAGGTCGAAACTGATTTCCAGTGTTCCGTTGGCAGCCAGCTTATCGTTGGCCAGTTGCAGGTTGTCGTATCCGAATGTGGTGTACGACAATCCGTAACCAAAGGGAAACAGAGGATCGAAACCGGCATCCATATAGAAAGAGGTACAGCCCAGTGAAGTCTGCCCGGCTTCCAGCGGGATAGCATCGATCAGCGTTTCCTGGCGGGATGCGGGGCGGCCTGTATTATTGTGAGCATAGTAAACGGGTATTTGTCCTACCATCTTCGGAAAGGTAACCGGTGTTTTACCGCTCGGTGCCACTTTTCCGAAAAGCAGGTCGGCAATAGCCGGACCGCCCATAGTTCCCGGGTGGAAGGCGTAGAGAACGGCATCGGACAGGTTTACTTCCTGCTCGATCGTCAGCGGACGACCTGCCATGATAACCGTTACGAGAGGTTTCCCTGTCTTTGCCAGGACGGCTATCAGTTCGTTTTGCGCTCCCTGCAGATGTAAATCTGCTAAAGAATGGGCCTCCCCCGAGAGGATAGACTCTTCTCCTACGCATACCAATACGGCGTCCGCACGTGTGGCTGCACTTACGGCTTTGGAGATATTGCCTGTGTTCTTGTCGCGGCTGTATCCCAATCCGGGTTCGTAGATAAACTGAACCTTGTCGCCATACATTTCTTTCAAGGCTGTCAGTACGGTTTGAGTATGTGCTTTTTCTCCGTCGAACACCCAGGTACCCATTTGGTCGTGAGGGGCATCCGCTAACGGACCTACGACCGCAATGGTACGGATCTTATCGGTGAAAGGTAAGGTTTCCCGGTCGTTCTTTAACAGGATAACCGATTGTTCTACTGCTTCTTTGGCTTTGGCTAGATGTTCAGGTGCATATTTTACATGTTGGTCTGTGTTTACATAAGGATTGTCGAACAGTCCCAGACGGAACTTAAGACGAAGGATGTTGCGTACTGCATTATTAATGGTCGCTTCCGGTATTTCCCCATCTTTTACAAGCTCTTCCAGATGACGGATAAAGGTACCACTGACCATTTCCATATCGATGCCGGCATCAACCGATTTCAAGGCCGCTTCCATCTCGTCTTTACAGAAGCCGTGGGAGATCATTTCGGATGTCGAAGCCCAGTCGGTAACTACCATGCCGTCGTATTTCCATTCGTTGCGCAACACCTCTTTCAGAATAAAGGAATTTCCGGTGGAAGGGATGCCGTCGTTATCATTAAAGGAGGTCATAAAGGTAGCGCATCCGGCTTTTGCTACTGCTTCGAACGGAGGAAAATAGACATTACGCAGCAGGCGTTCCGGGATGAACGTCGAATTGTAATCGCGTCCTCCTTCTGCTGCTCCGTAGCCGATAAAATGTTTGGCACAGGCTGCGATGGAGGTCGGATCGTTCAGGGAATCGCCCTGAAAACCTTTCACCATAGCTACACCCATAATGGAACTCAGGTACGGATCTTCACCACAGCTTTCAGCGATTCGTCCCCAGCGGGGATCGCGTGAGATATCGATCATCGGGGCAAATGTCCAGCGGATACCGTCGGCTGATGCTTCTATTGCGGCTACACGCGCAGCGTCTTCCACAATTTGAGGATTGAAAGTAGCGGCCTGTCCCAGGGGTATTGGGAATATTGTTTTATATCCGTGAATGACATCACGCGATATTAACAGGGGGATACCCAGCCGGGATTCTTCCACCGCTACTTTCTGTATCTCATTGACTTTTTCAGGGTCCGTCACATTCAGTAACGACCCGATCTCTCCTTGGCGAACCTGCCCTGCAATTTCATCCATGCTGCCAAACGGACTCAACTGGTTCATCTGACCGATCTTTTCGGGTAAGGTCATTTTGCCGAGTAGTTCTTCTACCTGTTTTTCGATAAGAGAATCTTTACCAGTTCCGGAAGGCTGGCTGCACGCCGTCAGAATAAGAGCCATCAGACCGGTGTAGAATATCGTTGATCTTACTGTTTTCATGGTTGTTATATTATTGTTGTAAAGGGCGGATAAACGCCGCCCCTACATGGTAACTGTTAATACGGATTTTGAACGATAGTCCCTTTGGCCGCTTCTATTTCACTCTGCGGGATGGGAAGATATTTCTTGTTTATCGTCCATTGAACGCGTTCGGGGATACCGTCTTTCACGTACGATCCGCCTTTCTTATCCAGTACTTTTCCACCTTTGGGCTTCAAAACTTCTTCCGCTTTGCCGAAACGGACCAGGTCGAAATAGCGTTTGCCTTCACCAACGAATTCGCGGCGGCGTTCCTGTAGGATATTATCCAGTGTCGGATCGATCGAAGCTACTCTGGCACGTTCGCGGACCTGGTTCAGGTAGCTTTTGGCAGAACCTGTATCGTTGGTGCGTGCTGCCAGTTCGGCTGCGTTCAGTAATGTTTCTGCGTAACGGTAGATACGGAGATTGTTATCCCAGTTCAGGTCGGGATCACCTACACAACCGGCATTGCCCCCAATGCGTCCCAGGTATTTACGAAGGAACAATCCCGTGTTCTGATAACGGCCTCCGTAAGTAACTGTTATCCCTTTTGCCGCATTGTCTGCTATATATTTATCCATATTCAGAATACCGGTGTCACGGCGTTTGTCATTTTCCTCGTAGGCATCGTAAGCCTCTTTGGCCACTGCTTCAAATCCCCAGCCGCTAACATAGTCGGGACTGCCGCTCAGTCCGTCGATACCGATCATGGCAGGAACTACGGTGCCTCCGGTAAAGTTGGCATCACCCCAGGTTCTTTTACCGCCTTTGGCTATATAATTGATGTCGAAGATCGTCTCGTTATTCCATTCGAACTCTGTTTCCCAGAGATTTTCGAACGGCTGCAGGGAATATTCGCCGGAAGAAATGATATCTTTCATATATCCCAATGTTTTTGCATACTTACTTTCATCCTGCTGGTACATCACATATTCTGCATATACCATCGAAGCCATAGCCTGTGTGACACGTCCTGCCCATTCGGCCGGTTGTTTCATCGGAAGCACTTTGCTGTCGAGTACTTCAGCCAGATCTGCTTCCACCAGGTCGTACACTTCTTTCGCTGTTTTCTGCTCTGCGATATACGGGAAAATCAGGTTTACATCATAATAAGGAACATTTCCCCATAATTTCCACAGGACAGAATAATACCAGGCACGCAGTACGCGGGCTTCTGCGATCAGTTTTTTCTTATCCGTATCGGACATATCCGAAGCTTCGACATCGGCAATCACAAGGTTTGAACGGTTGATACCCGAATAGCTGGTAGTCCATGCACCGCTGATCGTCTTGATCGGGTCCGACAGGTATTGCGAGATCAGGTGGATCTCACCCTGGTCGCTGGTGCTGCCGCCACCTACGTAAACATCGTCGCTCATGCAATCGTATACCAGGCTTAGAGGTGCCCAGCCTGAGAAGTAGTCATACCATTGCAACGGATCGTAAGCAGCGGTCACTGCCTCCATGATACGGCTTTCCGTATTGTAATATCCGTCGATAGGTAAACTGCTGGAAGGATCAACGGATAAGAAATCATCTCCGCATGAGGTAGCTCCGAACAGGGTGAGAGCTACACAAGAAATCGTTATTATCTTTTTCATTTGTCTTGTCTTTTTAATGTTAGAAATTAAGGTTCAAACCAACGGTGAATGTACGTGCCTGCGGGTAGATTCCACGGTCGATACCGGCAGAAGCGTCGTAGGAAATTTCAGGATCGAATCCCTTGTATCCCGTCAGTGTAAGCAGGTTCTCTGCCGCTACATAAATGCGCAGGCTGGATATGAATGCCTTTGAAGTCAGGTCTTTCGGTAAGGTATAACCTAACTGGATATTTTTCAGACGCATGTATGAACCGTTCTTGATATACAGGTCCGATACACGGTAGTTGTCATTGTTGTTTGCCCAGGTGAAGCGGGGAACTGTATTAGAAGTTCCTTCTCCATGCCAGCGATCCATCATCTCGCCAGACAGGTTGACATATCTCAAGTCGATACGGCGGGTAGCATCGAATATATCGTTACCGATAGAACCGGCGATCAGCATGCTGAAATCGATGTCTTTCCAGGAAGCCTGGAAGTTGAGGCCGTATGTCCAGTCGGGAGTACCTTTACCGATTTTCGTCCGGTCCGTATCACTGATAGTCCCGTCCTTGTTCGTATCTATGAAAATTACATCACCCGGTTCGGCATTCGGTTGCAGTTTCTCGCCTTTGTTGTTCACGTAGGCATCGATCTGTGCCTGGTTCTGGAAGATACCGGCTGTTTTGTAACCGTAGAAGAACGGATAGACTTCCCCGTTTTCTGCGCGGCTGACATTACCCAACTGGTGTACATTGTCTTTCATTTCGAAACCGTCGGAGTTTCCTAAGTTGATCAGTTTGTTTTTCAGGTAACTGATATTACCACCTACTTTGAAGTTCCAGTCGCCTGTATTGAATTTATATCCCAGGTCCACTTCAATGCCCGAATTTTCCATAGAACCTACGTTACCCCAGGGTTTGGATTCACCCAGGTAAGAAGGGATACTCATTTCCTTCAACATGCCGTTTGTTCTCTTATTGAAATAATCGGCACTGATTGTCAGTGAATTATTCAGGAATCCGAAGTCAAGACCTGCATCGTATTGTTCTGACTCTTCCCATCTCAGGTCGGCATTCGGAGTGCCCGACGGTTTGCTACCCATAATAATCTGCTGGCCTGATCCGCCGCCGAATACATAGTTATTGCCGGTTGCCACATTCGCTGTATAGCGGAATGCTCCGATATTCTCGTTACCGTTCTTACCCCATGACAGGCGGAGTTTCGTACTGGTCAACCAGTCCGGACGTTTCTCCATAAAGGATTCGTTCGTGATGTTCCAACCCAAAGAGACGGAAGGGAATGTAGCCCATTTGTTGTTAGGCCCGAAGTTGGAAGATCCGTCGCGGCGTACGGTCATCTGCAACATATAACGTTCGTTGTAGTTGTAGCTGATACGGCCGAAGTAAGAAGCCAGTGTGGAAGGATCGAACATACCGCCGTATACATCGCGTTTACCGTCGGAAGCCAGGCCGCTTGTAAAGTCGAGATTCGCTTTATCTTCCAGTTCCGCAATCATGTCGTATGCGCTACCGCCTATTTTACGGCCGGTATATTTCTTTGCCGATTGTCCCAGTACGACTGAGAATGAATGAGCTCCGAATGTCTTGTCGTACGTCAGGATATTTTCCAGCTGCCAGGTGCAGCCGCGGTTCATTTCCGACCATACTTTCGATTTGTCGTTATGGCTGTTTACTGCCAGGTAATACGGTTTGCTCCATCCGTCGGTTCCCCAGAATGCCAGGTCGGTCCCGTAGGATGTTTTGAATTTCAGATTATCCCAAAGTGTCAGTTCGGCGAAGAAATTGGCTACGAACTTGTCTGAATTGAATTTTTCTCCCGGCAGGGACAGATATCCGAGCGGATTGCTTATCTCATTGAAATCTTTGCTTGGAATGGTTACCAGGCGTCCGGTTTTCTTATCTCTCACCAGGTCGCCATATTGTTTGATTTCGTCCGCATACTGATTATACAGTGCACTCTCGTCATCGGCATATACCCCCATGATAGGAGAAAGGAACATCGCGTTACCCAACGCGGAACCTGTCAGCGAGTTCGTCTCGATGGTCGTATTGTTGATGCGGGAATAAGCGGCATTCACACCGATCACTATTTTATTCAGCCAGCTGCGTGTCTTGCTTTCGTCGAATAAGGTGTAGGTCGAATTGGTACGCATGGTCATACGTTTGTAGTTGGAACGGTCGTAATCGCCGCCTACGATACCTTCCTGGTTATAATAACCGAGTGAAAGAAAATAATTGACCTTTTCACCGGCACCGCTTACGCTTACCTGGTGGTTCTGTACCGGAGCGTTGTAGTTGAACGTTTCTTTCTGCCAGTTGGTTCCGATACCGTATTGCGACGGATTCTGGTACATATCGCCTTCGCCTGCATAGTTGCTGGCTTCGTTCATTAGGGTCGCATATTGAGTGGCATTCAGCATATCGCGTTCTTTCCAGGGACGCTGCCAGCCGAAAGAAAAGTCATAAGTGACTCTTACCTTCCCTTCTTTACCACTTTTTGTCGTTACAAGAACGACACCGTTGGCGGCACGTGCACCATACACAGCACCTGAAGCTGCGTCTTTCAATACTTCGATAGAGGCGATATCATTCGGGTTCAGATAATCGATCCCGCCGTCGATAGCCATCCCGTCTACGATATAGAGCGGATCGGAATTGTTGATAGTACCTGTACCGCGGATGCGTATCTTGGCTGCTGCTCCCGGCTGACCATTCGTAGTCGTTACCTGTACCCCCGAAGCCAGACCTTTCAGTGCATTATCCACACGTACAGGAGCTGTTGAACTCAGGTCGTCGGCAGAAACGCGGGCGATGGAAGCTGTTACCACACTCTTCTTCTGAACCCCGTAGCCGATAACGACCACTTCATCCAGTGCCTGGTTGTCTTCTACCAATGTAATGAATATAGGAGCATTTCCCGACACCTTTACAGACTGGGATAAATAACCGATAAAAGAGATATCCACCGTGACACCTACTTCTACATCTGGAATACTGAACATACCGTCCAGATCCGTTATGGCTCCGGTCGTAGTACCTTTTATCGCGATATTCGCACCGATGACCGGTTCTCCCAGGTGATCTTTTACCTGTCCGTTGACAGTCACTTTCTGGGCAAACACAAATACTGGGAATAATAACAGGCATAGGAATAAAGGAATGATCCCTTTATAATGCCTCCTTTTTGCTAAAATGTCTTTCATACGATACATACATTTTTAAAGTTAACATACTAATTGTTTTTACACTTTTTGTACTTGCAAAAGTAAAGTGCAATCTGCAAGGCTCAATAGCCTGGTAAGCGGGAGAAGTAAACTCGGTTAAATTGTATATTGTTTATTATTAACTGGTTATATATGTGTGGCTATTCGAAAAAAGTAAGTTTCAATAGTAGGTAAAGGAGGCTTTCTGAGCCGTTTTCAGCGTTCTATTTTTCCCAAAGATTTTACAATATCTGCAAAATGCTCCTTAGGAACGACAGCTTTGCTGCGTGTTTTCAGCCGGTTGTTGTAAACGGTCTGTGGGGAACAATGCAGGAACTCGGCAATTTTTACGCTGTCGCTGATACCCAGGCGCACGAGGGCATAGATGCGGAGTTCAGTGTTCAGCAATTCTCCTTCCCGGGGGATAATCTGTTTGTCCGGTTGTAGCAAAGCATTGAAATCAGAGACAAAATCCGGATAGATATGCAGGAAGATGGCATCGAAGTTACTGTAAAACTCTTTCAGTTCGTTAGCTGCCAGAGTCGAGGCATCCGTCATCTTCTTGACTTCCTCTACCATGCCCGTTTTGATCTTCCGGTTGATATTCTTCCGGTATTCGTCCAGCTTGCTGATATAGCTGGAACAGATGTTGAACACGTAACCTATATATTCTTCCTTGACATAATTGGATTCCGTCAGTTTGTTGTTGGCATCCAGTAACTGTTCATTGAGCGACTGAAGCTGGTTGTTCACTTCCGCCAGCTGTTTATGAGCCTGTTCGAGTTCTTCTACATGCCTGTTCAGGTCCAGGTTGGCGCTGTTCAGCTTCTTGCGTGATTCTTTCAGCCGCTTCATTTGTGATCCGATAAGGAATACGGCTGCAAGCAGGACCAATAGCAATGTGCTGACAATGAACAGATACTGGCGCAGGTCGGCTTCCTGTTTCCTGTTCCTTTGTTCGTATGTTTTGTGGATGGCATCCAAAGCGGAAGAAATACCGATCATACGTATCCTGTTTTTATATAATTGTGCGCATCCCAGACAATAGTTGAGATATGAATAGGCACGGTCTATGGACCCTTTTTCGTAAAGGATCTTTCCCAGTTCTTCCAGGGAAGCGATATCATGGTTCGCCGAGCGGATATCAGCCATGGCTGATAAAATGAGGTAACGAAAATATTCATCTTCGTTACCTTCGTCTCTATACATGATTGCCAGGATATAAGCATTCATGGCATCTTTCCTGGAGTCGAAAGAAGCAGAAGCAAGTACTTGTGTCAATTGTTCTTTTACTTCAGCAGCCTGTGGGGTTTTGTTATATTGCCATCCTTTGTACCATAAGCCATAGGGATGGTTGTCGGGAATACTGGCGAAGATAGAATCCCGATAATTCCTTTCTTTTGCATAATAAAGAGTACTCTGTTCTGAATTTTCACCGGAATATTGTCCGTAATGGGAATAGAGATACATCATTTGTCCGTAATAGTCCGTTCTGGAATAGGGCGACAGGTTTTCCGGTTTTATTTCGTTCAGTGCATCCAGCCCCTCTTTCAGGAAACCGGTGGCTGTCAGGATGAACGATTGTTCGATCTTCCACTGCGCAGCCCATTGGGGATTGTTCAGCCGCTGTGCTATTTCCAGGTTTTTATTGATATAACTAAATGCGGAGTCGCTGTCATAAACCATGTATTCTTCGTAAAACAATTTGTTCATCCAGTATTGCTCTTCTTCTGTCGCAACTTTCATCTCCATTTTCCTCAGGTCCTCGATTCTCTTTTCTTTGGCAATGACAAAAGCCTCTTTTTTAGCCAGTAACGAATCCAGGCTGTTCAACATTTTTTCAGTTCCGGCAGACAGAGTTTCTCCGGAGATATTCCCGGATAGGGTGAGAAGTGGTAGCAGACAGAGAATTACTCGGATGTACATTTTACTCGATTGAAGGTTTACAGGGTCAAAGATAAAAAATAAATCTGATTATTAAGAAAGTACTTCAATCAGTTCTTTTCGCAGTGATATTCACTGTGAAATATTCGAGTGCGGAAGCTAGAATGGGATTAATTAAAAACCGAAAAAGAGATTGTTTGTACTCTTTTCATATGAAACAGCTGGATACGCTATTTTAGTTTTGATAAAAACTTGTATCCTCCGGAAATTTCATCTTTCACAATCTTTCCCGGCTGTGGAACCGGAACATGCATCCCTATTACGGCGATGTCCTTGTCGGCTAGGTATTCCAGCACTTTCAGGCGCGTTTCTCGTGCTATGTCGGGATCGACGTCATAGGTTATAGATATCTCGGGGTGTGGCATCTGTATAGCCAGGGCATGTGTCAGGTCTCCCCATACCAACAGCTTTTCGCCGCCATCGGAGATGAGGTACATTATGTGTCCCGGGGTATGTCCGTAGGCCTCTATCGGGAAGATGCCGTCGCCGTAATCCCCGTCGAGCGCAAGAGCTTGTACTGTTTTGACTTTTGTACCGTATTGTTCCTTTATCTTCTGCACTGTATGAAAATTTCCGCGCTGGTCGGGCGGGAATTTGTTCATTTCTACTTCACTGCTCCAATAAGCCAGTTCTTTGTCGCTTACGGCTATCGATGAGTTTACGAAAAATGGATTTCCATCCAACAGCATTCCTCCGACATGGTCTCCGTGCATATGTGTCAACAGTATTTGGTCTACATCCTGGCATTCAACACCAAGGTTCTTCATATGCTCGAAAATTTTCCATCCGTAGCCAGTGTCTATGAGCCATACTTTGCCTTTCCCTTTTATCAATACAACGTTTGTTGCGATCGGGAAGGTTCCGTTTGGAGCATATTTAGCTGTTATATCTGCTGACGCGTCTATCAATAAGCCCGTCTCGGCATCTCCTGAACCTTCGGCAAATACAAACACTTCATAATCTCCCACTTTATAACCAGTGTTTAGTTCGGTTGTCAATTCTTGCGAATATCCATTAAAGCTGATACACAAAAAGACAATAAGGATAGAAAATAAGTAAGATAAAGCTCTCATATTCGTAGTTTTATATTATTTGAATATCTCTACATGTTTTTTTAAGATATAGATCCGTCCACATTTTCCACCTGTAATCTCTTTTAAAACGTTGGTTGATCGATTTCCTAATTATTTTATGTACTCGTTATTTTAGTTTTCACTACAAAAGTAAAATAAGGAGAACGATATTCCAATAAAATCGCCAAATTTAAAATATGACAGAACTCGTATGAGATACTATCTTATTTTAAATTTGGCGAAGATGTTATTATAGTCTTACGGCTCCATCACCACCTTGATACTATTTCCCTGGCCAAGTAGTTTCTTAGCGAAGGCCTGTATTTTGGCAGGAGTGATACTGTTGACCGTTTCAACATATTTTGTTTCCCCGTCGAATCCTTTGTAATAATAGTTGTCCAGCGTATTCAGCCAGTAACTATTTTCCTGCAGGTTTTCAGCATGACGTTTCAGGATGTTGTCCTGTGTCTTCTTGAAATATTCAGGAGTCGGGCCGATGTCGGAAATACGTTTCAGCTCGTTGCGGACGATCGTGTTCATCTTTTCGCGTTTGTCCGGGTCGGTATCGAAATAAGCTTGCAGGAATGTCTGTCCTTTGGGGAAGGAAGAGATGCGGGCGGAAGTCTGCACACCGTAAGTACCACCTTCGTCTTCACGTACTTTTTCTGTATATACCAAGTCGAGAACCTGTTTCAACATGGTTGCCGTAAGGATATTTTCCAGATTGTAATCCATCTGTCCGGAATAGAGATTCACGACGGATGCTTTCGGGGTTTCCATCGGGCGTTTGAAGCGGTTTACGTAATCGCCTTTGCGGATGGGAGGTACTTCTTTAGGGTTACCCTGTTCGATCTTTCCATTTGCCGGAAGGGTTGCCAAATATTGTTCAGCCAACGGGCGGATGTTGTCTATGTTGATATTCCCTACAAAAGTGAAAACGAAACCGGAAGCATCGCCGAAACGTTCTTTATACATCTCCATGATACGCGGATAACTGATATTCTTGAAATCATCAGCGTCGATACGCATGGCACGCGGATTATTATCGTAAATCGCTTTAGTCAACGAATCACTGAAAGCGACCATTGGGTTTAGTTCCAGATTCTTCAACTGTGCCTTCATGCGGTTTTCAAAAGAAGCATATGCCTCTTCATCCATGCGTGGAGCCGTGAAGTTGAGATAAATCAGTTCGAATAACGTTTTCAGGTCGGCAGGAGTGGACGAACCGTTTACGTTCTCACTGTCCATTCCCAACGAAGTGGAGCAGGATACTTTCTTACCTGCCAGCATCTTGCTCAGGTCGGTCGCAGAGAAGTTACCCAGACCACCCAGGCCGATCACGTCGTTGAACACTTTCAGGTTGTCGATGTCCTTATTCCCGAACAAAGTACTTCCTCCCGGGCTGGTTGCCGTCATTTGGATCTCATCCTTCTTGAAGTCAGTGTGTTTCAATACCACTTTGATACCGTTACCCAATGTCAGGATCGTGGCACCGAACAGCGGGTCTTCCTTTGTCTCCGTGATCTTACCCGGAGCAGGGAGTTCAGCGATCAGCGGTTCGTTGGAGACTGTTTCCTTATAGGCTTCTACAGGAATGCGTTGCGCCTTCATAAAATCGCGGAGCAGTTCTTCATCTGTAGGAAGGGTGATACCTTCTTTTTCCGGACCGGTCAGGCTGATAACGATATTTCTGTCACCGATCATATCCTGTATATATTTGTTGATCTGTTCGACCGGAACAGCCTGTGCAACCTGGTTGATCAATGCATATTCGGCTTCGATGCCGGGAATATATCCTCCTTCGGTAAAGTGGCGGACATATTCATTGGTGAAAGTGCTGTTACGCTGTTTGTCGCGGTCATTGTAGAGCGATTCGTAGTCTTTCAGCACGTTGATACGGGCGCGGTCATACTCTGAAGGAGTGAAGCCGAAACGTTTTACCCGCTCTGTCTCTGTTACCAAAGCATTCATGGCCGAGTCTACCTCGTTATCTTTAACCAGGGCTGCAACTGTCCAGGCTCCTTTTGTCTTGGAAACCATGAAATCACCGTCTGAAGCCTGAGCCGCAACAAACGGCGGATTGGCTTTCTGCACCATTTCGTTGAAGCGTTCGTTCATTATCGTTGCCGCTATGTTCTGGATATAATCTTTCACCAGTCCGGCAATCGTTCCGTACATATCCTGCGGCATTTTTTCATGTTTATATGAAATAGAGAGGATCGTGTTCGATGCCTCTTTGTCTGTCGCGACGGAGATCAGCGGCATATCGTTGTCCGGAACCTCGAACATGGTGCGCGGAGCGGGGTTTACAGGAGCGGGGATATCGGCAAATATTCTTTTTACAGCGGCTTCCACCTTGTCGACATCTATATCTCCAACAATGATGATACCCTGCAGGTCGGGACGGTACCATTTATGGTAATAGGCGCGCAATTCGTCCGGCTTGAAATTGTTGATCACGTCGATCGTACCGATCGGCATGCGGTTGGCATAACGGCTGTTCGGATAAATTTTCGGCAACTGCTGTTCCCAGATACGCATTTGTGCATCCTGGCGGGTACGCCATTCTTCGCGGATCACACCACGTTCCTTTTCGATGGCCGAATCGGCAAGCGTGATGAAGCCGGACCAGTCATGTAGGATCAGCAGGCAGGAATCCACTACACTCTCGCGAGTCACCGGGGCATTCATGATCATATAAACCGTTTCATCGAAGCTGGTATAAGCATTGAAATTTTCACCCATACGCATACCGATGCTTTCAGTAAATTCGTCCATTCCCTTATTCGGGAAGTTTTTGGAACCGTCGAATGCCATATGTTCCAGGAAATGTGCCAGCCCGCGCTGATTTTCTTCTTCGAGAATGGAACCGACGTTTTGGGCGATATAGAAATCGGCCCGTTCTTTTGGTAATTCATTATGACGGATATAATACGTCAAACCGTTCGGAAGTTTACCGTAGCGAACCTGCGGATCGATAGGTAACGGTTGCAGTTCCTGTTGTGCCGCCAGTTGGAAAAGGCAGAAGAAGCTCAGCAGGAAAAAGATAAAAGATCGTTTTTGTTTCATTTGTTCCTATTTTATTTATTATCAGCAGTTAATACATACATGACATGCGTGCCTGAAAAAAGGTTGAGGGCAAATATACGATGCAATAGCAGGAATTGTACTCAGGGTAGGTATAATTATGGAATATTTATACTATACCTTATTTCCATATCTTGCCGGTATCGGCAAGATATGTTATCTTTGAAGTGAAAATCGGTGTAAAACTTGCCGATAGAATTTGAATATGAAATATATTTCAGTCGGAGAATTTGCAGGAAAGTACGGTGTTTCAGAGCGCACGGCACGTAATTATTGCGCTGTCGGAAAAATTGAGGGTGCATTCCTTACTGGCAAGACATGGAACATACCGGAAGATGCGGAATTACCTTTACAGAAAAAGTCGAAAGTGAAGATTATGCCTTTGCTTGCCGTGTTGCGCGAACAAAAGCAGATGAAATTGAAAGGCGGTATCTATCACAAAACGCAGATCGATCTTACATATAACTCGAATCACATCGAAGGCAGTCGTCTGACTCATGACCAAACCCGTTATATTTTTGAGACCAATACCATCAGAGTAACTGATGAAAGCATCAATGTGGACGATATTATCGAGGCCACCAACCATTTTCGGTGTATTGATCTTATCCTTGACAGGGCTGAGGAGATTTTATCTGAGACTTTCATTAAAGAATTGCACAATATTCTGAAATCCGGCACATCGGATAGCCGGAAAGATTGGTTTGCCGTAGGCGATTATAAACGTTTGCCCAATGAGGTTGGCGGTGCTGATACAACACTGCCGGAGAACGTTCATAAGGAGATGAAGGCACTGCTGAAAGCCTATAATTCGAAAAAACAGAAATCTTTTGATGACATTTTGGACTGGCATCATTGTTTTGAGGTGATTCACCCTTTTCAGGATGGTAATGGACGTGTCGGTCGCCTGATCCTGTTTAAAGAATGCCTTGCAAACGGACATGTTCCCTTTATTATCACCGAAGAATTGAAAATGTTCTATTATCGGGGATTACAACAGTGGAATCATATCAAAGACTATTTGCGGGATACTTGTTTGACTGCGCAGGATAATTATAAAGAGGTATTGGATAAGTATCGGATTAAGTATTGAGATTCGAATATTTTATGGAATACCGGATGGCGTAAAGTCCCTTTTCGTTATATTTCTTACAAATGACAATATGATTATTATTTAAGTGTTTTGTAAACGGATTGATACGTTAAAAAATATTACCCGCTGGGGTATTTTTATTTATCCGGTATATTAATCCGATTTACCTGGTAGAGTAGTGACATTTTGATAATGGAGGGAATCTTTTATAAGAATTACGATTAGTTGCAAGTTGTTCGGTTAGCTTGTTCGGTGCTTGTTCGGTCAACATGTTGAGATGGATTGATAATCATAGTTCTATTTTTCAACTCATTATTTTCTCCCATCATCAGATTCCTGAAAAACAAAACTAAGAAACTCATATCCGGTTCAACGCCTTTTCGTATATTTCTGTAATTTGCACGCACCAACGCATTGCGGAAGTACCAAGAGTTGTCGGCAAACAGATCATTATTCACGTCAAAACCAATACTACGCAAATACTTTATAATAAAGACTGCCGTTGTACGAGTGTTTTTAAGTGATGAATATTCAAAAGAAATTAAAGTAAGTTTCAAAAAACATGTTTTGAACTCAGATAATTAGTTTGTGACTGTATTGAAAAAATTGATTATTAATAGCTTTGGATTGAATTGTTTCATTATCTTTGAGGCTATAACAATTATGCCGTGCAGCGATGAGATACCTATCTTATATAGTATTCTGTCTGCTCTCTTTCGTGATGTGTACTGAACAGCCAAAAGAGTTATTACCGGAACTGTCTTATGCAGAGTCGCTTATGCAGCGTTTCCCGGACAGTGCGTTGGCGGTATTGGATTCAATGGAAGTGCCCTCTCCGTCAGATAAATTTCAATATGCTACGTGGTGTTTGTTGATTACCCAGGCACGTGATAAAAACTATGTAAAGCATACTTCTGATTCTTTGATCAATATTGCACTGACTTATTTTGAAAAACAGGATAATCCGGTGAGGAAAGCGACTGCCTTATATTATGAAGGGCGGGTTAACCATGATCTGAATAATGCGGAGGAAGCTACTGACTATTATTTACGAGCGAGGGATGCGGCAAAGAATACGACGGATTATAGGTTGCTTTGTTTGATAAATATTCACTTAGGTACATTATATGCTTATCGTGGTTTGGCGGACTTGGCATTGAAAGCTTATGAGAATGCATATGATTATTCAATTCAATTGAAAGATAGCACATTGATTTCCAACTCATATTCTTGTTTGGGACGTGTTTCTACGCTTAACAATGATTGGACTAAAGGATTAGATTATTATAAAAAAGCAATAGGAATTGCAGAACAGGCAGGAAGTTTGAAAGCTTTAACATTGGCTTATGGGGAAATCGTGACTGTGTACAGATCTTTATCCATGCTTGATTCATGTATGTATTATCTTGATAAATCAAAGAAGATAGAAGAAAAACATAACATTTCTGCTTTGCCACAAACTTATTTAGGAATCGGAGAAACTTATTATTGCATGGGACAATTTGATTCAGCATATTTTTATTTAGAAAAAGCATTGAATACTACTAATCTTTATACAAAACAAGATGCAACACAAACTTTATATTATTTATGTAGAGACTTAGGGAAATATGAAGATGCAATTCAGTATAATGAGCAATATTGGGTTTATAAAGATTCTGTTGATAATATCAATCGCAGTTCAGAGATTGCGGAAATTCAAGCAAAGTATGAACAGGAAAAGTTATTGAATATCAATAATAAGTTAGAAAACAAGTTGTTATGGGGATCGATAATATTATTAATAATAATATCTATATTAATATGTTTTTATCAACATAAGTTGGTCAAGAAGGAACGTACAATTCAAGAAAATAGAAAACAGTTGGAGGTACGTATAAACCATTTACATGAAAATGAAAATATAATTCATGAAAATGAAACTCTTATAAAAGCCTTATCTTTCCAGATTGAGGAACATATAGGCTCACAGGAACATATAAATGATCAGGTGAAGGAAATTGAACAAATCCGCCAAGACAATGTTTCATTGCAGTCTCAAAATGAAATATTACAGAGAGATATAGAGAAATATGTATCCCATTTAAAAGAAAAAGGGGAGGAACTAAAAACGTATGAACGCTTGGTTACTGAAAATACTTATTTGTCCGAGCGGCAAAGATATCTATGTTCCCAATTGATTAAGCATATAAATATACTTAATTGTTTAAAATCCAATCCGGAATATATCGATGAATTCCGATGTTCTGAAATCTTTAATTCAATGAATATCGTTTATCCGAATCTGATTGACCGGTTGAGGAGAGACTTTTCATTAACGAATGATGACCTTTTGATTTGTTGCCTGATAAAATTACAATTGAATAATTCCATTATGGCTGAATTACTAGCTATTTCACCTTCATCCGTAACCAAGCGTAAGCAACGTTTGAAAGAGCGGATCAATCAGCATTTGGAAACCCCGTTAGAGGGAGAAAGGTCCATTGATGCTTACCTTTGGAAGTACTAGGAAACACCTTGTCCACATTTTGTGATTGCTTGATATTGATAAACGCCTTAATATTAGCGTTCTGGCTGTTCATGTCTGTCCACTTGCTGTCCGTTTATTTTTATCTGTTTCTATTATAAACCGCATACCTTTGTAGAGTAGAAATTTATAAAATTATCGTTATGGCAAAGAACCTCAAAAAGCCTGTTGGGGCAATGTGTGTATTTCTTTTTTTCAGTTGTTTACTACTACAGAGTATATCAGCGGAAGGGAGCAAGAGGGTTTCATTTTGGGGAGAATGGAGAGAAGATACTCGTTCCATTTCTCCTTCAATTCCAATCTCCGCTTTTATTAATGATGGTGTCTTATCCATTCATAGTAGTACTCAACGTTCTGATATAACAATATGTATATCGAAAGACGGAAAGGTACTTTATGAAGAAATGATTCCGGCATCGAAAACTGATTGTGTTACAATTGATTTGAGTGAATTTGAATCTGGAACTTATTCTATTGGATTGAAAAATCAATGGGCTGATTGTCTTTGGGGAGAGTTGTTTTTAAATGAATAGTTTGTATTATTATGAACTCAAAATATTAAAGTATGAAGACTATATTTAAATTAATGCCAGTTATGATGGTATTATTGTTTTGCAGTTGTAATCAAAGAGAAGTTGAAGAATTATCTCAAGTATCTCTAAAAGGTTCTATTGCGGAAAATTCTCTTGTAGAAAGCGTAACACTTGATCTTCTTAACAAGTTTAGCAAGTCTCTTCGAAATTCATCTCTAACAAAGTCTGAAAATAGCATTATCGTAGATGAATCAATAAAAACAACTTATCATTTTAAATGGAATCATGAAACAAATACTAAATCAAATGGTCCACAAATTCCTGATTCGGTAAGTGTTGATTTGTATTTAATGAAGTTTCATGAAGCAGACGGAACTTTAGGTTATTCAATTGCAACAGGAGATGAAAGAATAAATAAAGTTTATGTCTATTCACATGGGGATATTAGTGATACCGCCCGGATTTATCCTTTGGCTCATATTATAAAATCAATACCTTTCATTGTTAAAAATGATATTGAAAATTATTATAAAAATCCGTCAGAAACTATACATACTTATGGTGCACGTCCTGATATAACTACTCATGGACCTTTACTTTGCACTCATTGGCATCAGGAATATCCTTATAATAGCCAAATTAAAGCTTTTCCTGTGATGAATGCACATCCGACCTTAAAGGGGCATGCTCCAGTGGGATGCGCGGCAACAGCAACTGCGCAAGTAGTGACTTTTTATTCAAAATTTAAATCAGATATTATGGCAAATGGAAAACCTTACGTTTATAATTTTTCAAAATTTGCATTTGTGGCAGTTCCTGGAGAAGATGCTCAATTTGAGGTTAGCCAATTATGTAAAGAGATAGGTATTGCACTTGGTATAGATTATTATCCAACCGTGGGGATTTTGTATGATCCTCGTAAAATTGGGACATACTTGGCTGATAAACAAGGATATTCAGTAGAAACAAAATATCACAAGAATATTGATATAAATAAATTGGCAGATCTTATCATGAAAAATAATCCACATATCACAGCAGGAGTTATGCATGGTACAACAAGTGGTCATGTATGGGTATGGGATGGCGTACAAATGAATTGGAATACAAATGAAGTTATGATGGTCCATTGTAATTGGGGGATGGGGATTCAAAAAGATTCTGATTTTGGCAGTGATACATGGTTTACACCAGCAACAATGAGTCAAATAGATTCACAACAACCGGCATTGACTGATGATCAAGTCCAGATATATTTATCAAATAATAATTCATATTACCCCGGTGGAGGTGGTATATTGTAAAACTATAAGAATAAGAGAAATTGTCAAAAGCAATATGAATGTAATAAATGTATTTTTTGATAAATAGTCCTATTTATATAAGACTATTTATTTTATCAATCAATTATTTTTTAATTAAAAAATACACGTAGAGAATGAAAGTCTATTTATATACAAAAATATAAGAATTGAATTTCAAATTATTTTTCTTCTGCTTTTTGTATTATTGTTAAAAGAGAATAGTAGTTGATCTTTTTTATTCCAATAGACAGTTTGCGCTCTTTTTCAGGATTGTTGGCTACTTTTATTAATATGGACTTACCGCCATTTTTTTTAATGAGCGTATACCAACTACCATTAATTGTATCACCTTCAATTATAGAATTATTTTTATCAGTGACAGTCATAATCCAATAAGTTGAACTTGCTTGAATCTCTGTCTCTTGTAGATCAGAATTTAATACAATTGGATTTTTTTCAAATGTTACAATAGTGGAAGTTTCTACTTCATTTTCAGATTTATTACAACTACATATAATTGTAGGAAAAATTAATAATAGAAAATACAGTTTATTCATGATGTTATTCTTTTGTTTATCTATAACAATAGATGCATTTGTATGATAAAAAGCTGCATAAAATATATAAATATTATTTGTGCTGGATAAAAATAGCAATACAAAAACTAAATCCAGTATTATTATATAGCTCTAAATGATATAATTTAACATATATAATGCAGTAAATAAATTCCTAAAAGCATCATATATATAAATAAACAATTAAATATATGATTCGTATGAGATTATTTATAATAGTAGTTTTTGGTATTTTTTGTTTAGTTTCATGTAATGATAATGATTTGCCTGAAAATAATAAAAAAAGTGTATATTCGGTTGAAACTTATACGATTTTTGTTGCACCTGAAACAGTAATTGTTAAAGATTCAATTTTAAACTCAAAGAAAGAGTGTATATTGATCAAATATGCAAATGTAGATATGGATAAATGGATTCCATTTGAATCTGTAATAGACAGATTTGAATATGAGCTAGGATACGAATATACTTTATTAATAACAGTTGTTACATATAATGTATATTCATATGATAATAGTCAAAAAATGACAGAAAAATTTGAGAAGGAATATGTTCTAAGAAAAATATTGGAAAAAACGAAAATTTCATAATTAATTTGTTTTTATAATACTTATTTTTATATATATATTTACCACTATAATATTTAAATTGTATAAGATATGAAAAGTGTTTTAGTTTGTATTACTTCATTTTTTTTATGGAGTTGTAGTGATGGTAATCTGCCTTTAGAAAAAAGTCTTTTGGAAGCCGATATAGGTACCTTGGTAAAATCAACATTATCTGTTGAAAGTGATTCTGTTAATATTTATCAAGAAATTGCATTTGAATCGCTAGTAAAAGATACCATAAGGCTTGCTAATGGTCTGCAGTTATCAAAAGTAAATGAACAATATGTATGTGGTGATATACTGTTGAGTGATAAACAAGTTGAATTACTTGCTAAAAAGAATGTATCTCGTGGAATTTCTATTTCTGAATTATCCCAAATATGGCAAGATAAAGTTGTTTATTTTGTATTTGCTTCTAACGTTTCTTTAGAAGATCAAAATATAATATATGATGCTATGTATGAATGGGAAAGTGCATGTAATATTTTATTTAGAGTGGGACAGGGTTCTGGAGATTATATCGAAATTATTATAGGTAATGGTAGCTACTCAAATCTTGGTCGAATAGGTGGAAAACAAACTTTAAGTCTTTCTATTGCAGGATGGAATAAAGGAACTGTTATGCATGAACTTGGACATGCATTAGGAATGTTACATGAGCATCAGCATCCAATGAGAGACAATTATATAATAGTAAATGAAAGGAATATTCAAATTCCTGCTAGAGATCAGTTCGACATTTGGCCTTATGGCTATGCGTCATCAAAATTTGATTTTGACTCTATAATGATGTATGGATCCTATGCATATTCAAGAAATAATCAACCTACAATGACGAAAAAGGATGGTACAACTTGGACTGCTAATAGGTCATATATAACATTTAATGATCAGTTAGTTGTTATGAATTTATATGGTCATTATTTGCCACCAGGTCCAATTGGATAATTTTTGATAAGTTTGCATGATTACAAAGTGATAAATTAAAAATTCGTATTTCTGATTTGTTCTATAAAGATTCATTTTAGATAGCTGGTTAAAACTGGCTATCTAAAATGAAAATACTTAAAAAGACTATCTTGTTTTTATTTTCTGATTATCTCTTTTCTGTCACTAAATGTAGGCAACGTTTAAAAGAGCGGATCAATCAACATCTGACGACTCCGTTAGAGGGTGAAATGTCTATTGAAGCCTACCTTTGGAAGTGCAGAGAAACAGGCTGTCCACATTTTATCTTTGACTCATTCTTTAAAAGTGTTTATTATCAATCCTTAGAGCGTTCTTGACTGTCCACCTGCTATCCATTGGTATTATATATAAACCTCGTACCTTTGCAGAGTAGAAATTATTAAAATTATCGTTATGGTAAAGGCTTAAAAAAAGCTTGCTTGGGTAATGTGTACATTATTTGTTTTCAATAGTCCATTGCTACAGAGTGTATTGGCGGAGGGAAATAGAAGTATTCCTTTTTGTGGAAATTGGAAGGAAGGTGCTCGTTCCATTTCTCCTTCAATTCCGATCTCAGCTTTTGTTAATGAGGGTGTTTTATCCATTCATAGTAATACTAAACGTTCCGATATAACAATATATATATTGAAAGGCGGAAAGGTTTTTTATGAAGAAATGATCCAAGCTTCGGAGACGGACTATATTACAGTTGATTTAAGAAGATTTGATGAGGAAGATTATTTTGTTGAGTTAAGAAATCAATGGGGGGATTGTCTTTGGGGAGAAATTAATCTTAAATAAATTGATTATAGAAAATTGTTTCATGAATGAGACAATGATAATGTTGTTAACTAACTAAATATTTGAAAAATGAAAAGAAAAGTAACTGGTTTTATTGCAATTGCTGCTATTGCATTGTTAGCAGGATTGAACAGTATTCAGCAAAAAGAAGATGTGAAACTGTCTGAGTTAGCATTGGAAAATGTAGAGGCATTAGCTGGATGTGAAGTAGTTGGTTGGACTCCGGGTGGCTATTGGGTTACTAATTTCGGTTGTGATTGGACTTGTACAAGCCCTGGCCCTGTAAGTTGTCCCTACTAATGTTCTCTGATTAAAGGTTAAAAAGGCTAGTTTAAATTGAAGGTATTTCCTGATGTATTAAATTAGCCTTTTATTAAAATAAATTCATTGTTTGGTTTATGCAAAAATATATAATTTTATTAATCACTTTTTGTTTTTTGTTCTCATGCGGTCCTTCTCAGAATAAAAATGCAGAACATATATACATAGTAAATGTAGATGAAGCTCAGAAAAGTGACTTTTATTCGATGTTCGATAGTGTTACTTATATCCCTTTGGAAACAATGGAGGATCTTGAAATCGGCAAAATCAATCGGATCTTATATCTCAATGAGAAATATATAGTTTGGGATGGATTGACTAATATGGTCTTTATCTTTAATGATGATGGAACATATTATTCCAAAATAGACGCAATCGGTAATGGGCCAGGGGAATATGCGCAGATTATAGATATTGCTATAAATAAATATGATGGAACAATCAAAATCTTAGATGCTATGCAGAAGAAAATCGTCACTTTTGATAAGGAAGGGCAGTTTGTAGGAGAAACAAAACTGCCAGTATCTTCTACACCTCAACATTTTTGTCAAGTAAATAGGGAAAAGTATGCATTTGATTTTCAGCGTTGTTCTTATGAAAAAGAGTGGCAATATAATGTATCTGTGAATTCAGAGGACTTTACCGGGGAAATCAATAAGTATTTTCCTTATGATAAACCTCTGAGTATTTGTTTTTCTTCAAGAGTTACTCTTCAGGATGTAAATGGTGAGATCCTTTGTTTGCCATTATATAGTCCTACTGTGTATACAATTGACTCTTTGGAAATGAAACCTCGTTATTCTTTTGACTTTGCCGGAAAATGGGTGAGTCAGGATTTTATAGATACTGAATGGAAGGATGCTCTTGAATTCATGAATAAATTAAACGATGCGAATTTTGTTCACTATTTTCATTTACTGGAATCCGGATCACATATTTATGCTGAATTTATATATGGAGAAAATAAATATCATCTGGTGATAGATAAAGAAACGGATCATCTATATTTGCAGCAGGAATCAGAGGCTTATAAATGTCATTATTCGGAGATACCAATGTGTTGTGTTGGGAATAAGTTTGTTATTCCTTTAACTCCTTTAGAATATAATTCGATGGTTACTGAAAATACTGTTCAACTGCCGGAAGATAATAATCCGGTGCTTATGTTCGCTACATTTAAGAATTTCTAATTATAAACTGGTGTTGATATGAAGCTATTACTTTTATTATTCCTTTTTCTGCAAGGCTTGACAGGGAATGAATCTGATTGTAAAGCCTTTTATGAGAAAACATTGTATCCTATATCTCTAAAAGGTAATCTTATTAAAAAGGAAAAAACGGATGAATACTATCTGTTATATGTGAAGAATGAAGAAGAGGGTGGAAAAGAGGTTATTGTCCGGTTGCTTAAGAATCAAACAGGAAAAAGTATATTCCTCTTTGCTTTAGATAATAGTCTGATCAGTAAACGAAAAGGGGAAACAGCCCTCCATGTCCTGGCTCCGATATCAAACGGTTTCAAAGGGCGGATATTTCCGGATCTCTGCGAGTAAATTTTAAGATCCGAAAAGCTATCATGTTGGACCAGGCTCGCAAAGAGATAAAGAAATAATTATCAGATAGCGAATGAGGTTTATGGTTCCCGGTAAATTTGTGCTTAACTAAGAAGCTGTCTTTTAATAAATCTCATTCACCAGTTTCCATGCCTGAATATGTTTTATCCCCTGATTTAAAGGGAATGAAATATCATCAAGGGAAACTACATATTTTTCATAATTATCAGGAATGGCTTCTAAAGATGCATATTCGCGACGGATTGTCTGTTCGTTGTATCCTGTACCATAAGCAAATCCGGGATAAAGATAATTTTTAAAAGACAGGTCGTTAATATAATATTTACAGTTACCGGAAATTGTATCTTTACCTCTTATATCATATCGCTCTGCCTTATGAATCAAAAAAGTATCTTTGATGTATCCTATATAATTAGAAACAGTATCCTTAATAGCACAATATAATTCCGTTTAGTCTCATTGTTGGGTAAAACAAACAATTCCGGTAAAGCACCACTTTCCATATATCTTATCAGTATAACTATACCTGATAAACCCTAATTCCGGTACATTCCCATTCCAGAAATTATACCGCTGCATTAATGCAAAATATTCTTCCATACTCGAAAATATCTCCCAAAAGATAAAAATATTCTTCTACACTCGAAAATTTTGTATGAATATTGGGCTGTGTTGACTCCAGATATACTCAAAAAGTAACTGAATATTTTTATTTTCAACGTATGCAGCGGTTTTGAATATAATCTCATCTTACATAATGTAAACCTAAATACAAGGCAGATCATGAAAACTCTAAATTTGAAATTCCCTTTATTACTTTTGTTGGTTGCGGTGTGTGCTGTTTTAAGTGCGTGTAGGTTTGATGAGGATGAAAAGATGTACTCTTCAAGGAGCTATGATGAGACTTACGCATTGTTGCGGCCTTATATATTAGTGAATGAATCAGATGAATTTGAACTAAGTGCAGGTAAGGAGGTGACCGATCCGTTGAGAATTTATCCGGGGCATATTTCAAAATTAAAAGGAGAGTTGTATGATATAAATCTACAGATAAAGAAAGCATTGAATGATCCTTTGTGTTCACAGGTTCTGATGGTTACAGAACGTCAGGGCGCCCTTATTAAAAAAACTGCACCTAATCTTAAATATGAGATCAGTTCGAATGAGCCAGATATAATAACTACACGTGCTGACGCATATATGACTATCGATTCCGATCAGGGAGGAAGTGCTGTTTTTACCGGCGGAGCACAGGTAAGAACAGATATCAGTATGTATCCCGGATCTGCTTCTCCCTATGTGCTAAACTTTCATTGTAAAACCGGTGAGCTCAGGGAGGGTGAGAATTATATTTGCTGGACGGGGACGGTTGGCTCCACACTTACAAACTGGTGGTATGCCAATAACCCTGATGGAAATAATACTCGTTGGAGCTACAATGCAGATGATTTGGGTGGAGGTGCTTATGGAAGTGCTGTTTTTCAATGGTAAGGCGGGGAATTCCCAAATGTACGAGTATCGGATTTGACGTTGATTTATCGTCAAGAAAAGATTACTTGTCTTTTATGCCTGAAATTACTATCTTTGTTATCATATCAAAATAAGTAAACTGAAGAATATGGAAGCGAACTACAGGCGTTATCCGATCGGGATCCAGAATTTCGAGCAGTTGAGGAAACGGAATTGTGTGTATGTGGACAAGACCGAACTGGTCTATCGGTTGGCGAATACCGATAGTGTATATTTCCTGAGCCGCCCGCGACGGTTTGGGAAGAGTCTGCTGGTTTCTACGCTGGAGGCTTATTTCCAGGGGAAAAAAGAACTTTTCTCCGGACTGGCTATGGAGCGATTGGAAAAAAGCTGGGAGATATATCCTATCCTGCACATAGATTTCAGTTTAACGAAATATACGAATCTGTTCGATTTGCAGGAACAGTTGAATCTCTTTTTGTTGCGTTGGGAAAAGGAGTATGGGAAGGAAGAAGAGGAAACAACGCCTGCGGCCCGTCTGCAGGGGATTATAAGAAGAGCATACGAGCAGACCGGTAAGCCTATTGCCGTATTGGTAGATGAATACGATGCTCCTTTATTGGATAGTAATTCCGATATACCCTTGCAGCAAGAACTTAGAAATGAGATGCGGAAGTTTTTCAGTCCGCTCAAGGGACTGGGGCAATACCTGCGATTCCTCTTTATCACAGGTATCAGCAAGTTTAGCCAGATGAGTATCTTCAGTGAACTGAATAACTTGAAAAATATCAGTATGCGCGATGAATTCAGTACGATATGCGGTATTACCGAACAGGAGTTGCTGACGGAACTGGAACCTGATATTGAATGGATGGCTGCGGCTAATGGGGAGACTTTTGAAGAGGCTCGCGATCATTTGAAGCGGCAATATGATGGCTATCATTTCAGCAAACGGTGTGAGGATATTTACAATCCGTTCAGCTTGTTCAATGCTTTTGATTCGAAAGAATACAAGAATTATTGGTTCTCTACGGGTACACCTACCTTTCTCATCGATTTATTACAGGAAGTGGACTTCGATGTTCGTGAACTGGATGGGGTGGAAGCTACCGATGAGCAGTTTGACGCACCGACGGAACGTATCACGAGTCCTATACCTGTTCTTTATCAGAGCGGTTATTTAACGATAAAAGGATATGATCCGGACTTTCAAACTTATTGGTTGGCATATCCCAATGGCGAGGTGCGTAAAGGTTTTATCGAATCGTTGCTTCCCGCCTATATCGGGTTGCCGGGGCAGAGCAATACTTTTTATGTCGTTTCGTTTATACGCGATTTGCGCAAAGGTGATATCGAGAGTTGCCTGGAGCGTACCCGCTCTTTCTTTGCTTCTATCCCGAACGATTTGGAGAACAAGACTGAAAAACATTATCAGACTATCTTTTACCTGTTGTTCCGCCTGATGGGGATGTATGTGGAAACGGAAGTAAAGAGTGCTGTCGGTCGTGCGGATGTAGTTATAAAAATGCGGGATGCTATCTATGTATTAGAATTTAAATATGACGGAACAGCAGCAGAGGCTTTGGCTCAAATCGAGAGCAGGCAATATGCGATTCCTTATAACAAAGACGGGCGGCGCATTGTGAAGGTCGGTATTAATTTTGACAGTGCCACACGGACGATCGGGGATTGGATGATCGTCGAAGAATGAAATAAGGACTTTTAATCATAACTTATAAAAATATGAAGATTATAGAACATATAGTAAAAGAATAAAACCTTTTAAGAGTTCCGCATGATCCGAAATGATGAAGACTTATTTGCTTATCTGAAAGCATTGGGTAATGCTTATCTTATCTCGGATGAAAAAACGCGTGAACGTGAGTTTGGTAATCTGATGACTATCCAGGATAACTATCCGAAATATGTAGTTAGCCTGGATGAATTTAACAGAGGGAGTGATGTAGAAGGAATCATTCATCTTCACCTTGCTGATTTTCTGAAGAGAGAGGTGTTATGAACGATGGAATGGCGGTTTTTGCTATCTGACATTTCTGTCATACAATTGTCATCTTCAGTCACTTAAAAATCAGGTTTTTTTTAATATAATTCTAATCTCTTCAATACAATTTATGGAGTATTAAGGCGTTGGTATTAAACGTAAATGCTTACCTTTGCGGCCGACTGTCCGTGTGAGGATAGCATATATTGACAATTTAATTATCACACTTTATACAAACATGAGAAAGTATAAACTAATCAACAACGTGTTGGGGTGGGTTGTTTTTCTGATCGCCTCTACCGTTTATTTGATGACTATCGAACCCACTGCCAGTTTCTGGGATTGTGGTGAGTTCATTTCTTCAGCTTTTAAACTGGAAGTAGGGCACCCGCCCGGAGCACCGTTCTTTATGTTGACGGCTAACCTGTTCACGCAACTTGCGTCGGATACTTCCATGGTGGCAAAAATGGTGAATTCGATGTCGGCACTCTTCAGTGGGCTGACCATTTTATTCCTGTTCTGGAGTATTACGCACCTGGCCCGTAAGATCATGGTGAACGATGAGGACGAAATCTCATTAGGTAAAATGATCACTATTATGGGTAGCGGTCTGGTAGGTGCGTTGGCTTATACCTTTAGCGATACATTCTGGTTCAGTGCGGTAGAAGGTGAGGTATATGCCTATTCTTCTCTGTTCACGGCATTGGTTTTCTGGTTGATCCTTAAATGGGAAGAGGCGGCCGACCGTCCGCATGCCGACCGTTGGATCGTACTGATCGCTTACCTGATGGGGTTGAGTATCGGTGTCCACCTGTTGAACCTGCTTTGTATCCCGGCTATTGTCCTGGTTTATTATTATAAGAAATTCCCGAATCCTACAATGAAAGGGACCATCTATGCGTTGCTGGTTTCTTTTGCTATCGTCGGATTGATGATGTATGGGGTCGTTCAGGGACTGGTCGAGGTATGCGGTTATTTCGAACTGTTGTTCGTAAATGTACTGGGTATGCCTTACAATTCGGGCGTCTTCGCGTATGTGATTGCTTTGTCGGGCGTCTTGATCTGGGCCATCTGGGAAACGATGCGCGATGAGATAAATCCGACGCGTATGAAGATTGCTTTTATCGTAGCGATCGTGCTGGTAGGTGTTCCGTTTATCGGTAGCGGTTATGTGATCGCTGTGATCCTGACAGCTGCATTGACGGCTTACCTGTTCATGAGCAAGAAAGTCAATATCAAATTGCTGAATACTATATTGGTTTGCCTGATGGTGATCGTTGTCGGTTATTCTTCTTATGCACTGACGATGATCCGTGCAACGGCAGATACCCCGATGAACCAGAATGCGCCGAGCGATATCTTCACGCTGCGTTCTTATCTGGCCCGCGAACAATACGGTAAGACACCGTTGATCTACGGACAGACATTTGCCTCGGAGGTAAAACGTGAGAACCAGGGTGGTAACTGTGCTCCTGTCACCAAGGAAGGTGAAGCCGTTTGGAGCCGCGTGATCAAGAAAGATCCGAAAGAGAAAGATAAATATTTCGTTTCCCGTCACGATGTTGAATACGAATATGTGGATGAGTTGAATATGCTTTTCCCGCGTATGTACAGCAATGTCGATTCACATGTGGGGGCCTATAAGGAATGGTCGCAGTTCAGAGGGGAGCCGGTGAAGTTCAACCGTTGCGGTGAGAATGTGACAGTGATGAAACCGACGTTTGCCGAAAACCTGCGTTATTTCTTCGCTTACCAGCTGAACTTCATGTACTGGCGTTACTTTATGTGGAACTTCTCCGGACGTCAGAACGATATTCAGGGAAATGGCGAGGTGATGAACGGTAACTGGATCACCGGTATCAAGGCGATCGACGAGGTGCTTGTCGGCCCGCAGGATAACATGCCGTCCGATATCGCGAATAATAAAGGACATAATGTCTATTATATGCTGCCGCTTCTGCTCGGTATCCTGGGCTTGTTGTATCAGGCTTATTCCGGTCAGCGGGGTATCCAGAGTTTCTGGATCACTTTCTTCCTGTTCTTTATGACAGGTATCGCTATCGTGCTTTATCTGAATCAGACACCGTATCAGCCGCGTGAACGAGACTATGCGTATGCAGGCTCCTTCTATGCGTTCTGTATCTGGATCGGGTTCGGTGTCGCGGCACTGGCCAAGCTGATCGAGAAGTATGGAAAGTTGCCTGCTGTGGCTGCCGGTTCCATTGCAACCGTATTATGCCTGTTCGTTCCTATCCAGATGGCAGGACAGAACTGGGACGATCACGATCGTTCAGGACGCTACGTTTGCCGTGATTTCGGTGCCAACTATCTGGAATCGTGTGAACCGAATGCAGTGATCTTCACCAATGGCGATAACGATACATTCCCGTTGTGGTATGCACAGGAAGTGGAAGGTATCCGTACCGATGTCCGCGTATGTAACACCAGTTACCTGCAGACAGACTGGTATATCGACCAGATGAAGAAACGGGCTTACGAATCGGCTCCGCTGCCTATCTCATGGGATCGTGCGGATTATATACAAGGCACACGTGATGCCGCCTATATCGTTCCGATGATGGATAAACCTATCGACCTGAGTACAGGTTTGAATTTCGTACGCAGCAATGACCCGAAATTCAAGAAGATACCGGGATTCAATCAGGAACTCGATTATATTCCTTCAGAGACACTGATCTATAAAGTCGATTCGGCTACGGCACTGGCGAAAGGTCTTGCCGACTCTACCGATCTGCTGACAGAGATGACTATCAACCTGAAAGGAAAGACAGCGCTGGGTAAACAGGAACTGATCATCCTGGATATGTTGCAAACCAACAACTGGGAACGTCCTATCTACTATGCGATCACAGTGAACCCCGACCAGTTCGTCGGCCTGGACGGTTACTTTGAACAGACAGGTCTGGCTTACCAGATCGTTCCGAAGCAAGCGGACAAAAACACCAACACAGAGAAGATGTACGACAATGTGATGAACAAATTCAAATGGGGTGGTGTAGATAAACCGGGTGTTTATATCGATGAGAACGTGATGCGTATGTGTAAGAGCTACCGTATGGCATTGTTCAATAAACTGGCTGAAGACCTGTTGAAGGAAGGCAAGAATGAGAAAGCGTTGAACGTGTTGAATAAGAGTATGGAAGTATTGCCGCCGGAAAATGTTCCGTTGGATTATACGGCTCTTTCTACCGGTGAGTTGTATTATGCGCTGGATGAGACAGAAAAGGCTGAAGAGATTTTTGCCGTCATTGCAGAAAATGCCATGCGGAATATCGACTGGTTCTTCCGTCTGCGACCGTCTCAGTTGGCTTCTGTGACAAGAGAGTTGGAACATAACCTGGCAGTCATGAACCAAGTTCTGGCAGTCAGCAAACATTATAACCCCGAATTTGCTAAGAAGTATCAGGAAGAGTTTGACAACTACCGGATGGCTTACGGTTCGGTTCGCGGAAATAAGTAATATATGTTTATAGAACAACCGCCCTGGTTCTACAGGGTCCTGTTTCCAGGGGTAATCTGGCGGATACCGGCCAAGGAGAAGTGTGTATATCTCACCTTCGACGACGGCCCTATTCCCGAGGTTACCCCTTGGGTTTTGGATATACTCGACAAATATGGTGTGAAGGCGACCTTCTTCTGTGTAGGAGACAATGTCCGCAAACACCCTGAAGTTTATCAGATGGTGCTCGATCGCGGACACCGGGTAGGCAATCACACCTTCCATCATATTCAGGGACTTCAATATTGGACGAAGAATTACCTGGATGACATCGAGCAGGCTGCCGGATATATCCACAGCGACCTGTACCGGCCGCCGCACGGTCATATGCGTTTCCCGCAGGTGGTAGCCTTGCGGAAGAAATACAAGATTATCATGTGGGACGTGGTGACACGCGATTACAGTCCGCATATGACGCCGAACGGTGTCTTCAACGTGGTAAAAAACTATACCCGCAACGGCTCTGTCATCGTCTTCCACGACTCCCTCAAAGCCGAAACGAACATGCGTGAAGCGATGCCCCGTGCCATCGAATGGCTACAGAAAGAAGGGTATGTGTTCAAGGTATTCGAGTAGATAATGAATCTATCTGTCAGTATAAAGAAGAAAGCGAAAGAATTGGGCTTCGATGCCTGCGGAATAGCTGAGGTCTCTTCCGCAGACACCGAAGCTTTGTTTTTTGACCGCTGGATAGCTGAAGGGTATCATGCAGGGATGAAATATATGGAGAACTACCGCGATATCCGTCTGAATCCCGCCGGATTGGTCGAAGGTGCCCGTTCCGTCATCTCTGTCGCTCTTAATTATTATCCGGCACAGAAACAATCTCCCGATGCTCCCCGTATCTCCTATTACGCCTACGGAAAAGACTACCATATCGTACTGAAAGACAAACTCCGCCAACTCTGGCAATATATCACGGAAGAACTTCTTCCGTCTATAGAACTCGCTCCGGAAGCCCGTGCCTTCACCGACTCCGCCCCCCTTCTCGAACGTTATTGGGCCTGGAAAGCCGGCCTTGGCTGGATCGGCAAGAACACCAATCTTATCATCCCCGGCAAAGGCTCTTTCTTCTTCCTCGGTGAGATCGTCACTACGCTGGAGCTCGATTACGACAGCCCTCAGGAGAACCGTTGCGGCGACTGCCGCCGTTGTCTCGACGCCTGTCCGACGGGTGCCTTGGAGTCTGCCGGCCATCTGAATGCGAACAAATGTATCTCTTACCTCACTATCGAACATAAAGGCGATATCCCTTCGGAGCTTGCCTCCCGCCTGGGCAACCGTCTTTACGGCTGCGATACCTGCCAGGAGGTCTGCCCCTGGAACCGTTTTGCTGTTCCTACCCGTGAAGAGGCTTTTACCCCGTCGCCTGCTTTCCTTTCCTTTAAAAAAGAAGACCTGGCGGACTTTACCCGTGAAGATTATAATCGTATCTTTGCCAGGTCGGCCGTAAAACGGGCGAAATATGAAGGATTGATCCGTACGATCGCTAATAAACGAAGAATTATAAACAACAAGAAAGATAAACCATGAGAAGAACATTTCATCTTCTGCTCCTCTCTTTTCTGTGTACCCTGGTGGCTTTTGCCTCACCGGGCGATTTGAAAGAGAAGCTTGCCTCCCTGAAAGGGATCAGTAACATCGAACAACTCCAATCGGATGTCTATCCGGAGAAGTACCTGGTACGTATCACCCAACCCATCGACCCGAAGCACCCGGAAGCAGGTACCTTTACCCAGCGTGTCGTTATCGGTCATGTCGGTTTCGATCGTCCGACTGTCCTGGTAACGGAAGGTTACGGCGGTGCCTATGCCCTCAATCCCAAATATGAGGAAGAGCTGACGAAGCTGTTGAACGCCAACCTGGTCTTTGTGGAGTACCGTTATTTCCTGGAGTCTACTCCCGAACCTTGCAACTGGGATTACCTGACTGCCGAAAATTCCGCTTACGACCTGCATAACGTCAACCAGACATTCAAACAGCTTTATACCGGCAAATGGATCAGTACCGGTATCAGCAAGGGCGGCCAGACCACCATGCTTTACCGTGCTTTCTTTCCCGATGATGTCGATATCTCCGTTCCGTATGTCGGTCCGCTGTGTAAGGGAGTGGAAGACGGTCGTCACGAACCGTTCCTCCGTAAAGTCGGCACAAAGAAAGAACGTAACAGGATAAAGAATTTTCAAACAGAAGTGTTGAGCCGCAAAGCTGAAATGCTCCCTTTACTCGAAGCGCTCTCCAAAGAAAAAGGCTTGGAATACCGTATCCCGATGGCAGAAGTGTTGGATTATTGCGTACTGGAATATCCTTTCGCCTTGTGGCAGTGGGGGACATCGGTTTCCGTAATTCCTTCTGTGCATGCCGATACGGAAGCGCTGTTCAAACATCTGATGGATATCAGCAGTCCCGACTATTTTGCCGAGAACCAGCCGAATATCTCTTTCTTTGTACAGGCTGCCCGCGAACTGGGCTATTACGGTTATGACACCAAACCCTTTAAAAAGTACCTGACCATAGAGAGCAGCAAAGGATACCTCAACCGCATCATGCTTCCGAAAGAACTGGTAGACAAGGTAGAATTCCGTCCGGCTCTTTATCATAAGATATATAACTTCCTGAAAGACAATGATCCGAAGATGATCTTCATCTATGGCGAGATCGATCCGTGGAGCGCTGCCCATGCCCCGGTTTTCAAAGGGAAGAAGAATGAGCAAGTCTATTTCCAGTCCCGTGGTAGCCACCGTTCACGTATCGGTAATATGCCGGAAGACATCAAGGAAAAGATCTTGACTCAACTGAACCAGTGGCTGGCTGAATAATTTTCAAGCTACGGATAACATAGTAGTGCTGGACACTATAGGTTTATAGTGTCAGGTAGATTAGGATTATAGTGTCGGGTATCCTCTCACTATAGTCCTTTAAAACATGCTTTGCACCTTATACACGAACTCCATCCACACCCAGTAGCGGATGGCTTTGCCCAGGAACATGGAGATGGCGACGATCCAGATGTTGGCGCGGAGGAAACCCAGTGCCACTGCGATGAAGTCACCGATGCCCGGCAGGAAGACGAAGAAGCCCATCCACGAGCCTTTTCCCGCAATCCATTCTTGTACCTTTTGCAGCTTTTTGGCATCTAGTTTGAGGTATTTCTCAATCCATTCCACTTTACCCAGCATACCGAGCCAGTAACAACTCATGCCGCCCAGGAAATTACCCAAGGTCGCGGCTACCATACAGGGCCAGTAGGCCGAACCTGCCAGCAGTACGCCGGTCAGTACGACTTCGCTGCTGAAGGGCAGGATGGTGGCAGCGAGGAAAGAGGCGATAAACACCCCGATATATCCGTATTCTATCAGAAATTCCATATACGTAAAAATAAGAGGATAAAATAAAGCACGATTGTTGCATAGAATGTCCAGAAGACGATCCTGCCCCGCATCACGGTGAAGAAGTGAGCGATCAGTATCGAAGCCGGGACACAGGCTGTTTCCAGAAACTCTTCCGATGCTTGTTCGTAAAGGAAATAGAGCCCGAATGCCCATATCGACAGGACGATAAGGAAGGATAAGAATTGGCGTGTACGTAAAACATCCTCATATTCGTGCGTAATGATATTGATGGCGGAAACCGCTGTTAAAAGGGCAACGGCCGCAATACCTATCCAGTCGAGCAGCCCTATTCCCGTAGCCATCAGGAAACGTATTTTAAACAAGCCCGCAAACGGGATGGTGAACGGCGTAAAGTCACGGAACCAGACGCACCAGGCGAACAGGAACCAGTAAACGGTACCTACTCCCAGCAGGGAGGCAAGGAATGTCCGGATATTCAGTGTCCTGAAATTATACATCCCTATCCAGAAGATGGGAATGAACCAAAGAATATGCACCCACAACAAACTCCCGATCCCGATCAGCAAGGCGGTATTGTAGGCGTTGCTTTTGGCATGGGGGTCGTGGTAGGAGGTGAATAGCTGGTAGATGGCGAGTATCAGGCAGAATACACCGAGCGAGGTGGACTTCAACGGTAGGAAGTCCGGATTGGTGCTGATGAACAGTACGTAGAACAGGAAAGGCAGCAGCGTCTTTTCGCGGATCAGCACCAGGATATAGTTGGCACGGTGGAGCAGGAAGGCTCCCCCGAACATCAACAGCATACCGATGGTATACGTGAAAGCCTTGCCGGGCAATACCTGGCAGATAGCATTCCACAGGGGAGGGGCTGTCACCTCTCCGTATACCGGATAGCCGACCGAGTTGAAATAGCTTACGATCCAGCAGGCAATACAAGCCACCAGCACAACCACAAAAGTGCCTGTGCCTGATATACTGTGCCTGCGGGAGTAATGGTATGTATTGTTCATTCTGAATTAGAAAAATGTGAAACATTTTTCAGTTGACAGATGACAGTTGACAAGTGACAGTTGGGCTTCGCGTTCGGTAAATAAATCGGCTGAAAGCCGACATAACTGTCAACTGTCACTTGTCAACTGTCAACTTTTGAAATGGCTCACTTTTGATAATATTTAAACTTACTTACAGATCGAACCCGATGTCTTTACGGAAATACTTCCGGTCGAATAGGATGGTCTTTGCTCCGGCAAATGAGCGGGCAAGGGCCTCTTCCTTGTTGGCTCCGTATGAGCTGACGGCGATGACGCGTCCACCGTTGGTCAGGATACGTCCGCTGGCAGCGATGGTGCCGGCATGAAAGAGGATATTGTCGGATGGCACGTCATCCAGTCCATAGATTATTTTGCCTTTTTCATACGCTTCGGGGTAACCGCCGCTTACCAGCATGACTGTAACGGCTGCACGCGGGTCGTGAACCAGGGTGCGGCTGTCGAGGTTACCTTCGGCTATCCCTTCCAGCAGGTCTACCAGGTCGCTTTGGATACGGAGCATGACTACTTCCGTCTCCGGGTCGCCCATGCGGCAATTGTATTCGATCACCTTCGGATCGTTTTCGTTGATCAGGCCGAGGAAGATGAAACCTTTATAGTCGATACCTTCCGCCTTCAGTCCTTCGATGGTCGGGCGGATGATTTGTTCGTCTACCTTTGCCATATATGCTTCGTCGGCGAAAGGAACGGGCGAAACAGCACCCATACCGCCGGTGTTGAGGCCGGTGTTGCCTTCGCCGATACGTTTATAATCTTTGGCTACCGGGAGCACTTTGTAGTTTGTGCCGTCGGTCATGACGAATACGGAGCATTCGATACCTGTCATGAACTCTTCGATAAGGACTGTCTTGCTGGCATCGCCGAACATACCGTCCAGCATGTTGGCCAGTTCCTTTTTCGCTTCTTCCAGTGTGTTGAGGATCAGCACTCCTTTTCCGGCTGCCAGTCCGTCGGCTTTCAGCACATAAGGAGCTTCCAGCGATTCAAGGAATGCATATCCTTCTTCCAGATTTTCGCTTGAAATACTCTTATAGCGGGCAGTCGGAATGTTGTGGCGCATCATGAATGCTTTGGCGAAATCCTTGCTGCCTTCCAGCTGCGCGCCTTCCTTCGACGGGCCGATCACAGGGATACCTGCCAGTGAAGCGTCGTTTTTGAAGAAGTCGTAAACACCTTTTACCAATGGGTCTTCCGGACCTACAACTACCATATTCACATTGTTGGCCAATACGAAGTCTTTGATGGCCTGGAAATCGTCTGCCTTGATAGCTACATTGGTTCCCACCTGAGCCGTACCTGCGTTGCCGGGAGCAATGAATAACTTGTCCGTTTTCGGACTTTGAGCAATTTTCCAGGCTATTGCATGTTCGCGGCCGCCGGAGCCTAATAACAGAATGTTCATATCGTTGTAATTTATTATTATTGTTATATTGCAATATCGAATGTTTAGCCTCAGTTCAAGCAGACGGCAATTGAACTGAGCTTAAAGCCATCCTTGAAACTTAACTGTCAACTGTCACTTGTCAACTGTCAACTATTTAAGGTAGTCGTCAAAGTATCGCGTAATCTTCTCATACAGATGCGGGCGGTCTTTGCCGGTCACGTTGTGCTGATGGCGCGGGTAGACGAAATAGTCCGGATACGTATCGGCATCCACGCAGGCTTTCAGGAAGCCCAGGCTGTGTTGCCATACAACCACAGGGTCGATGTCGCCGTGGATCATCAGGAGGTGTCCTTTCAGGTTGCCTGCCTTCAGCTTCATGTTGGCATTCTTATATCCTTCGGGATTATCCTGCGGACGGTCCATATACCGTTCGCCGTACATGATCTCGTAGTTGCTCCAGTCGATCACCGGACCGCCTGCAACGCCTACCTTGAATATTTCCGGGTATGAAAGCATCAGGTTGGTAGTCATGAAACCGCCGTAGCTCCAGCCATGCACACCGATACGGCCGGCATCCACATACGGGAGCGATTTGAGGAAGTCTACCCCTTTGACCTGGTCCGCCATCTCGTTGACACCGAGGTTGCGGTGGATAACACTTTCAAATTCAAATCCGCGGTTGGCCGATCCCCTGCTGTCTACCGTCAGCATGACGTATCCGCGTTGGGCCATATAGATATCCCATCCCCGTACGCCGTTCATAAAGTCGCCGGTAATCAGTTGGGCATGCGGACCGCCGTACACATAGATAATGGCGGGATATTTTTTGTTTTCATCCAGTCCGACCGGTTTGACCAGGCGGTAGTTGAGATTCGTTACACCGTCGGCTGCTTTGATAGTACCGACTTCGATCTCGGGTAGGGCATAACCTTCGTACGGATTTTCAGCTGTCAGTAGGGTTTCTATCGTCTTTCTGTTTTTCGTCTGTACGATCTCTATCTTTCGGGGAACATCGGGAGTGGAATAATTGTCGATGGCATATTTCCCGTCCGGGCTGATCGAGAGGTTGTGTACCCCCCGTAAGCCTGTGCCTCCGGATATCAGATGAGTCTCTCCTTTCTTCATCTCCAATCGCCAGCCGTTGATGTTTAGCGGTGTCCCGTAACTAAACGAACTCAGCGGATGTGGTTGTGTGGACGTGATGAACAGGTTTTCACCTTTCGGGTCGAAGCCCAAAACATTCATTACGATCCAGTCTCCTTTGGTCAGTTGTTTGAGCAGCTTACCACTGGTATCATACAGATACAGATGGTTGTAGCCGTCGCGCTGGCTCTGCCAGATAAATTTATCCGGGTCGTTGGGGAGGAAGAGCACCGGGTGTTGCGGCTCTACATACCGGTCGTTCTTTTCAGTGAACAGGTCGGCCTCCTTCTCGCCGGTCAGGGCGGAATAACGGACCAGGTGCATTTCATTCTGGTCGCGGTTCAGCTCGGCGATATAGATACTTTTCTCGTCCGGGCTCCAGGCTATGTTTGTCAGATACTTCTCTTTCGGTGTTCCGGTTTGCAGCCAGACAGTTTCCCCGTTCGCCAGGTTATAGATGCCGACGGTTACTTCATGGCTCTTCATGCCTGCCATCGGATACTTTTGCGGTTCCGCTTTGGCACAACGGGCATCGATATTTACGATGGGATAATCGGTTACCATGCTTTCATCCATCCGGTAAAAGGCTAAGGCAGAGCCTTTCGGCGACCAGAACAACCCTTTGTTAATACCGAACTCCCGCTGGTGAACGGCCTGTCCGCAGACAATACCGTCTTTTGTTTCACGTGTAACAATGCTGGTCTGATTGTCCGGTGAAAGGATTTTGATATTATTTCCGTCCGTGAATGCCAGGTAACTGTTTGCCGGGCAGAACTCGTAATTGCTTCCTGCTTTATCCAGTCGATAATCGGCAACGACTTTCCCTTCCTGCATATCGTAATGGATACGATGCTGTTTCTGGGTAAAGGCCAATATCTGTTTCCCTTTATAAGGAACCGAGAACGACGGCATACGGGCCACGGAATCGAGGCCGGCAGCCTGCAACGCCTGGTTCAGTCCGGAGCGGCTGACGCGTATTTCGGGATAGTGCTTTGGCTTGGCTCCTATTACACTGTTCTTCTCTACATATATATACATGTCGCCGGCCCATTGTAACCCCGACCGGTTCTCAGGAACAAAACGGCTGTGCGTTTTCCCCCCGGGGATCAGGTCGTGTAAGGTGAACTGTTTGTCCTGTGCCATCAATGTTATAGGTGTAGATAAAACAAATGCACAAAGTAGCAGTGATGATTTAATCTTCTGAATCATCCTCTCTCTTTTTAAATGTTTTCTTGAAGGAACTGTCGCCGAAATTCCGTTTGTCCGGACGGTCATCGAAGCGCTTCCGGTTGGAGTCGAACCTCTTCCGGTCGCCGTTTTTTCCGTCTTCCGTCTTATAGCGCATCTTTGCCGGTCTTTCGCCAAAAGGCTTGCGATCCGGGCGCTCGCCTCCAAACTGCTTACGCATCGGACGCCCGTCATTGCGCTCTTCTCCAAAATAACGTTTTCCGGGTGTTGCTGCTGCGCGTTCTTCTTCATCTTCGCTATGAGCGGCGGCAAAGCGGCGGGCAGGACTATCCATACGGTCGTACTTCATGTTGGGGCGTGTTGAAGAGAATGGGCGGTCGTTGTTCCGGCTTCCGTACTCTTTTCTTGGGAACTCAGTCTTGGGCCGTGAGTCGGATGGTGTTTCTCCTTCTTCGCTCAGTGCTTTCTTATAGTCTTTGTTCTTTCCTTCAAAGATATCGTAGCAACGGTATTCACAATCGAGCGAACCGTTGATCAGTTTCATTTTCTCATTAGGGCGCAGGCCAATCTTGTCGAAGCATTCGTCTTTGTAACTTAGTATCCATACTTTATAACCGGTGAATACATGTTTGATGCGTTCGCCGATCATCGTATAGAGACCTAGTAGGTCGCGGGTGGAGATACGTTCGCCATAAGGAGGGTTGGTTACCATGATACCCGGCTGTGGTGCTTCCGTAAATTGTTGGAAAGGCAACACTTTCAGGTCGATATATTTAGCCAGTCCGGCGCTGCGGATATTCTTCTGGGCGATCTCGATGGCCGCCGGGTTGATATCCGAGCCGTAGCATTTGAAGGTGAACTCGCGTTCCTTGCTCTCGTCGTTATAGATACGGTCGAACAGTTCCTGGTCGAAGTCGATCCATTTTTCGAAAGCAAACTCTTTGCGGTGGATACCCGGAGCGATGTTCAGGGCGATCATGGCTGCTTCGATCAGCAAGGTACCGGAACCACACATCGGATCGACGAAGTTCGATTCGCCTTTCCAGCCTGTTTTCAGGATCATACCGGCAGCCAGCACTTCGTTCAGCGGTGCTTCCGTCTGTTCCACACGATAGCCGCGTTTGTGGAGGCTCTCGCCGGAACTGTCGATAGACAAGGTACAATCGTTGTGGGAGATATGTATGTTGATATATAAGTCGGGGTTATTCACACGTACGGACGGGCGCTTGTTGTGCTTCTCCATGAAGTAGTCGACAATTGCATCTTTGGTACGGTAAGCCACGAATTTGGAGTGATTGAAATCTTCCGAGTAGATCACGGAGTCGATCGCAAAGGTCTTATCCAGTGACATGTAGTTTTCCCATGCGACCTTTTTTACTTCCTTATAAACCGTATCGGCATCTTTTGCTTTAAAGTGATAGATAGGTTTCAGGATGCGTAAGGCGGTGCGGCAACAGAAGTTCGCCCTGTAAAGGACTTCTTTATCTCCTGTGAAGGATACCATACGACGGCCAATCTCTATGTCGTTGGCACCTATAGCTAATAACTCACCGGCCAGTATTTCTTCTAACCCGTACAGGGTTTTGGCCACCATTTCAAATGTCTCGTTATTCATTTGTGTGCGTTGTAAGAAAAGATATTATTTAGTTACTTTATTTTGTGTTATAACATCGCCGGGAGGTATATCTCCGGTGATCCATACGTTACCACAGACCGTAGCTCCCTTGCCGATCCGTATCCTGCCCAGCAAAGTGGCATTGGAATAGACGGTTACGTCGTCTTCCAGAATCGGATGACGGGCTACGCCGCGGATAGCATTCCCGTTTTCGTCGGGGGGCAGTTTCTCTCCGGCAAGGCTGACGCCCTGGAAGATACGTACGCGGTTCCCGATGATACTGGTTTCGCCTATCACGGTTCCTGTTCCGTGGTCGATAGAGAAATAGTGTCCGATTTCAGCTCCCGGATGGATGTCGATACCTGTCTCGGAATGAGCCATTTCGGTGATCATACGGGGGATGAAAGGGACACGTAGCTTATAGAGCTGGTGTGCGATGCGGTAGTTACAGATTGCCCGGAATCCGGGATAGCAGAATATGACTTCGCTGATGTTCTGTGCTGCAGGGTCGCCGTTGAAGGCGGCTTCGGCATCGGTCGCGAGCAGGCTTCGCATTTCCGGCAGGGTAGAGATAAATGCTTCGGTAAGTTCCTCCGCATGGGCTTGTATTTTCTCTTCCGGACAGGATGTACAACTTGTGTCGGCCAGGCAAAGTCCTGCATAGATCTGCTGGCAGAGTAGGGTGTGCAGGGTTTCTACGTTTACTCCGGTATGGAAACGGAGGGTTTGCTTGCTGATCCGTGCATTCCCGTAGTAACCCGGAAACAGGATTGCGCGGCACAGGTCTATGATGTCCTTCAGTACTTCTCCCGAAGGTAATGCCTCTTCGTCACGGTATGCATGAAACAGTTGTTTGTATGAGCTCTCGTCCGAAAGCTTCTCTACTGTTTCATTCAGTACCTTGCTATGCTTTTGCAATCCCATTATTTTGAACGTCTTATTTTGGGCAAAAGTACATTAAATATCTGATATATGCGTACTTTTTAATAGGTAATAACTGCTTTGAAATGTGTTTCCGGCGGCCGTTGATCAGTAAAGAAATCGGAGAATGTCACCTTAAAGATGATGAATCCGTCTTTTGTATATTCGGCAGCATAAGTCTCTGTCCAGATATTATTTTCTTTATCTATTCGATTAACAGGATTAGGCAATGCGGTTTGTGCTTCTTTACTTGTATTAAAATCCAGATACATATAACAGGTAATCAGTCCTTCTTTATAAGCGTCCTGATACAGATCGAAATCTTCATCTGAAATCCTGTACTGGAACATATAAAAAGGTTCACCCCCATTATCAACTAATTTCCAGTCACCTGACTCGACAGGTATATCCTTGTCAAATATCCAATAGGTTTTACTACCATCATCTCCGTCTTTTCCCGGAGGTCCCATTGGTCCTTCGCATGAAGCGAACAGGAGTGCCATTAAAAATATTGCTAACAAATTCTTCATAAATTCATTCTCTTAAATGTTTAGTATTTCTTGTGTGGAGCCCCGAACTCTTTGCATGTTACTTCATCGAGGTCTACCAGCCATATTTTTACATTCTTTACTGCCGGATCGGAATAACGAAATTCTTTGTCCGAATACTGCTTCATAATAATATTCAACGCCTCTGTTTTCTTGTCGAAATCCTCTTCAAACCGCACTTCTCCCCAGCCTATGACGCTTTTGGAACGCATGCGGTAACTACAAGCCACTTCGGGATGCTGGAATACCAGGTCGTGGTCGGTACTGAAGGTGACGCACACCTTCGGGTTCCGTTCCAGGATAGAGATACTTCTACCTTCCTGCGCTGAATGTAAATAAATAACACCATTCTGATAACCAAAGTTCATGGGAATGACGTAAGGTGTGCCATCTGTATCTGCCAGCCCGACAAAGCAGACGTCGCAGCTACGGATAATCTCCTCGATATGTTCTTTCTCTGTGTGTACCAGTGTTTTCATTACTTTTTTAATTATGCTTTTGCAAACATAGCTAAAAAAGTTCAATTCTCCTGAATTAGAGGGGCACTAAATAATTTTTCAGAGGAAGGATAGGCGTATTGTTCTATTGGAGATGTTGCGGTGATTTGTCAAAAAGAAAGTCCTGTTCAAAATGAAATGTCAGGATGTTGTGCTTCTATTTGGATGACAAAATGATAATTTATCTTTGTCTGGGTAGCTTCTGTAAGGAGAGTATAGGGACTTGTGTATTTTATGGGCTTGTGCAGGGATGGATGGTTGATGTTTTGCTATGTCAAAAGGAATTATTACGATATTGTGATTTTTATGTAGTCGTTTTTGGTGGCGTGGTCTTTTTAAATGACTGCGATGTGTGCTCTTTTTGATATTTCTTGTCTGATCGTATTATTAGCTATTCTAGCGTGTCGAATATGCCGGATAACATGTTTTTGTTCTGTTATAGGAGCTTACCCGGATGGTTTATTAACAAAAATTCACCTGAAGAGAAGCCTCATTTCGTTTTAAATAAAATGTCAGTTCGTTTTAAACGAATTTTTAATCCGTTTAAAACGAGATGGGGAAGATGGTTTAGTATTCTTTGGTGTTAATATATGTTTATTTGGCTCTTCTGGAAGTGATAGATATGAATTTGCATGTGTTAGCAAATATGATCTTTTCTAATTATATAGAAAGTGAATGTCCTATTTGCTGATCATTTGTTATTATTCTATATGACAGCTAGAGTAGGCTTCTCCAACAAATATTGTATTAAGCCGTTTCACAATTAGAAAAAGGTGAGCTATCCAAGCAAGTCTCAGTCATAAATAAGACATGCCTTGTTACAGGTTTATTTGCCGTCAGTTTTAACTGACGGATTACAAGTTTTTTCTTTTTGGGGCTTTAGCCACATTTCTCTAAGCATAGAGAGTGTGTTTAAAATGGGACTAAAGTCCAAAGAAATAAATCATTTACTAAACCGTCAGTTAAAACTGACGGCAAATGAACCTGTAATGACGAAGTCTCTTTGATAAAAGGATAGTTCAAACAGACAATTTTTGAAACATTCAATTTTGATAAAATGTGAGTCTATATGAATTTGCTGAGAGGTTATTTTATATATTTGTACCTAGTAACTCGTTAACATACTGACTTATGAATAAAGCTGCCCTTCTTGTTGTGTTTTGTATGACTTTGTTCGTCCCTGTTTGTGCGCAGGGGATACACTTTGATTCTTATCCTTCTCATCCCCGTTTGCTGGTTAAGCAGGGAGAAGAACAGAAGATAAAATCCGGTCTGGCACATAATCCGGAGATACTCCGGTTGCATGAATATCTTCTTCGGCAATGCGATGCTTTCGCGATGAAGCCGATGCTGACCTATAAAAAAGAAGGGAAGCGCCTGCTTGCCGTATCACGGGAAGCTTTGCGGCGCATTTTCTATCTCTCTTATGCTTATCGCATGACAGGGGAGGAGAAATACCTCCTGCGTGCCGAGCAGGAAATGATTGCCGTTTGTTCGTTCGATGACTGGAATCCCTCGCATTTTCTTGATACGGGTGAAATGACCATGGCGGTTGCTCTCGGCTATGATTGGTTGTTCGATAAACTATCTACGGATACGCGGAAACTGGTGAAAGAGGCTATTCTGAATAAAGGTTTTGCCCCGTCGCGCGATAAGCGGTATAACTGGTTCCTGAGTGCATCCAACAACTGGAACCAGGTCTGTAATGCCGGATTGGTTTACGGTGCATTGGCTGTTCTGGAGGATCATCCGGGGGAGGCGCGCGAGATCATTGAGCGGGCTTTGTCTACAGTCGGTTTGACATTGAAAGGGTATGCTCCCGATGGTGCTTATCCCGAAGGATATAATTATTGGGGATATGGAACTACTTTCCAGGTACTTATGAATGCGGCACTCGAATCGACTCTGGGGGCTGATGGCGGACTTTCTGAGGCAGAAGGTTTTTTGGCTTCTGCGCGCTTTATGCAATTTATGACCGGGACGACCGGCAAATGTTTTAATTTCAGCGATTCGCGTGAGTCGGTCTTTGCCTTGCCCGCTATGTATTGGTTTGCCGATAAATTGCAGGACCCTTCTTTGTTATGGAATGAGAAGGATATTTTAAGCCGGGCCGAGTTGTCGTTCTCCGATGAAGAAAACCGCTTTTTACCATTGATCCCCATCTATGGATCACGATATAAAATGAAAGAACTGATGCCTCCTGCAACTAAGTTGTGGGTTGGAAACGGACAAACGCCTGTCGTATTGATTCGTACGGGATGGCAGGACGGTGAAGGTTTTTATCTGGGAATAAAAGGGGGAACAGCTTCGACCAGTCATGCCCATATGGATGCCGGATCGTTTGTTTTTGATGCTTTGGGTGTCCGCTGGGTGCAGGATTTGGGCATGCAGGAATACTATTCGCTGGAAAAAGAAAATGTAGATTTGTGGAACTCTTCACAGGAAGGGCAACGCTGGGATGTATTCCGTTATAATAACCTGGCTCATAGTACGCTGACTGTAAATGGCAAATATCACCGTGTAAAAGGCTTCGTACCTGTGACAAATATATACTCGGATGATCATAAGCTCGGTGCTTCTCTGGAAATGACGGAATTGTTCGGGGGAGATTTGAAAAGTGCCGTCCGCGAAGTCGCGCTAATCAATGAAAAATATCTTTCGGTGACCGACCGGGTACAGGCAGACGACCAGCCTGCTTCCGTCAGGTGGACAATCGTGACCGGAGCCGTTCCCCGTGTATTGGACAGCCATATGGTGGAACTGAAAAAAGACGGTAAATGCATGCAACTGATCGTGGATAGTCCGTCCGCCACAGCCGTATCTATCCTGGATAATGTATCGAAGAATAGTTATGATGCTCCCAATGAAGGAACGTACCGGGTCGTTTTCGATGTGAACCTGGAAAGCGGACAGGAAAAAGAAATCAAGGTACGGCTCGTCCCTGCTACCGATCGATAACTACCAGAACAGGGCCGTCACTGTGGCACCGATCGTAAAATAGTGCATCTTATGTTTGCTTAAATGGGATTCGCTGTAAGTCGGTTTATCGCTGGTGAGGCTGGTCAATAGCTGGTAAGGGGCTTTCAGGAAGGTATAATCGTAATCCACGAACATACGTATCCCCAGATTGCGATTGACTATTCCGGTTGCTGAAATACCTGTGCGCAGGATGTAATTACTGCTGCCTTCCCCTTTCATGAAAGCGATATTGTTCACGGTTGTGTAAGGAGCTTGCTTTTCCTGCAGGTCCATTTCGACATCATTTTTAACCAGGTGGGAATATCCTGCCTGGAACTTTGTTCCCAGGAGCAATTTACCGGCTACCGGCAAGGAGAAATAAGGCCCTGCCGTAAAGGTAAAAATACCGGTAGGATCTGCATGGACACGGGTAATGTTATATTTGGTCGAAGGGGTTGTCCCGGTGTATAGCGACATATCGAAAGCCATCGGACTGGCGAGTGCCGTCACTTCACCTCCGATACCGAAATAAGGGTTGAAGAAATAACCGCCTTTTACGCTTACGTTGGTTGCCCCCGGAGAACTGAGCCGTATGTTCTTGCCGATCTCGACGCTCCCGTTGATGATGCTGTATCCGACTGAAAATTCAAGGAAAGACGGCCTTCCGCCTTTAGGGGCAGATTCCCTGAGCTTATCAGGCAGATTCAGTCCTTTGTCTTTGAAAATAAGGTCGGCGAGGAAATAGCCCAGTTCGGCGGATAAGATACCGATACCGGCACCTGCCAGTACGTCGCTCAGCCAGTGGCGGTTGTTCAGTTGGCGGCTGAAAGCGGTGGCGGTCGCTACCGTATATCCTCCTATGCTGTATAACGGGCTGCGTGTCAGGCCATACTCCCGGTGCATGATGGTGGCCGCCATAAAAGCAGTTGCCGTGTGCCCCGAAGGAAACGAATTGTTTTTTGAACCGTCCGGCCGTTCCCGTTTGATGGTGTATTTCATGCTGTTGACGGCTGTCGCCATGATACCGGCGGCAAACAGGTCCGATACGAGTAGGCGAGGCCACGAACTGCGGCTTTCTACACCTCCCAGTTTCATCCCGATCACGGCTGCCAGCGGGGCATATTGCAGGAAATCGTCATACCTGTAATGGAAATCAGGTACGTGGGTATTGCGTAATGTCCGGAATTTATCTCCCTGCCCGTAGGTGATGGCCGATATGACAAAAAGAGGCACGGGAACGCGCAGCATCTGGTATACCTTATTCTCTGATATTTTATTGTAAGTGGTTTCAAACTCATTTCTTGAATTCCTGAATATCAAGCTGTCTTTCCGCTGGGCATCGACAGTCGATGTGATAAGCATTATAAATAAGATGCTTAGTGCTTTACGTTGTAACATGCAATCCTCTAATTATTTTGCGAAGATATGAAAAAGCAGGTGCGTGCCTGTTACATTTTAGTTAAATTCTGTCTTGATCAAATATTGCGTTTTACTGCTCCCGAAATGTATGGGTTTGATTGGCGAAATATTTCTTTAATCGTTTGCGTGATACGTGTATTTAGCATACCTTTGCCTGACAATTGGGTACATTGATATGAATCTTTAAAAACAATTAAATAACTTAAATTATTATCTTATGTGGTTACTTAATTCTTCTATCGGGAAAAAGCTCATTATGAGTATTACAGGGCTTTTTCTTGTTTTGTTCTTATTGTTCCACTTGTCAATGAATGTGGCGGCTGCTTTCTCGGGAGAAGCCTATAACATGATTTGTTCATTGCTGGGAGCTAATTGGTATGCCGTTGCAGCAACACTGGTGCTGGCTGCAGGCGTTGTGATTCACTTTGTGTATGCTTTGATGTTGACACTTCAGAACCGTAAGGCTCGCGGTAACGACCGTTATGCAATCAACGCTCGTCCGAAAGGTGTGGAATGGGCATCTCAGAACATGCTGGTACTGGGCATTATCATTGTCCTGTTCATGGTGTTGCACTTCAGCCAGTTCTGGTATAAGATGATGTTCGCCGAACTGATGGGCAATCACACAGTAACTCTTTGCGACGGAACGACTACCGTATCTCCTCAGGACGGTGCAGCGTTTATCAACTACTATTTCCAGGGTAATATCCTGAACACAGTTCTTTACCTGGTATGGTACGTGGCTTTGTGGTTCCACCTGACTCACGGATTCTGGAGCGCTATCCAGACAATCGGTTGGAACAATACGATCTGGATGAACCGTTGGATCTGCATTTCAAAGATCGTAGCAACTGCTATCTGCGTGATCTTTGCTATTATTACTATCGTATTCTACCTGAATGGTGTAGGCGGTGATTATGTAGCTGTTTGTGCAGGACATTAATTTAAGGTGTAACAATTGAAAATAAATCATTATGACTCAGATAGATTCTAAAATCCCTCAGGGCCCGTTGGCTGAGAAGTGGAAAAATTATAAAGATCATCAGAAACTGGTGAATCCCGCAAACAAACGTCGCCTGGACGTAATTGTAGTTGGTACTGGTCTGGCCGGTGCTTCTGCTGCTGCCTCTCTGGCTGAAATGGGATTCAATGTATTGAATTTCTGTATCCAGGATTCTCCCCGCCGTGCACACTCTATCGCTGCACAGGGTGGTATCAATGCTGCAAAGAATTATCAGAATGATGGTGACTCTGTTTACCGTCTGTTCTACGATACAATTAAAGGTGGTGACTACCGTGCCCGCGAAGCAAACGTTTATCGTCTGGCTGAAGTGTCAAACTCTATTATCGACCAGTGCGTGGCACAGGGTGTACCTTTCGCTCGCGAATACGGTGGTCTGCTGGATAACCGTTCATTCGGTGGAGCTCAGGTATCCCGTACGTTCTATGCCCGTGGTCAGACCGGACAGCAGTTATTATTGGGTGCTTACTCTGCTTTGAGCCGTATGATCGGTTTGAACAAAGTAAAGATGTACACTCGTCACGAAATGCTGGATGTTGTTAAGGTGGATGGCCGCGCTCGCGGTATCATTGCCCGTAACCTGATCACCGGTAAGATCGAACGTTTCTCTGCTCACGCCGTAGTGGTTGCAACAGGTGGTTATGTAAATACATTCTTCCTGTCTACCAACGCAATGGCTTCCAACGGTTCTGCTGCATGGCAGTGCTACAAGAAAGGTGCTTACTTCGCTAACCCTTGTATGGTGCAGATCCACCCGACTTGTGTACCTGTACACGGCGACTACCAGTCTAAGCTGACGTTGATGTCTGAATCACTGCGTAACGACGGTCGTATCTGGGTTCCGAAGAAACTGGAAGATGCAAAAGCATTGCAGGCCGGAACCAAGAAAGGTAAAGATATTCCTGAAGCAGACCGCGACTACTATCTGGAACGCCGTTATCCGGCATTCGGTAACCTGGTTCCGCGTGACGTGGCTTCACGTGCTGCTAAAGAACGTTGCGACGCCGGTTTCGGTGTAAACAACACAGGTTTGGCTGTATTCCTTGATTTCTCCGACGCTATCAACCGTCTGGGTAAGGATGTTGTGAAAGCAAAATATGGTAACTTGTTCGACATGTACGAAGAAATTACCAACGACGATCCATATGAAACTCCGATGATGATCTATCCGGCACTGCACTACTCGATGGGTGGTCTGTGGGTAGACTATGAATTGCAGACTTCTATCCCGGGTCTGTTCGCTATCGGTGAAGCCAACTTCTCTGACCACGGTGCTAACCGTCTGGGTGCATCTGCTTTGATGCAAGGTTTGGCTGACGGTTACTTCGTATTGCCTTATACTATCCAGAACTATCTGTCCGACCAGATTCAGGTTCCGCGTTTCAGCACCGACCTGCCTGAGTTCGCAGAATCAGAAAAGGCTATCAAGGACCGTATCAAGAAATTGATGAGCATCAAGGGTAAAGAATCTGTTGATTCTATCCATAAGAAACTGGGTCACATCATGTGGGAATACATCGGTATGGCTCGCGATGCCGAAGGTTTGAAAGAAGCTATCCAGAAATTGAAAGACCTGAAGAAGGAATTCTGGACAAATGTACATATCCCGGGTGAAGCTGATGACCTGAACGTTGAGTTGGAAAAGGCTTTGCGTCTGGCAGACTTTATTGAGATCGGTGCGCTGATGGCTCATGATGCCCTGGATCGTGCTGAATCTTGTGGTGGACACTTCCGTACTGAACATCAGACTGAAGAAGGTGAAGCTCTTCGTCACGATGATAAATTTATGTATGTATCTTGCTGGGAATATCAGGGTGAAGACAAAGATCCTGTTATGCTGAAGGAAGATCTGAATTATGAATTCGTAGTACCTCAGACACGTAACTACAAGAAGTAACAATTTTCAAAAATTAGAATCATGGATAAAGATATAAATATCACACTCAAAGTCTGGCGTCAGAAAGGTCCTAACGTAAAAGGGCAGTTCGAAACTTACCAGCTGAAAAACATTAACCAGGGTACTTCTTTCCTGGAAATGCTTGATATCCTGAACGAACAGCTGATTAACGAAGGCAAAGATCCTATCGTTTTCGACCATGACTGTCGTGAAGGTATCTGCGGTATGTGTTCATTGTATGTAAACGGACATCCGCACGGACCGGCAACAGGTGCTACTACCTGCCAGCTGTACATGCGTCGTTTCAACGATGGTGAAACAATCACGATCGAACCGTGGCGTTCTGCCGGTTTCCCGGTAATCCGCGACTTGATGGTAGACCGTTATGCTTATGATAAGATCATCCAGGCTGGTGGTTTCACCTCTGTTAATACAGGAGGTGTGCCTGATGCAAACGCAATTCCTATCCCTCGTGCAGATGCTGAAATGGCTATGGATGCTGCTGCATGTATCGGTTGTGGTGCTTGTGCTGCTGCTTGTAAGAACGGTTCGGCTATGCTGTTCGTTTCTGCAAAGGTTAGCCAGCTGGCTCTGTTGCCTCAGGGTAAGGTTGAAGCGACTCGCCGTGCAAAAGCAATGGTTGCCAAGATGGATGAACTGGGCTTCGGTAACTGTACCAACACTCGCGCTTGCGAAATGGAATGTCCGAAGAATATCTCTGTCAGCAACATCGCTCGCCTGAACCGCGAATTCATCGTTGCTAAATTACAAGACTAATATACATTATAATATATGTATTGCTTGGGAGGCGTTGCTTTATGCAGCGCCTCTTTTTTTATGCCCAGCTTTTTTTATTGTTTTATCGTATTGACCGATGCTAACTTTTCCCCTCTGGAGAGGGGGCAGGGGGTGTGTCATTTCACGAACGAACGCCTCATTTTAACATTTCGAAATCTAATAATAAATATCTTGAACCTTGTTAGCCTTTCTTATATGCTATACAACACTAATTAGCATTTTAACTATTGACAAGTTGGAGAATACCTGTATCTTTGTACTGTGGTTTTTTCATAATAGTATTAGATTTAAGGTTAACAAAGTTGGTTAGGGCTTGTCGTGAGACAGGCTTTAATTGTTTGTAGGGGTTTGCATCCGGCATATCCCTTTTTTTAGCTCTCCCTGTATTCTTGAGGGGTCATTCCCACGTGTTGTCTGAAGTATTTATTGAAGAACGACAGGTTGTCGAAACCCAGAGCGAATGCAATCTTCTTAACCGGCATATCGGTCGATTTAAGCTGTGCTTTCGCATCCATGATAATGATATTGCTCAGGATATCCAACGCGGTTCGTCCGCTGACTTTCTTTATTACGTAGCAGAAATGTTGCAAGGTGATATTAAGCCGCTTGGCATAATAGGAGACGCTATGCTCTTTCGTATAGTTCTCCATCGCCAGCTGCACGAACTCGCGGCATATCTCCATATTGCGTGTCATCGGAGCATTGCTATATGGCGTATGGTTTTTATACAGTTCGATTACTCCTTGCATGAAGATGGTGAAGATAGCCTTTATGATCTCTTTGTTCTCGATGGTCTTAGGCAAAGAATACGCCTTGATCAGCAAGGAAAAAGCCTCCTGGTATAACTGGGAGACCGGTACGGGCAGAGGCATCACCGGGCTGTCGAAGATAACGGGCAGATAGTTCGTGATAGTTTTGATATAGTTGATATGACTCACAAACGTAGAAGAGAATCCGGCAAAACACAGTTTGACATCGTCGGATACTTCGTGTATCTGGATAAAGCATCCCGGAGGAAGCGTAATGAAATCATTGGGTTTGATAATAAATTTTGTCAGGTTGACGGTGGCCTGTACACTGCCCTGTACGCAAAGCACAAAAACACCGGCTTTGATCTTGCAGGGGAAGCGGCCGTATTGATTTAATATTTCACCCGTAATGCTGTCTCCGACGATAAAATCCAGAGGAATGTCGAATTTAGGAATGTTGTCTTCCATGTTGTTATCTCCACTATTTTAAATGTACAAATATAAGACTATTTAGATTTTCTGACTGATATTCTTAAATATAGAACATCGAATCCCACAAATGGAGATTGTTTTATGATATATAATAGGTGAAATTTGCGAATGTTTTCAAGTCTGGCTGATAGATTTATGGGTATGGTATATATTTGTCTGTCTGCTTAATAAGATATGGGAGCTAATACTAATAGAGAAATCTAATCATAATAACAATGGGTACAAAACGAACAAAGAGCTCTTTCAGAACAATGAGCACAAACAGAAAATTAGAATCTGTTTTCCTGTTTGTCACAGGGCGGTGTAATGCCAAATGTAAAATGTGCTTCTATGCGGAAGACATGGATAAAAAAGAAAAAGACCTGACTTTTGAAGAAATAAAGAAGATCTCCGAAACAGCCGGACAGTTCAATCGTTTGTGGGTATCCGGCGGTGAGCCGACACTGCGTGAGGAATTACCTGAAATTATAGAGATGTTCTATAAGAATAACGAGATAAAAGACGTGAACATTCCTACCAACGGATTGAAGCCCGACCGGATCATTGCCTGGGTGAAACAAATCCGCCGGAATTGTCCGGAACTGAATATCAACCTCAGTCTTTCATTGGACGGTTTCGGTGATACACACGATATACAGCGCGGTGTCCCCGGTAACTTCTACAAAGCGATGGGGACGTTGAAGATGATTGAGAAAAACTTTGCTGACGACGGCAGGGTGCTGAAAAACCTTGCCACCGTAATTACAAAATATAACCTGGAGGAGGTACAGGATTTGATGCTTTGGATTTTAGGCCGTTTCCATCTGTCCAACCATATTATCGAGGCTGCACGCGGAATGACGCGCGACGACGGGGTGAAGGTGCTTACCGAGCCTACTTTACGCGCTTTGCAGGACGAGGTTGTGCCTATCTATAATGTCTATGGGGAACGTATGGCGGAAGAGACCGGTGGCTTCAGAAAACCGATTGCCCGTTTCTTCTATCTGGGCTTCATCCGTACATTATATAATGTACGTGCGACCAATATCGATCATCCGACTCCCTGGGGAATGGATTGTACGGCGGGAGAGACCACCTTGGTGATCGACTATGACGGCCGTTTCCGTGCCTGCGAGCTTCGCGAGCCGATCGGTAATGTAAAGGATTACGATTGTAATATCGCTAAGATCATGCAGAGTGATGCCATGAAGCAGGAGATCGCTGCTATCGGTCATGGGGATAAGGCGAATTGCTGGTGTACGCATGGATGTTGGATCACTTCATCGCTGGTCTTCAATCCGCGTAAGATGATCACCCATGTATATAAAGGATACCGCGAAATGAAGAAACTGAACCGTCCGCTGGATATCAGTGAAGACTTGTTGCAGAGCATCGAACGGAAGTATGCTTTGGACGAACAGAAATTGGTAGAACTGGGAATACGTAACTAAAAAGATTTAAGACGGTATTTACCGGACGCAGATATCGCAGAAAGCGCAGATTAACGCAGACTTATTTTATTGATAATTAATATATCTGCGTTACTCTGCGCTCGTCTGCGTAATCTGCGTCCGGTTTATTTGTTTTGGCACACCCTCTATTTTGTCTTTAGGGAATAATTGTCAAGTTATCCGGCAGAATTGCCATTTCCTATAGGGTAAAAATGTCAGATCTTTGCATCATAAGTTAAACTGATAAACAAAGAAAGACATGACTACTAAACTAAAGGATTTATTTGACACATTTCTGAACATGGCAGCTTCTTCACAGAAACTGGGTATTAACCTGATCCGTGTTGCTATTCTGATCATATTCGTATGGATCGGCGGACTGAAATTCTGGAATTATGAAGCGGAAGGGATCGTTCCCTTTGTGGCAAACAGCCCGTTTATGAGCTTCTTCTATACCAAGAGCGCACCTGAATACAAAGAATATAAATTGAAAGAGGGTGAATTCAATGAAGCCAAACATCAGTGGCATGTAGAAAACAATACATATGGTTTCTCACATGGGCTGGGTATCCTGATCATGGCGATCGGTATACTGACCTTTCTGGGGATCTTTTCTCCGAAGATTGGTCTGGTAGGCTCCCTACTGGCTATCATAATGACGATAGGCACCTTGTCGTTCCTCGTCACTACGCCGGAGGTATGGGTTCCGGATCTGGGTAGCGGAGAGCATGGCTTCCCGTTGCTTACGGGAGCAGGTCGTCTGGTGATAAAAGACACGGCGATTATTGCCGGGGCGATCGTTGTCCTGTCTGATTGCGCTCAGCGGATATTGAAGAAGAAATAGGAACAGAAAGTGTTTATTTTAACACTTCGGAAGTAAAAAACAAACATATTGAAACTTGTTAGCTTTTCTTATACGACACGAAACATGATTTAGCATAAAACCCCTTGACAAATTTGGATTAAGCCGTATATTTGTATCGTGGTTTTTTCATAATAGTATTAGATTTAAGGTTAACAAAGTTGGTTAGGGCTTGTCGTGAGACAGGCTTTAATTGTTTATAGGGGTTTGCATTCAGGACAGATGCAGGCCTTTTTGTTTTTCTGCATTGAATATTTCCTTTTTTTGTCGGTTATTTTCGGCGATTCACCGATCTTTGACTGTAATAGGACGTTTCTCTCTTGTCCGGGAGGTGGCTGATACCTACTTTTGTTTCAAACATTTAAACAATACAGATTATGAATCTTAGAAAAAACATCTTTTGGGCAATCCCGTTTATCGTAGTCGGGATTGTATGGTTGCTGAAGAACATGGGTATGATTGCTACCGATATCTTTGATATTATAGTATCCTGGCAGATGCTGGTGATGTATGTGGGAGTTTCTACCTTTTTTTCCCGCCAGTATGTCGGAGGATTGATCACCTTTTTATTCGGACTATACTTTCTGATGCCTGAGTTGGACTGGATGGATGGCAGTGGAATGACTATCTGGCCGCTACTTCTGGTGTTGGCCGGTATCGTGATACTCTTTTCGCCACGGAAGAAAAACAATACTCATTGGAGAAATAGAAGGGGAACGACAGGTAACGAGGCAGACACTGGTACAAAAAGTGAATTTATCAATATAGACGGTTATGTGGAATCGGATAATACGTTTAGTTCCGTGGAGCAGATCATTCTGGATCCGGTTTTCAAAGGAGCACGGATCAAGGTTTTGTTCGGGGGAACCATTCTGGATTTGCGAAGAACAAAGCTGGAAGGTCCGCGGACCTATATTGACATCGATTGTACGTTTGCCGGGGTGGAAATATATGTGCCCAATGACTGGCGGCTTCATTTTAATGTCCGTACCCTGATGGGAGGCTGTGAAGATAAACGTTTCAATGCTTCTGTAAACATGGATAACGATCATGTATTGGTGGTACGCGGAAATGCGACTTTTGGCGGAATCGAATTCAAAAGTTGATTATGCAGACGCATCCGTTTATAAACTCTGTCTTTTATAGGATTGCCGGTATCACGCTGGCATCGATCGTCTGTTGCACAGGGGCTTTGTTGTTGTATTACTACGAACATACGGGGTGGCTGCTTGCATGGCTTGACAGTCTGGTTTCGGTAGGGTTATTCTCTGTTTCCGGTTTTCTGCTCTGGTATGTTACCGGAGTATTGCGTCCGATACAGGCCCAGATTGCATTAACTATCGGTGTCCTGGCGATTTCTATTATAGGAGGGTATATGGTGGGGACATTGATTTGTCCCGGTCGGATGGAATGGTTTGCTTCGACTATCCCTTTCCGTTTTCTGTTTGGTCTGCTGGGATGGATTATTCTGGCTCAATGGTATTTTATTCGCTGGAAGGAGATTCGGAAAGAAGAACCGTCTGAGGATTCTCTTGTTTCTGTTGAGACTGAAACATCACTGCCACCTGAAGAAGCGTTACTGGATCGTATCTCTGTGAAAGACGGCACCCGTATCCATCTGATCCGGTTGGACGAACTGCTCTATATCCAGGCAAGCGGCGATTATGTGACGTTGTTCACCTCGACAGGTCAATATGTCAAGGAACAGACGATGAAATATTTTGAAACGCATCTGCCGGAGAATGCTTTTATCCGTATTCACCGGTCTTGTATCGTGAATAGCGGGGAGATCATCCGTGTGGAATTGTTCGGGAAAGACAGTTACCAGGTTCGTTTGAAAACAGGTGTCTGTTTGCGTGCCAGTCTGACCGGCTATCGGTTGCTTAAAGAACGCCTTTCCCTGTAAAATAGCTCACTTTAATTGTTAAAATTAGCAGTTTTTGTCTGTATTGTATAAAGTTTTGTCTTCAGAAACATTTTTTAGCCGGAATGTGTGAAGAGCTTAACATATATTGTCTGTAAAAGGCTTGACAAATGCTTGTCGTGAGTGTATCTTTGCATTGTGGTTTTTTCATAATAGTATTAGATTTAAGGTTAACAAAGTTGGTTAGGGGTTGTCGTGAGACAGCCTTTAATGTTTTATAGAGGTTTGCATTTTCGGATGTGAGCCTTTTTTGTTTTCTACCCTGTAACAAATGCGTCAAAAAATGACGTAAATGTTGCAATCCTGTTAATTCTCTATGAATTAAATGCATAAATACAAATTATTGGCGAATCCGTGCTTTCCGTACTTCTCTTTATTGGCTTAGTTTGCACCATCAACCTTGAATAAGTAAAATAAAACTGATAGACATGAAAGCACTATTGTTAACTGTAGCCCTTTTACTGGGGTGTATGAATGTTTCTTCCCAGGAGAAAGATGCGGACATCATATCCGTCTCTACAAATGACTTGAGCATGATCTTTTCTATCTCTTCGGATAAAAAAGTAGTATATAACTATTTTGGAGATAAATTCCGGCATGTTTCCCCTTTCCTTAATAAGAAGTATAAAGAACAACCGGATAACGGTATCGGTTATGCTCCGGCAATCTATCCTGCTTACGGAGGACGCCTTTTCCTGAATCCGGCATTGAAGCTGACGCATAATGACGGTGTTCAGACTACAGAATTGATATATGCGGACCATTCCGTAAAGAATATCGATAATAATAGAATAGAAACCGTAATACAGTTGAAAGATCCTTTGTACCCGGTTTTCGTCAATCTCAATTTTGTAGCTTACCAAAAGGAAAATGTGATCTGTCAGTCTGTTTCCATCTCTCATCAGGAAAAGACCCGGCTGGCTGTCGAAAATATATCTTCCGCTTATCTTCCCTTACATGCAGACTCTTACTATCTGACTCATTTTCATGGCGCATGGGCTTCTGAAATGCAATTGGTGGAAGAGCAACTGACTCCCGGTGTCAAACGGGTGGAATCCAAGAAAGGCATACGGACCACGCAGTCTGAAAACTCTTCTTTCCTGTTGTCTCTGAACGGACCGGCTTATGAAGATATGGGTGAAGTCTATGCCGGTTCACTGGCTTGGTCGGGCAACTATCTGACCTCTTTTGAAGTGGATGAATGCGGCATGCTGCATGTGTTGACCGGTATGAATAATTTTGCCTCTACTTATAATCTGGAACCGGGTAAAATATTGCAAACCCCGGAAATGGTATGGACATATAGTTCTACCGGTAAAGGACAGGTTTCCAGAAATCTGCACGACTGGTCGCGTAACTATGCATTGGCTCATGGCGATCAGGAATTGCCGATCGTCCTGAACAGTTGGGAAGGTGCTTATTTTAACTTTACTGAGAAGACAATCACGGATATGATCGATGATGCTGCTGCTTTCGGTGTTGAAATGTTCGTACTCGACGACGGATGGTTTGCCAACAAATATCCGCGTAACTCGGATAAGGTCGGTTTGGGTGACTGGCAGGTAAATAAGAAAAAATTACCGCGCGGGATCGATTATCTGGCGAAGTATGCAGTAAATAAAGGACTGAAATTCGGCATCTGGATCGAACCGGAAATGGTAAGTCCAAAGAGTGAACTGGCAGAAAAACATCCGGAATGGATTGTAAAGAGCGGTAAGCGTGATATTATCCCGATGCGTAACCAATGGTTGCTCGATCTGAGCAATCCGGCTGTACAGGATTTTGTGGTGAAGACTTTCGACGATGTAATCGCTTTGTCTCCTCATATTTCCTATATTAAATGGGATGCGAACCGCCACGTCGACAATTTCGGTTCCGATTACCTTTCTAAAGAGGATCAGACCCATTTCTGGATCGAGTATATAAAAGGACTGTATAGTGCTTACGAACGGATCCGTGCAAAGCATCCGGATGTTATGATCCAGTTGTGTTCGGCCGGTGGCGGCCGCCTGGATTTCGGAGCGTTGAAATATCACGATGAGTTCTGGGCAAGCGATAACACCAACTCGCTCGACCGTATATTCATCCAGTACAGTACGAATCTTTTCTTCCCGGCAAAAGCCACAGCTTCCCATGTTTCGACTACTCCGAACCATCAAACGGGTATGATGGCACCGCTGAAATTCCGTTTTGATGTTGCCATGACGGGGCGTCTGGGTATGGAATTGCAACCGAAGGATTTGACAGGTGATGAACTGCCTTTTGCAGAACAGGCCATAAAGAACTATAAACGTATCCGCCCGATCGTACAGCTGGGCGATCTTTATCGTCTCAAATCGCCTTACGACGGAACCGGATGGGCTTCGCATATGTATATATCCAAAGATAAAAAGGAATCTGTATTTTTTGCTTACAGCCTGAAATATCACGGACGTACAACATTCTTTGAGACCAAACTGAAAGGACTGGATCCGGCTAAAATGTATAAGATCACTGAATTGAATAAAGCCGGAAACAGTTCCTTCTACGGCGACGGGCAGGTATTCCCCGGTGATTATCTGATGAATGCCGGTATCAGCCTGACAATCGGGAATACGTATGAAAGTACGGTCCTGCTGATTACAGAACAGTAATATTTAATTATCAATACATGAAACTCATCAATTTAAATCTGCTGCTATTGCTCGCCCTTGTTGTATCCTGTAGCGAACCTTTCGTCTCTTCGGGGAAATGGACGGTCAGCTACGATCAGGAGCAGAAAGGCCACCGTATCGAAAAAGAGAGCCAGCTTCTTTCCGATGGGGTCTACGCTTCGTATAAGTTAGGCGACAAATTGGTCACAACCCGTGACTACAGGAGTAGTCGTTCGAAAGCAACCGCTATCAGCGATGCATTCGGCGAAGGATCGTTATTACAGGTTACCTATACCGATAGCAACCTGCCTACACTGGTGCAATCTTTCTACATCTATCCGGAGAAAGATTATTTGTTGACGGAATTTACCCTTCAGGGAGGGAATGCCGATGTCGAATCGAATTATATGGCTCCGGTCAACATCGATCGTATGCCTGCTTTACTCGCCGAAGGGGATAACCGTGCGTTGTTCCAGCCTTTCGATAACGATTGCTGGATTCGTTATCAGTCTCATCCGCTGACTTTCGATCAGTTGCGTAGTTATGAAGTGGCTACCGTATTCAATAATAAGGATCGTAAAGGTCTTGTCATCGGTTCGGTAGAGCATTCCGACTGGAAGACAGGTATCGATATGGTCAAAGGCGACCGCAGCAATATCGGTTCGCTGGTTTGTTTCGGGGGTGTTGCCGATACGCTGACACGTGATTCGAAAGCACATGGTAGCCTGAAAGGGAAAACAGTGAAGTCGCCGAAGGTCTTTGTCGGTTTCTTCAATGACTGGCGTGCCGGACTGGAAGAATACGGAAAAGCGAATGCTGTAGTAGCTCCCGTGAAGAAATGGCCGGGTGCCGTTACGTTCGGTTGGAACAGTTGGGGTGCACTTCAGTTCAAGCTGACTTACCAGAAGGCGCTGGAGGTGTCCGATTTCTTCAGGGATAATTTGCAGAACAACCATTTTGTGAATCCCGACGGCAATGTGACGATCGGCCTCGACTCCGGCTGGAATAGCTTTAAGGATGAAGAACTGAAAGATTTCGTAGATCATTGTACGGCTAACGGACAGATTGCCGGCGTATACTGGACGCCGTTTACCGATTGGGGCAGACGTCCGGATCGGACCATCAAGGATGCTCCTGATTATAAGTATAAAGATGTTTATCTGTATGCGAATGGCCAGCCGCAGGAACTGGACGGTGCCTATGCGATCGACCCGACTCATCCGGCTATTGAGGAAATGATGAAGAAAACGTCTGAGCTATTCCATCGTTGCGGTTTCAAATACGTGAAGATGGACTTTATGACACACGGGGCGATGGAAGCCGACAAATGGTACAATCCGGAGATCCGGACAGGTATCCAGGCCTACAACTACGGCATGCAGCTGTTGAACAAATACTTCGGCGACATGTACATCAATCTGTCTATCTCTCCTGTATTCCCGGCTCATTACGCTAATTCACGCCGTATTGCCTGTGATGCCTGGAATAAGATCAAAGATACCGAATACACGCTGAATGCCCTTTCTTACGGCTGGTGGCAGGATGAGGTGTACCAGTATAACGATGCCGACCACCTGGTGCTGCGCGAAGCGACCGAAGGCGAGAACCGGGCCCGTATGACTTCCGGTGCTATTACCGGCTTGTATATCGTTGGTGACGATTTCAGTAAGGGCGGTAAACAGATCGACAAGGACCGTGCCATGAAATTCATGACCAACCAAAGAGTGAATGATGTCGCCAGAGGTATTTCATTCGCTCCGGTGGAAGGAAATGGAGAACGTTCTGAAAATCAATTTATTCGCCATGATGCAGACGGATCATCTTATTTCGCTATCTTTAATTATTCGGAAGAGGAGATGAATGCCACAGTTTCGCTTGAACGCCTCGGATTGGAGCCGACGGTTACTTACAGGGCAAGAGAGCTCTGGAGCGGATATGAACAGCCTGTCAAGGAAAAACTCACAGTGACGGTCCCCGCCAGGGATGCGTTGCTTTACAAGATAGAAAACAACTAAATGTTCTTAAATTTATCAATTATGAAACAGATCAAGGTTTTTAGTATTTTGATGATGCTTGTAGTATGCTGCGGTACCGTTTTCGCACAAGGCATAACAATTACAGGTACGATCACCGACGCAAAAACGTCGGAGTCGCTCCCGGGAGCGAGCGTTGTTCTCAAGGGAACAACGCAAGGGACTATATCGGATATGGATGGAAAATATTCTTTGACAGCCTCACCGGGCGCCACCCTGGTGATCAGCTATATCGGATATGACACCAAGGAAGTAAAAGTCGGTAACCAGAACGTGATCAACGTATCACTTTCAGAAGACTCACAATCTATCGACGAAGTAGTGATCGTAGGTGCTTCCATGAAGAAGAGCGACCTGACAGGCGCTATTGCGCATGTCGACGCGAAAGTGTTGGAAGAACGCCCGGTAACGACCGTCAATGAAGCCCTTCAGGGACGTGTAGCCGGTGTTTTGATCACCAAAGGAACTCGTCCGGGTGACGATTCAAGTATCAAGATCCGTGGTGTGAATACGATCAATTCCGGTTCAGACCCGATCTACGTTGTCGACGGTTTGGTTATGGGCAACGGTTACGGTGGTTTTAACGCCATCAATGTGAACGATGTGGCTTCCGTACAGGTGTTGAAAGATGCCTCGGCTACAGCCCTTTACGGATCACGTGGTGCCAACGGTGTCGTTCTTATCACGACCAAAAAAGGTAAAATAGGCGAGGGACGTGTTACTTACGACGGTTGGGTAGGTTTCTCAAAAATTACCCAGCGTCCGAAGACAATGGATGCTTCCCAGTTGTTCGACCTGCGTATAGATGCTTTTGCCAATGGGTACATGCAGGACAATCCTACGGCAAACCGCCAGGATTACATCAATAACACATTGATGAAAACGAATACCGCTTTCTCTGATGAGGAGTTTGCCACTCACAATGCAGGTCAGAGCTATAACTGGTTGGATGAGGTGGCAAGCACCGGTTTCCAGCAGAACCACTCCGTAAGCTTCTCCAATGCAACGGAAAAGAACAATATCTACATCAGCTTTGATTATGCCAATATCGACGGTCTGATCGGTGATTCGAAAGAAAAGAAATATTCCGGACGTATCAATGCGGAATCGATGATCAAACCGTGGTTGAAGGTCGGTACGAACTCTTCTTTCTCCCGTACGGAAAATAACCTGCCGACAGACGATGTGTATGACAAGGCGCTGAATGCGAACCCATTGCTGAATCCGGCACCTTACAAAGATCCGGCAACCCGTTACACCTGGGATTATCTGACATTGTACTACCGTGTGCACAACGAAGGAAACAATAACGATTATAACCCGTTCAACTCGCAGGAAGTGGCCCGCGAACGTGCCCGTAACCGTTTCCTTTCTTCCAATTACATCAATATCAATCCGATCGAAGGACTGAATATCCGTTCAACGTTCGCATTGGATGTTTCTTCACAGACCTGGTTCGAATATACACCGAGCTATATCCAGGAAGCTATCCGCCACTATAACGGTGATGCGAGAGCAAAACACGAAAGATGGTCACAGTTGAACTGGCAGTGGGATAATACGATCACTTACGACAAGACGATCAACAAACACCGCATGAACTTCCTGTTCGGTACAAGTACGACCAAGAACTCGGAAAACTATACTAAAGCACAGGGCGACCGTTATGCCAGCGACGATTTGCTGTGGTACGACCTGAAAGGTGCTGCCGCTAACGATAAGAAAGAACTCGATTCTGACTTCAAAGGCAATACCCTCGTTTCTGTCCTGGGTAGAGTGAACTACAACTATGATATGCGTTACTACCTGACGGCAACGGCCCGTTACGACGGTTCTTCCAAGTTTGCCAAAGGCCACCGCTGGGGTATCCTGCCTTCTTTCTCTGCCGCATGGGATATAACGAATGAAGCGTTCATGGAAGACCAGACTATTTTCGACCGGATGAAGTTCCGTGTAGGTTATGGTGTGGTTGGTAACCAGGATATCGAAAACTATGCATATCGTACATTGTATTTCTCTTCTGTCAGCAACGGCGAAGCTTCCTACGCAACCAGCGGTTTGAGAGGTACGCCTGCCATTACCTGGGAAAAACAGAAACAAACCAATATCGGTGTCGATATGGCATTCCTCAATGACCGTTTGAACGTTTCTCTGGACGGATTCTTTATCAAGAATGATAATCTGTTGATGAAACACTCTCTGCCGTTGACTTCCGGCTACAGTGAAACATGGGAAAATATCGGCTCTGTAAAGAATAAAGGTTTTGAAGCGACGATCAACGCTACTCCGATACAGACAAAAGACTTTACATGGAATGTGAATGCCAATATCTCTTTCGATAAGAATGAGGTGTCTAAGTTGTATGGCCAGGTGACGGAGATCCTGAACGGTTCAGATCGTGAAAAGAATATCTTCCTGGGCGAATCATTGAATAACATTTATACTTATAAGACTGGCGGTATCGCGAACGAATCGAACCGTAGCGAATGGGAAAATCTGGATTTCAATGGAAAACATGTAAGCCTTGGTGATTTGTTCCCGCAAGATATTTCCGGCCCTGACGGTGTGCCTGACGGCGTAATCGACCAGCTTGACCGCACAGTGGTAGGAAAGAAGGATCCGAAGTTCTACGGCGGGTTTGCCACCGATTTCAGCTATAAGGGAATTACCTTGAATGCTGTATTCAACTATTCTTACGGTGCAAAGAAAATCAGTTCATATTACGAAGGTTTGATCAACAGTACAGGTACAGGCATGTCGTCTATCGACCTACTGGACCGTTGGACTCCGGAAAATACCGGCGCTTCCGTTCCGCGTGTGATTGCCAATACGACCAGCGGTTATAACCGTTATAATCCGTCCGATATGGATTACACGATCCAGAATGCCTCTTATTTGCGTTTGTCTACCCTGACATTGGCTTATTCATTCCCGAAACCTTTGTTAAGCCAGCTCAAAGTGGAAAACCTGCGTGTTTACTTCACGGCATCCAACCTGTTCTGCGCAACCAAATATAAAGGCTTCGATCCTGAAACAGGCGATTACGGATATCCTCCGACAAAAATGTATGTATTTGGTTTGAACTTTAGTTTTTAATGATTTAAAAGGATTACAATTATGAAAAAGAGATATAATTTGATCGGATTGCTGGCTTTGGCGCTTACTGCCGGAATCACCACATCTTGTTCCGATTTCCTGACACAGGAAAACAAGAAAGCATTGACAGAAGAGCAGATCTATTCGGATGTAGAGTTTATCGAACTGAATCTGAAGGGTATCTATAATACCTGGCGTGACAATACCCGCCAGGATGAACGTGCCTGGTTCCTGATGACCGGTACCGACGAAATACAGCGCGGTGCATTACAGAATAAAGGGGGTGGCGAAGGAGCGGCTATGGACCGTTACGATGCCAATATGAACTCCCTGCATAGCAAGGTGAAAGATCAGTGGAACAAACGTTTCCCGATAGTTACCGCTGCTGCCAAGATCGTCCGTGCGTTGGATACGCCTGATCTGGCAGAAGGAACCAAACAAGCTGAACTGTTGGGTGAGGCCTGTTTCGTGCGTGGTTTCGTCGATTATGAACTGGCGTTATACTGGGGTGAAATACCTATCATCGACCTGGATAAGCTGGAAGAAACCGGCTACGGCCGTCAGTCTTTGACCGATGTCTGGCAGTTTATTATCAATGACCTGGAAAAAGCGGCTAAATATGCTCCTAAGACAAATACGGCTGGACGGGCAACTTCCGGTGCCGGTTATACGATGTTGGGTAAGGCTTATATGTCTGCTCCGGTAGAAACCGGTCTGCGCGACTTCAACAAGGCGAAAGAATGTTTCGAGAAAGTAATGGGGATGGGCTATTCATTGGTAAACTATGCCGACCTGTGGAATTACGAGAAACCGAATACGGCGGAATCTATTTATGAATTCCAGTTCAATAATAATCCGAACCGTAACCAGATCCAGTTCCAGATCGGTTCACGTGTGGCGCAGAACTGGTGGAAAGACGGTTGTTACTTTGCCGGTTACGACCATGTCGTTGTTACTGAATATGGATATGAAACGGTGGAAAACGGTGGTATCTGGGAAGACGGTGATGTCCGTAAAGAGGAAAGTATCCGTTACGACTTTACGTATCATGGTGAAGTCCCTAACTACGAATGTGTTGCCTGGGAAGATCTGGGTGAAGACCATGACGAATTGAAACCGCACGTAAAGAAATATGAAGATTATCGTACCGACCAGTATTCAGGCTTGGGTATCAACAATATGTGGAACTCAGGGAAGAATATCCCGGCTCTCCGTTATGCGGATGTCCTTCTTAGCTATGCCGAATGTCTGAATGAATTAGGACAAACCGGACAGGCGGTAGAAAAGGTGAATGAAGTGCGTAACCGTGCATGGGGCTTTAATATCCCGGCTGATAAGAAATGGGATGCAGGTATGTCTCAGGATAACTTCCGTGTGAAGATCATGGATGAACGTATGCGTGAGTTTCTGGGTGAGAACTGGCGTCGTGCCGATCTGATCCGTACAGGCAAATTCGTTGAGTATATCAAAGCACGCAACAAATGGGCGAAACGCTCAGGTACGATCCAGGATTATAACGTTCGCTATCCGATCCCTAACGAAGAGATCGAACAGAATCCGGACATGACTCAGGATGATCAGAACCCCGGATACAGATAACTATAAAGTTACTTCTGTTTCCTAGGGAAGAAACTCCGGTTTCCTCCTTAGGAAACTAGAGTTTCCCAGGCAGGAAATTACAGTTCCCTCCGCAGGGAACTACAGTTTCCAAATAGCGAAACTACAAGGAAACTGTAATTGATTGATGTTTAATAAACTAAAGGCAAAAGGATTGTAAAAGGAGAAAGCACCGGGAAGGCATGTCTTTGCCCGGTGTTTTGTTTAATAAAAAAACCGAATCAAACTAATATAATAGTAGGTCATGAAAAATAATTTAACAGGAACATCCCTGCTTTTTGGTCTTGTATGTCTCTTGTTGGGGGCAAAGGCTTTTGCAGGTGAACAGCAAGTGATCGCTTCCGGTAGCTGGAAGATCGTTTATAATGAAGGAACAAAGACATGCGACTTTATCCATAAGGAAAAGACCATATTGGCGGGTGTTTTTGTTCAGGCGAAAGAGAAGGAAACATGGTTGCGAAGCACGGAGTACGGACAGCCTGCTTTTTCGGAGGAAACTGTCGATGATGTCTTCGGTGCCGGACATAAATACACATTTACCTATGCAGCACACGATGGAAAACCGGCTCTGCAACAGTCGTTCTATTTCTATCCGGATAAAAGTTACTTTCTAACAGAAGCCTATATCATTTCGGAGACTGCAACCTCAAGTAATTATATTGCTCCGGTTGTCACAGAAACGACCAGCTCTTTCCTGAATGCAAATGCCTCCAACCGGGTTTTATCTGTACCGTTCGACAATGATGCCTGGATCGGTTATTCCTCATTGGCATTGTCGGTAGACTCTGTTTCTTTCGAGGTCACTTCCATCTATTCTGGTGATACACGTGAAGGACTGGTGCTCGGTTCCGTTGAACATGATACATGGAAGACCGGCGTACGCTATTCAACCTCCGGCAACCAGCAGTTGAACCGTCTGGAATGTTTTGGCGGGATCAGCCACCGCCTTACCCACGATATCGATGCCGAAGGTTCAAAACCTCACGGCAGCATCTCCGGTACGAAACTGAAATCTCCGAAACTCCTGGTCGGCATGTTCGATGACTGGCGCAAAGGGCTTGAAGCATACGGCGAAGCAAATGCGTTGGTTGCTCCTCCCCGTAAATGGGCGAAAGGAAATATCTTCGGATGGAACAGTTGGGGCGCAATGGCCGAAAAACTCAATTTTACTGGTGCTCTCGATGTTTCCGATTATATCAGTACGAACCTGCAACCGAATCATTTCAATAATGACGGCACGGCTTATGTGATCCTCGATTCTTACTGGGATAACCTGAACGATTATCAGTTGAAGACATTTGCCAAGCAATGTGTCGATAACGGACAGGTTCCGGGCATCTATTGGTCTCCTTTCTCCGATTGGGGAGAAGACGGTAGCCGTTCTATGGAAGGTAGCAGCTACAGATACGGAGACGCTTACCTCTATGTGAACGGAAAACCGAAGAAGATTGCTTCCCGTGCGTTAGACCCGACCCATCCCGGTACCCGTGAACGGATGAGTTACTTCATCAACCGTTTTAAAGAGTTGGGATATAAATACATCAAATTCGACTTCCTGAACAATGCGATCCTTGAAGCGGACTCTTATTACGATAAGAACGTTACGACCGGTGTGCAGGCTTATAACAGTGGTATGAAGTATCTGACAGAATTGTGCGGGGATGACATGTTCATGGCTTTATCCATTGCTCCTGCTTTTCCTGCGCAATACGGGAACTCCCGCCGCATCAGTTGCGATGCCTGGGGAGCTAAGGAAGATACGGAATATGTAATGAACGGACTTTCTTTTGGCTGGTGGCTCGACAAGGTCTACAACTTCAATGATGCCGACCATCTGGTTCTTCATAAAGATGCTTATAATGAAGATGAAAACCGTATGCGTATTACATCGGGAGTGATCACGGGAACTTATATTCTCGGTGATAATTTCAGCCAGAAAGGAACTTGTATAGGGGATCTCGCTGCCCGCCAGAAAGCAGAAAAGTTTGCGACGAATGCCGACGTGAACGAAATTGCGCGCATCGGTAAATCTTTTTACCCGGTGGAAGGTGCCACGGCTTCAGGTAAAAACAGTTGGGGAAGGAACCGTGGCGAGAGTCTTTTTATGTTGGATACGGATGATTATATGTATGTCGCTGCATTTAATTATAAAGCTGAATCAGTCTCGGAAGATATCAAGTTGTCACGACTGGGAATCGCTTCTTCCGATGTGAAAGGTATTAAAGAGCTCTGGACTGGTCAGGGCGTGTCGCTGAAAGGTGAAGAAATTCCTTTCTCTTTACCTAATTTTGGTGTGAAGTTATACAGAATAGATAAGAAAGGCACGGGAACGGGTGTGTCCGATCTTACTACGCCGGATAGAAAGATAACCGGCTGGGTAAAGGACGATCATTTGTTTATACAGACGGAAAAAGAACTGAAAGATATTCTTATCTACTCGACACAGGGAGCGTTACTGAAAAAGTATCCTGCTTTATCTTCGCAAACCTGCTATGACATCAATATTGCTGATCTGCCCAAAGGTATATTCCTGGTTCAGGCAGTCACTTCCCCACAGGATTCCGAATGTTTGAAGTTCATAAAATAAGATCCATGTCGATACAATCAAATCTACTGAAATTAGGGCTCTAGGCTGTTAATTTTAGTAGAATTTGATTGTAATCTATATAGTTTTGTGTTCGATAACAAAATTTGACTGGAATAAGTGTTCTGCTTAACGTTTATTAGTCAGAAAAGACTTGACAAAAGCCCTTTACTCCTGTATCTTTGTACTGTGGTTTTTTCATAATAGTATTAGATTTAAGGTTAACAAAGTTTGGTTAGGGCTTGTCGTGAGACAGGCTTTAATTGTTTATAAGGGTTTGCTTTATGAGGCAGCCTTTTTTATATCAAACTTATAAATAATAAAAAGGGGGCATCAAATATTTGATGTCCCCTTTTCTATTCATTCTAAAGTGAATTTAAGATGTTGGATAATCTTCTTTATCATCGGTTCCTGCAACTTCAGATGTTCTTTCCATGACCTCTATCTCAAAAATTAATGTAGAGTATGCAGGAATGTTATCCTTTTTATTAGAACCATATCCTAGTTTCTGAGGAATCCAAACTTCCCATTTGTCACCAACTACCATATTTTGCAAAGCAATGGTCCATCCAGTTATAGGAGAGGGAACTCCATAGCCATAAGTATAGTTATAGTTGGAGGAAGCGGAGCTTACAGCGAATTTAGCTGGTGCTGCATAGGGAACGCACTGATCGAAATACTCGCCTTCTTTGCTATCGATCAACCATCCTTTGTAATAAACAGTCACACGGCTGTTGTAATAGATTACAGGGCCGTCTCCTTGTTTTATCCTTTTAGCATAAACAAAATCATCTCCGGATCCTTGTATACTTACTTTAAAGAAATCGGTGTCTTTTTCCTTTGCCGCGAAAGCCTGTTCATTTTTCAGTTTGTATGCTTCAACGGCTGCATCATCACTGTCATCGTCATCTTTACAGGAGGTAAAGACTACGGACATACAAAAAATCATCAACGCGAATTGCAGGTACTTCTTCATTTAATTTATTCAGTTATCTTTTTTAATAATGACTTCATACTAACCTTTTCAGAAATAATCTCGTGCAGCTTGTCGATGCTTACACGTTCCTGTTCCATGGTATCACGGAAACGGATCGTTACACAATTATCCTTCAAAGTATCGTGGTCAACTGTAATACAGTACGGAGTTCCAATGGCATCCTGACGGCGGTAACGTTTGCCGATAGAGTCTTTTTCATCATACTGGCAACGGAAATCGAATTTCAGCATGTTGACAATCTCTTCCGCTTTTTCAGGAAGCCCGTCTTTCTTAACCAGCGGCAATACGGCTAACTTGATAGGAGCCAGAGCTGCAGGCAATTTCAATACTACGCGTGTTTCACCGTTTTCGAGTGTCTCTTCGCAATAAGATCCGGCCATAACGCTCAGGAATACACGGTCGACACCGATAGATGTTTCAATAACGTACGGAGTATAGCTTTTATTTAATTCAGGATCGAAATACTGTATCTTCTTACCTGAGAATTTCTCATGCTGGCTCAGGTCGAAGTCTGTACGGCTGTGGATACCTTCCACTTCTTTGAAACCGAACGGCATTTCATATTCGATGTCTGTAGCTGCATTGGCATAATGAGCCAGTTTTTCGTGATCGTGGTAACGATATTTCTGATCACCCAGTCCCATTGCTTTGTGCCATTTCAGACGAGTCGATTTCCATTGTTTGAACCATTCCATTTCTTCTCCCGGACGAACGAAGAACTGCATTTCCATCTGTTCGAACTCACGCATACGGAAGATGAACTGACGGGCAACGATCTCGTTACGGAATGCTTTACCGATCTGAGCGATACCGAAAGGTACTTTCATACGGCCTGTCTTCTGCACGTTCAGGAAGTTTACGAAAATACCCTGTGCAGTTTCCGGACGCAGGTAGATTTTGGAAGCGCCGTCGGCAGTAGATCCCATTTCTGTGGAGAACATCAGGTTGAACTGGCGTACTTCCGTCCAGTTGCGTGTTCCGGAGATCGGACAAGCGATTTCGCAGTCGATAATGATCTGGCGGAGATCTTCAAAGTTGGAATCGTTCAGTGCTTTCGCAAAACGGGTGTGTATCTCGTCGCGTTTAGCCTGATGTTCCAATACGCGGCCGTTGGTAGCACGGAATTGGGTCTCATCGAATGCTTCACCGAACTTTTTCGCAGCTTTGTCGACTTCTTTCTGTATCTTTTCGTCGATCTTAGCCAGATAATCTTCGATCAGTACGTCGGCACGATACCGTTTCTTAGAGTCCTTATTGTCGATCAAAGGGTCATTGAATGCGTCCACATGGCCGGATGCCTTCCAGATAGTCGGATGCATGAAAATAGCGGAGTCGAGGCCTACTACATTTTCGTGAAGCAGGGTCATGCTGTCCCACCAGTATTTCTTTATATTATTTTTCAGCTCTACGCCATACTGTCCGTAATCATACACTGCTCCTAAACCATCATATATTTCTGAAGAGGGAAATACAAATCCGTATTCTTTACAGTGTGAAACTAATTTCTTGAAAACATCTTCTTGTGCCATAAGTATATGTAATTATTATCAACCTGCAAAGTAAATGATTTTTTCTGTAAGTTACAGCATTTTCAGCGGCTTATTAGTTAATACATATAAAGAAAGGTGACCATCCCGGCCACCTTTCACCATCAAAAATTATATTGAAAATTTAGTTCTGGGTTTATTCTTTATCCCACCATATACGACCAAATTCGCTGTCCAGACGACCGAAGTTCGATTCTTTCTGCATGTCCTCGAGGCGTTTTACCTGATTTGCATAGTTGGCAGAACCATCGGCTGGCATGGTGAATTTTTTACGACGCGGTACTTGCTGCAATTCACCGTATACATTGATCGGTTCCCAGGTAACCAATGTAGATGTAGTGCTCGGATAGTTGGTACGTTTGTACATGGCCCATGATTCACTGTTATTCTTGAAATGTTCTACCCAAGTCTGGCAGTAGATCTGTTCTTTAGCCATGGCACTGTTCCATGCGATACCATCCTGTTTCAGGAATGCTTCGATTTCACTTTCTGTAACCGCTTCGTAGTCATTGATTTTGCAGTAGTCGGCAATTTTACTCCATTGTCTCAGAGAGGCTTTTACGCCTTCTTCATACCATTGCTGAGCTGTTTTGCTGTTGGCAACGCCTTCCAACGTAAATTCGGAAGCCATGAAACAGAAGTCTGCATATGTTACCAAAGGAATCCAGCCACCGGCACTACCATTGTCTTGCGCACCTTTCCACAAACGAGTCTGAGGTCTGTTCATCGGACGCATGTCGATATCGTCCAGATAACGAGATGTGCGACAGGAGTCGGTTGCCCATTTGTCGTAACTTACGCTACCACCGGTCCAGCGACCTAAATGAGTCGGAATAACCTGTGCAGGAGTCGTTGTTTCTTTGGCATTGAATGCGGCTACATTTTCCGGAGTTAAATTGTTGATCTGGAAAAACAGACGTTTTCTCGGGTCGTTATACTTCAGTAAGTAAGCCATAAAAGCAGCAGAAGCGCGATCCATGTCGATGACGGAATGCCAGTCGCCTTGGGTTGTCCAGTAGTTATCGAAATAAAGGATAAAACTATCGTCGATACTGCTGAAAATGTTGCCGGAAGATAATACCTCTTGTGCAATGGCTTTAGCTTCTGCCGGTTTCTGTTTTAACAATCTCAAAGCGATCCGCATACGTACGGCATTAGCAGCCTTCACCCATTTACTCATGTCGCCACTGTAAGCCAGGTCATAATTCTTGAAAGTCACCTGGTTGCTGGATGTTGCCAGCTTATTGGCAGCTTCTTTCAGTTCCTGGTTCCAGGTCGTCAACAACTCTTCCTGAGTTTGGAAAGTCGGTTCAAGAATTTCCACGTTACCGTTGCGGGTTCCCCAACCGTCGGTGTACACTAAAGAACCGTATACGTCGGATGCTTGAATACCTTTTGTAATCAAGAGGATACGGGCTACTTCGGTTAAGTCGCTGTAAGCAGCTTCCTGTTCCGGCATATTGGTTTTGACGTAATAAGGTATGTGACGGGCATATTTACCAGCGTTTACATAGTTGCTGTATAATGATCCGGAAAAACCGGCGCATTCGGTGAAGTTAGTTGTGCTATATCCCCAGATTCCGGCACAATACTGCATCCATCTCAAACGACAGGCATATGAGTCTGCCCATGTTTCTCCGGCATTACACATTACATTTTCAATCTGATAGAGGAACACTTCGGGATCAACTTCGTATACCGTATCAGGATTCTTGTTGATTTTGGTGAAGTCGGCATCGCAGGAGCTTAATGCAGCCATGGAAGCTAACGCTCCGAGAATATAATATTTAATTTTTTTCATTTTACTTAATTATAAAGGTGATTAGAATGAAACGTTAACACTGAAACCAATGTTGCGTGAGAATACGGCACCACCGCTTTCCATATATTCAGAGCTGTAAGATGTATTCAGGCCTTCCGGGTGAATATTGTCCGGCAGACTGTTATACAGGAATCCTAAGTTACGGGCCATTAAGCCGATACTTGCATTTTGAATGTAGGCTTTGTTCACCCATTTTTTAGGCAATTGCCAATGTACGGAAACTTCACGTAAGGCAACCCATGAACATTTATGGATACCTTCTTCACGGATACCTCCGGACCAACTGTACACGTTGTCATAATATTTGTAAGCAGATAACGGATCGACTAATCCTTGATCGTAAGCATACTGATAACTCTTGCCGGAAACGTCCACTCCTTTGATTTCCGTACCCGGTATAAATACGCCTTCCGGGATTACACCGTCGTTAACCACTCTTCCATCGCTCAATGTACGAGGTAAACCGCCGTATTGTGTGTCACGACCGGTCAATGAAGATTTAACGTTCCCCGAATTCATACCATAATAGTAACTTGCCGAGAAGACGTCTCCGCCGAAACGGGCATCGATTACAGCATTCAGCGTAATGCCTTTCCAGCTTACGGAAGTGGTGGCTCCCCACAAGAATTTAGGCTGTAAAGAACCGATTTTCTCACTTTTATTTGAACGAGGATAAGAACCGTCTGCGTTCAACAGTTTTTCGCCATTTTCGTTGCGTGTGTAAGCATAAGAAGTGTAGATATCACCATAAGCGCCGCCTACGGTAGCCCATGCCTGTGTATCCGTACCACCTCCTACTAACTGGTATTTCTCAACGCCTTCAAACAAAGAGACGATCTTGTTTCTGTTGCGCGTCAGGTTGAAAGACAAATCCCAGCGCCAGTCTTTCGTTTCGATCGGAGTACCGGTAATCAATAATTCGATACCTTTGTTCTGGATGTCTCCGGCATTGATCCAACGTTTTGAAACACCGGATTCGGATGCGATCGGCAATGCCAGGATCTGGTTCTTTGTATTGGTCTTATACCATGCAAAGTCGAAGCCGAGACGGTTTTTAAAGAAACGCATATCCAAACCTATTTCGATGGAGTGCTGTTTCTCCGGTTTCAAATTCAAGTTCGGTAATTCGTCCTTGTCGAATTTGTAATAAGGATAAGTTCCACCGTTAAGCTGGTTGTCGAATGTGTTGTCGAATGCATAATAACCGGTACCGGTTGTCAGATAAGGAGCACAGTCGTTACCTACGATAGCATAAGAAGCTCTCAACTTACCGAAAGAGATAAATTCAGGTATCGCATCGCGCAAACCTTCGGCAAACAACCAGGAAGCACCAACCGACGGGTAGAAGTAAGAGGTGTGTCCTGTTCCGTTTTCATAGATCAATGCAGACGACCAGTCGTTACGTCCTGTTATATCCAGGAAATAAACCCCTTTATAATCCATATTGGCAAAAGCGTAGATGGAGTTGATGCGTTTTCTGTCAGTATTATATCTGACTTCTGTTGTCGCTTTATTAACGGAGTTTGTCATATCGAACAAACCAGGAACGCGCAAGCCATTCTCCGAGTTGGTTTTGTGGTATCCCCTTTTGGTATCCCACTGTTCTACTGCTACGCTACCGCTGATATTGAAATCATCGAAAGAATGGTTAGCAGTCAACATACCGGTAATTTTGTACTGGTCTTTCTTATTTTCATGGATTTTATAAGCCGCACCGTCGTACTTGCTGGCACCTGTAGCCATTACTTTTGATTCGTTAGTGGTATATAGCTTGTAAATATCGCCTTTTACTTTCAATGACAACCAATCCAATATTTTAAGATCCAGATTCAAGAAAGCACGTACACTCATTTCGTCCTGTGTATAGATATTTTCCAGGTAGTCGTAGATCGTTTTAGAATAGCCATACGGATCTAATGAGTTGTAACCGTCGCCGGCCGGACTGACATAGTTTTTGTTATTCAACCAGTAATCAGTATCATATTCACGGGCGATGCTGTACATGAAGTCATAGATCGGAGATCCCGAGCCTCCCTGTCTTGTCGGATTCTGGGCGGTCGATTCGATATATGAGAATCCGCCTTCAGCTTTCAAGCGTGAACTGATATCGTGGGATGCGTTTAAACTGAATGAATTACGCTTGAATTCATTGTTGAAAGTCAACCCCTCTGACTGCAGGTTTGAATAAGAGAAACGGAATGCACTTTTTTCGGAACCACCTTGCAAAGCAACGTTGGTGTTCATGTAGTGTCCGGTCTGATAAAGATTTTTCAAGTTGTTGTCTTTGGCGGAATAGATCATTTCCTGGCCATCCACATAGAACGGTTTGCCGTCGAAACGAGGACCGAAGCTACGACCGGCAGAAGTGTATCGGTTTTCGCTACCGTCGGGGTTCTGTGCCCATGCCGGAGAAGAACCGGATCCGAATTCGTTTTGCAAATCCGGTGTCGCATAGATGTTTTCCCATTGCTGCGTATGTGAAACGGAAACACCTATACCTTCACCTTTACGGCCTTTTTTGGTTGTGATCAGGATCACACCGTTGGAAGCACGCGAACCATACAAAGCAGTTGCGGCAGCACCTTTCAATACAGACATCGACTCGAAGTCATCGGCATTCAGGTTCTTCAGGTCATTACCCCAGTCTTGTCCTGCTCCTGTTTTTGTTACCTCATTGTCGATGATAATACCGTCGATCACGAAAATCGGCTGGTTGTTACCTCCCAAAGAAGTATTACCACGAATAATGATACGTTGTGAAGACTGTGGCCCGGAGTTACCCATGTTGATCTGTACACCGGCAACTTTACCTTGTAGTCCATTGATTGGGTTTGGAGAGTTTACTTTGGCGATTTCATCTCCCTTTAGTTCTGTCATGGCGTAACCGAGTGATTTCTTATCACGGGACATACCCAGAGCTGTTACAACAACTTCTTCCAGAGCTTGTGAATCTTCTTCAATAAAGATTTTCAGTGTTGCCTGGCCGTTGTAGACGACTTCTTTTGTTTTATAACCAACAAAAGATACCTGTAAGGTTTGACCTTTTTTGACATCGTTTAGCGTGAATTTACCATCGAGGTCCGTCATAATCCCACTTGTGGTTCCCTTAATAATAACAGATGCTCCAATAACCGGACCCATTGAATCCTCTACAACTCCGGTGACTTGTCCACTCTGTTGTGAAATGTTTACACTTTGCTTGTCGGGTACTACATCTGCATAGGCTCCTAATGGAGAGACCAATGCACCGGCAAGCAAAATCAAGCTTGGAAATGTTAATTTTTTAGACATAAGCGTTTGATTTATAGGTAAAAAAATAGATGTGTGTATGTTTGTTTCAGCATATTTAAATTGTTATAGTTCTAGTAGAACTATGGAATGCTGTCAAAATGGAAGTATCATTATTTGGCTAAAATAGGCTAAATATGTTTTAAATTCGTCAACGGAGCAGTTCCGTGTCTTAAAAGAGTTAATTTTGTAACAAATTAGTTGTAATTAGTTTACGATATCAGGAGATCGAGAATTAAGTGTTAACTGAAAATCTGATTTTAATAGAATTTATGAATAAGTTCTACTAGAACAATATCACTTGGAAAACTATCAAATAGTAACTATATATTTGTAAACCATATAATTAATTTGAATTTTAATCGGAACTGCATAGGAAATGAATAATGTTTTTATATGTTAAAATCAGATAGCTTTCATTTCTCCCTCGTTCCGGAATAACTCTTTTTTCAGATCGATTGTAATTCCGATGATCGTTCGATCATAATTTATTTTATTTGTTGTAATTTCATAGATTTCTTTATTTTTGTAAAAACATAATTAGAATGCGACTTTACATTATTAAAAAAGTAATATTATGAATGACGGTTCAAAAAAAGTAGTAATTCTTCTGGCTCATCCTAACCTGAAGGAATCACAGGCAAACAAAGCTCTAGCCGATGCGGTAAAGGATATTGACGGTGTCATGGTATATGATCTGTATGAATATCAGGATCAATCTTTCGATGTAAATCTGTGGAGTACGATCATCTCTGATGCTTCGATGATTATTTTTCAATTTCCTTTTTACTGGATGTCGGCTCCTTCGCTTTTAAAGCGATGGCTGGATGAAGTTTTTACTTCGCTGGCGAAAACACCTGCAGTAGCCGGTAAACCGTTGCAGATCGTTACGACGACAGGGTCGGAGTATGCTGCTTATCGCAGTGGAGGGCGGAATGGTTTTACTATGGATGAACTTCTACGTCCTTACCAGGGTTGTGCGATACATGCCGGAATGACCTGGCACACGCCATTGGTTGTCTATGGAATAGGTAGCGCGGATGCTTCCAGAAACATTGTGGCCGGGGCTGAAGCTTATAAACAGAGGGTAGAAGCTGCATTGACAGACCATACGATGCAGAATATTTGGTAATTACTATATGATGAGGATCGGATTAATTTGAGAACTTTCTTCCTCAAATTCTTTTAAATCAATAAAAAATATCTATTTTTGCGAAGTTGATGTTTTTAATGTTTGCGCAAACAGTAATTAATTATCTAATAAAGAATACCATGAAATCAGAAGACATCTCACGTCGCTCGTTCCTGAAACGGGCATTGGCTTTATCGGCTGCAACTGCAATTCCTTCGTTTTGGATCCCTTCGAAAGCGGGTGCAATGCCGGGTGTACCGTTCGTTAGTGCGAACGAGAAAGTGAATATTGCATTTATTGGCATTGGAAACCGTGGTGGTGAAATAGCCAAAGAATTGTATAAGACCGGATTGTGTAATGTAGTGGCCCTGTGTGATGTGGATATGGGTGCAGCGCATACACAAGAGTTGATATCTATGTTCCCGAAAGTTCCCCGTTATCAGGATTTCCGTAAGATGTTCGATCAGATGGCCGGAAAGATCGATGCGGTGACGGTAGGTGTTCCCGACCATGCCCATTTCCCGATCACGATCGAAGCGATGGCACATGGAAAACATGTATATGTAGAGAAACCGATGGCCCGTACTTTCCAGGAGATAGAGCTGATGATGCGGGGCGAAAAGAAATACGGTGTTGTTACACAGATGGGTAACCAGGGCCACTCGGAAGCGAATTATTTCCAGTTCAAGGCATGGAAAGAAGCCGGATTGATCAAGGATGTGACAGCCATCACCGCACACATGAACTCTCCGCGCCGCTGGCACGGATGGAATCCGAATATCAAACATATGCCGATGGGAGAGCCTGTTCCTGAAACAATGGATTGGGATACCTGGCTGGGTGTAGTGCAACATCACGATTATAACCATGATTATCATATGGGACAGTGGCGTTGCTGGTATGATTTCGGTATGGGCGCGCTGGGCGACTGGGGAGCACATATCCTCGATACGGCTCATGAATTTCTGGATATGGGATTACCTTCCGAAGTGAATCCGATCTATCTGAAAGATCATAACAATTTCTTCTTCCCGATGTCTTCTACGATCTTATTCAAATTCCCGGAAAGAGGAAACATGCCGGCTGTTGATGTAACCTGGTATGATGGTTTGGATAATATTCCTCCTGTACCTGAAAACTTTGGTTCTTCAGATGTCGATCCGAACATACCGACTGTAGCCGGTGGAAAACTTCAGTTGATGAAACTGAATCCCGGAAAGGAAATATATTCAAAGACATTGACATTTAAGGGCGGTTCTCATGGTAGCACCTTGTCTGTTATCCCGGATAAAATCGCCAAAGAAATGAATCCGACTCTTCCTGAATACCAGAAAAGCCCGTCAAACCATTATGCAAACTTCCTGTTGGCTTGTCAGGGAAAAGAAAAGACACGTTCACCGTTCTCGATAGCAGGTCCGTTAAGCCAGGTATTCTGTCTTGGCGTATTGGCACAACATCTGAACCGCAAATTGGTATTCGACCGCGATACCAAGGAGATCGTAAATGACGACTTCGCCAACCAGATGCTGTCCGGTCAGCCTCCGCGTAAAGGATGGGAACAATATTATAATGTATAATATAAAAAGCAGAAGCCCAAAGTGTATTAATCAAAATATATTTTGGGCTTTTATTTTTTCAACCTTCAAACATTACAAGTTATAAAATATCCGGGAAAACAAAGTGGCTAAAGCCGGTAAATATAGGATCCGGCTTTGACTATTAATTACACCTGCAAAATCTGTTTGCTCCACAGGTACATGTGGGACCACCATCGCCATTTTGTATTTCGTCAGTGTAAAAATCATACATTTTTGTTTTGATCTGATTACATATCCGACGAAATTCACTTTCTATAAATTCGGGTGTTCCTTTGGCTTTAGATGGATCGTAAAAACCGATATGCACACGATGTCTGACTTTTCCTTTGAAAACCGGACAGTTGTCATTAGCTTCACCGCAAACTGTAATGACATAATCCCAGGGTTCGTTCAGATATTCATTTATCGATTTAGGTATATGGTGACTTATATCGATACCAGAATTGCTCATCGTTTTGATAGCTAGCGGATTCACTTCTTTTTCCGGCTCTGTTCCTGCCGAACAAACGATCAGATTCTTGTCGAAAGACTGTAACCAACCTTGCGCCATTTGGCTGCGGCAACTGTTGCCGGTACATAATATTAATATTTTCACGTTTGGGAATATATATGTTTTTCAAAAAAACAAAGATATGTATTTGTTCCCTTATTTCTTCTCGAGATCCTCTATCCTTTTCAAAAGAACTTCGATAAGACGCGAATTTGACTTAACCAATTCGCGGAGATCATCATTGTTGTCGACATTTACTATGCTACTGTCACGTGTGATCCATACCCGACCATGGTCTTTGGGGTAGTTATTATAGGTATCACCCTCTATTCGTGTGAAAAGTTCAACAGCCGACATATTGAGTACTTCTGCTATTTTGTTCAGACGGGTAAGAGTCAGGTCTGTTTCTCCATATTCAATTTTACAATAGGCACTGGTAGAAAGATTGAGCTTTTCACTCATTTGTTCCTGAGTGAGATTTTTCTCTAAGCGAAGTAATTGAAGGCGTTGCCCCACTAATTTTTTTAAATCTGTAGCCATAGTAGTAAAAAATTGAATAATATTCTTCTTTTATCGGTCAAAAGTAACAAATTAGGTGGATATAATATAATCTCTTTTCAGTTTAACTTTGTAAAGTAAAAATATTTTATAATTCTTAATTCAATAAAAGAAGAAAATGCAGACTGATGCTAAGGTCTTTATATCTAATGTTCATCTTGTTAAAAAAGGAAAGCAAGCAAAATGACTATAATTATAAATCAATAAACTTATAGGAGGAGAGAATATGTAAAAAAGAAAACCAGGAAGATCAAAGTTTGCGACCTTTCTTCCCGGTTTTTGACATCAAAAGGATCCCACATTAATAATGCTATTAAAATAAAGTTTCACTTTTAATAAAACAAAGATATGAAATTAACTTTTCTAATACTATCAGATTATAATAAAAATAAAATCAGTCTGTTAGTTTTAACTGTTTTACTGTTTTCCTGCCTGGCTGGGAATGCAAAGGAACAAAAAGCTTCCTATCAAGATGATCAAATAATTATTACAAAAAGTAACTCAGCAGATAAAATTATCCGGATTACCGGGAAAGTTACAGATACAAATGGAGAGCCTATTATTGGAGCAAATGTTTCGACTAAAGGTACAACTTTGGGTACTATTACAGATATTAATGGTAGCTTTTTGCTGGATGTACCTTCGGAAACAGTTATTTCCATTTCTTATATAGGATATTTAACTCAGGAGGTTAAAGTAAAGCAACAAACGAGTTTGAATATAGTACTCAAAGAAGATACTCAAGCTTTAGAGGAAGTTGTTGTTGTTGGTTACGGTACTGTGAAAAGAGCAAATCTAGGTGGTGCTGTTGCTACAGCGGATGCCAAAGCATTTGAAGCTCGTCCTGTTCAAAACGCAGTGACAGCTTTGCAGGGTGAAGTTCCGGGTTTGACGATTACTCGTTCCGGAGGTGGTGCCCCGGGGGCGGAAACAACGATGAAGATTCGTGATGTGTCTTCTATTAATGGTGGTACTCCACTTGTTCTGATTGATGGTGCGGAAGGTGATATTAATTTAATTAATCCTTCTGATATCGAAAATGTATCTGTATTGAAAGATGGTACAGCTGCTATTTATGGAGCGCGTGCATCCGATGGTGTTGTTTTAATCACAACAAAAAGTGGTAAGCGCAATCAGAAAACTACAGTTAGTTTTGATGCTTATTATTCAGTGAAGACTCCTGCTCTGCTAAAGAAGACAGCCAGTTTGCTGCAACATGCAGAAATGGCATTGGAAATAACGGATGGTTCTTTCCCTATTGAATATACAAAAGAAGATTTGGAGTTGATCAGGCAAAATAGTGATCAGATATTGACTGGAGTAGAATGGGGGCGTTGGGGTAATATTTATCCTAAGTTTTTTAAAAACCAGGATTGGAACGATATAGTTATCGGGAATGGTAATATGCAGAATTATAATGTAAATATTTCCGGTGGTGGTGAAAGATATTCTTATTTGGTTTCTTTAGGACATCAACGTGAAGAGGGATTACCTAAATTCGGGAAAGACCTCAACAAGCGCTATTTTGTTCGTGCAAAATCCAGTATTGAAATCTTTAAGAATTTGACTTATGACCTTAATCTTGCTTATGAAGCAAGTAATCGGGATTATTCTTCAGGCTTAACGGAGGGACAGAATATATGGGAGTTGATTTATAAAACTCGTTCATGGACACCATTACGTAATCCGGCTGGAAATTTTTATACATTTGAAGGTTTTGATAACCCGGCCCAGGTTTTGGAAGAAGGTGGTATGGCTAATAAAACGACAGGGAATGTCACTGTGAATAATCAGCTTCGTTGGAATGTTATTGATGGTTTGGATCTGGTAGGACAAGCTGTTATCCGTAAATATGACTTTGATGAGAATGTGACAAATAAAATTATTTATAGCCGTAATTGGGAAGATGTAAATCATAGAACTGCCCGTACACCGAATAATGCAGAACGCCGTTATTCGAAAACATTGTCGAAGAATTTCACATTATATGCTGATTATAAAAAGAATTTCAACGATTTACATGACCTGAGCGTAATGGTGGGAACTTCTCATGAATCTCAGAATTATGATAAGTTCACTGCTAAACGTATTAATTTTGATCAGCAGGAGAACATGTCTTTACAATTGGGTGGTTCTGAAAATCAATCGGCGTGGAGTGAAGGCAATGCATGGACGATCAATTCTTTCTTCTCGAGAGTAAATTATACGTTTAAGAACAGATATATTATTGAAGGAACACTTCGTGCAGATGGTAGCTCCAGATTTGATCCGGATCATCGCTGGGGATATTTTCCGGGAGTGAATGCTGCCTGGAGGCTTGGTGAAGAAGGTTTTATGAAAAATCTGAATCTGTTTGATGACTTGAAGGTGAGAGCTTCTTATGGTGAGATGGGTAATCAGTCCGGTATTGGCTTATATGATTATATCCAGTTGATTTCTTTGAGTAGCGATTATTATCCATTTGGTGGCGGAACAAAAGGGCAGATGGCAAAGTCTGGTAATATTGTTTCGACATCCCGTACATGGGAAACTATCCAGACGACAAATATAGGTTTGGATTTTGCAACATTGAAAAACCGTCTGTATGGATCGTTTGATTATTTCTGGAAAGAGAATAAGAATATGTTGATACCGAAAACGTATCCTTCCATGTTAGGAGCTGATGCTCCGAGTACGAACAGCGGACATTTGAGTATTAGAGGTTGGGAGGTAGCACTGGGTTGGAGAGATCAAATAAATGACTTCAGTTATTCTGTCCGTTTTAATTTGAGTGATGCTCGTAACCAGGTGGTAGAGAGAGTCGGCAGTAATTTGATCAAGTTAGGACTGAATGAAACTCCGACCGACTATCCGCTAAATTCTTTTTTCGGATATGAGTTTGATGGCATTATCCAGAATGAGCAGGAGTTGAAAGATTATATTGCCCGTTTCCCGAATGGTGGTATTCCCGGAGATTTAAGCGTTGGTGATGCTAAATATAAAGATCTGGATGGCGATGGAAAACTTTCTGTTTTAGGCGATGGAAAACTTTCTGTTTTAGGCGATGGTAAAGAAGGGAGCGGTGACGTGAAGTATTTGGGTGATAAGAATCCACGATACAATTTCGGTATGAATCTGAGCGCAGCATATAAAGGGTTTGATTTCAGTGCATTTATCCAGGGAGTTGGTCGTAGGACAATGTTTTTGGAAGACGTGGCCAATAAGCCAATGGCAGAAGCATGGTTCCAGTCGGCAGCCTATTGGTATGGGAAAACATGGACGGCAGAAAGAACTGATGCACAGTATCCTGCGATTACGTCGACAAGTAAGCGAGGTTATAATTATTATTATTCTACAAACACAAAACATAATGTAGGATATGCTCGTTTGAAGAATTTGCAGTTAGGATATACTATTCCTTCATCTGTTACTGCCAAGATCGGATTACAAAAGCTTCGTGTTTATTTTTCCGGTGAGGATTTGTTTGAAATTCATAATACACCAGGAGGTTGGGATCCGGAAGAAGATGGTCAGATTACATCTTATCCTTTTGCCCGTAATTACTCTTTTGGCGTCAATGTTGTATTTTAAAAACTAAAAATCAAAAGATCATGAAGAAATATAAAATATTATTGGGAGGCTTAATCTCTGCGACTTTATTGTTTTCCGGCTGTCAGGATATAGATTTGTTACCTAAAGACAATTTGCCTGACGAGCTTTATTGGAAAACTCCGGAGGATTTTATGAAAGAAGCAAATTGGCTATATTCCCGTACGGAATCATTCGATACCAAGGATACGGATAGTGATATAGGTTATGAGATGAGTGAGAATACAACAAGTAACGGGACATTGATAGCACCGAATAGCGATACAGACTGGTCTGATCGTTTTGAAGATTTGCGCCATTGTAATATAATTATTGAAAAGGCAGCGCTATATGAAGGGGATCAGGCTGAGATAGAACGCTATGTGGCTGAGGCACGTTTTTTTAGAGCTTACACGCATTGGCGTTTGATGAAAAAATTCAATGATGTACCTATTTTGACGAAAGTGCTGGATGTCGAGTCTTCGGAGTTATATGGTAGTCGTGACACTCAGGAAGAAGTCGAGAACTTTATTTTGTCGGAGTTGGATGCTGTCTGGCAGTCGTTACCATTGCAGAGTGAATTAACATCCGAAGAAAAAGGGCGTGTCACGCAGGGGGCAGCTCTGGCTTTGAAAGCAAGAGTGGCATTGTTCGCCGGAACCTGGGCAAAATATCAGCAACATCGTTCAGACTATCAGCAATTATTACAACAGGCGATTGATGCAGCGCAAAAAGTCGTTGACAGTAAAGAGTATGCGTTATATGAAGGTTCCGGGGATGAAAGTTATCGTTATTTGTTTATCGATGCTGGCGATGATTCTCCGGAAGGTATTTTGGATAGCCGCTATTATGAAGATATTCGCTATCATGGGACAGCCCATTCTGTTTATTGGGGTTGGAGAGGTACGCCGACGAAGAAATTGGCAGATATGTACCGATGCAAAAGTACCGGTTTACCGATTGAGAATGCTGATTCCGAATTTAAAGGTTATGCGACAATTGAAAGTGAATATGAAAATCGGGATCCGCGTATGAAACAAACATTTCTTATGCCTAAAACCATTTATTGGAGTCCGCAGATCGGAACAGATTCTTGTACAGCATCATTTACAGTGCGTCCTGAAACTCGTACAGGATATAAATTATACAAATTTATGGCGGAAACCTCAAATCCATCGGACAAGGATGCTTTCGACTATCATATTATCAGATACCCGGAAGTACTGTTGATTTTGGCAGAGGCTACTTTTGAAAAGGATGGAGCGATTAGTGATGAGTTATTGAATAAGACGATCAATGTTATCAGATCTCGTAAAGGCGTGGAGATGCCTCCGTTAACGAATGCTTTTGTTACAAGTAATGGCTTAGATATGCAGACAGAGATTCGTTGTGAACGTACTATAGAGTTGGCATTCGAAGGTTTCAGGCGGGATGATTTGAGACGTTGGAAAACTGCCGAAAAAGAATTAACTGAAGCTCTTCGTGGTATTAAGCTGAAAGGTTCTGAATATGAAAATCTAAATGTACTGAACGATGGTAATCCGGGTTTGACGGATAAGGATGGTTTCTTAATTGTAGAACCAGCCGAAAATCGTCATTTTGAAACTCCGAAGCATTACTATTATTCATTGCCTTTGGATGAACTATTCTTAAATCCGAATTTGGCACCGAATAATCCTGGTTGGTAATTTGATTTGTTTTAGTTTTGTAGAATGAAAAATATAACAACTAAAAACTTGTTAAAAGGCTGTTTGGTCGCATTGGTTGGGATATGTCTGTCGACTTTTGTTGTTGAGGTGAAGGCTGAGACACCCGTGGTATCGGAAATATCTGTAAAACCAATGCAACTGAATGGGAGTCGGTTTGTGACATTATGTTTCATGATCCGAACTACACCTTGGGAAGTATCTAGAGATGTCAAGCTGCATCCGCGTGATGAGGTGGACTGGCATACACTTGAATCGGTTCGTGATTTGCGTGAATCATTTGCTAAAAATAATCCGGATGGTCGTTTGACATGGGGATTTACATTGAATGCATTGGAAGACCAGCGCAAAAATTATTGTGAAATTCGTGAATATGTGGTGGAATGTCAAAAGAGGTATGGTGATGAAATCTCTTATTTCCCAGGTTATTTTCCTGCCATGTATTTACCCCGCGAACGTATCAACCGTGAAATGTCGGAAGCCATTCAGATTATTTCGAATATGGTTGGTCATGGTTATCGTCCTAAATGTATTATGGGGGGATTCCTTTCTGCAGACAATTTGAAGTATTTGGCTGAAAAAGAAAATATCCATGTAGCCCATGCCGTTATTTGGAGCCAGCATAGTATTGATGGCGGTGGGGCTGATGGCTCACCTTCTTATCCGTTTTATCCATCTACTGAACATTTCTGTAAACCGGCTCAGGGGAAGAATGATTTTATCGATTGTGTCAATCTGGATGGTTGGACAATGGATTTTATCTGTGCCCGTCGTGCAGGACAGAGCGGACATGAAATTACAGGCTATAATAGTCGTCGTGGTGTCGGACCGATCGAAACCTATAAAGGTTGGGGGTTGGATTTAGGACATCGTGAAGTAATGCATACGCAATCTATTCATTTTGACAAAGGAATGGAGCTGAATGGTTTTGGATGGGTTACTAATATTTGGGAAACTCAGATGTATTATGAGTTCGGTAAAGATTTGATTTGCGGAGCTTTAGAGAAATGGGTCGGTGATACAAAAAGACGTTGGCCGGATGTCCATTTTGTAACTTATGGTGAATTTGGTGAATTATGGAGAGCCGAATATAAGTCGAATGACGATTGGAATTATAGATTCATTGAAAGAGGTTCCGGTCTAGGCGATTCTTATAATAATCTGGAAATCCGTTGGTTTATGAACAAGGAATTTCGTTTGGCATTGTTGCGTGACTGGCATAACAAGAAATCTCCTACTTTGGTGATTGATTTTACTCGTTATGATTTACCTGCTGAAGAACCGAAAGATCCCTCGCCTGAACATCCGGTTCGGGACTGGAGTTTGATAAACAGAATCAACCAAAAGAATCTTCGCCCGCAGGATGAACCTAAAGAGTTGAATGCTTTGGATTCAGAGGATCAGGCATTGATTAAAAAGTATTATCCGGAATTATTTTAATAACATATGAAAAACATAAAAACTATACTTTTCTGTTGCTTATTCGCATCATTTGTGTCGAATAATATATGTGCGGAAGGAACTTCTTATAGTTCAGTGGATGCTGATCAATCTAAACTTACTTTAAAAGAGAATCGTTTTCTGACATTTAATACGATTATCCGAGTCAATCAGATTGAAGTGACCAGAGATAAAAGTGTTGGAGAGGATGAACGGGCATGGCATACACCTGAAAGGGTAATACAGTTCCGTGATGCGATTGAAAAAGGTTTTCCCGGTTCTAAGATAACATGGGCATTTAGCTGGTTGGCTTTGCATGACACGACTGCCAATTATCAGAAAATTCGTCAGTTGGTGGTGGATTATCATCATAAATATGGTGATGAGATTACCTTTATTCCGGGTGCTTATTTTGCAAATGCGTATAATTCAACGGAACAGGTTAATAAGGATTTGCATGAAGGCTTACAACGTGTATCGGAAATTGTAGGTGATTCGTACAGGCCCAATAGTATTGTTGCCGGTTTTTTGTCTGCCAAGAATCAGCAATATTTAGCTGAAAAAGAGGGTGTTCATGTTTGTCAGGGGAATATTTGGAGTCAATATGCAATCGACAACCAGGATGGTGACGGGGCGGTTAGTTATCCGTTTTATCCTTCTATAGAACATTTCTGTAAACCGGCTCAGGGAAAAGAGGATTTTGTCGATTGTGTGAATCTGGATGGTTGGACAATGGATTTTTTAGCTGCCCGTCGTGAAGGTTTTGCAGATGGATTTAACAGTCGTATGGGAGTCGGTCCGATCGAGACATTGCGAGCTCACGGGGATGATAAAGGTTTACAAGAGATGATGCACTCAACTGCAATTCACTTTGATGATGGTTTCAAGAGAAATGGTTTTGCATGGGTGACAAATTGTTGGGAGCTCTCTTTGGATATCGATACAAAAGGACTGACAAAATGGTTGCAGGAAATTCGGAATCGTTGGCCGGAAGTTAAATTTATTACTCAGGGTGAATTTGGATTGTTGTGGAGATCTGAATATAAAGAGAATAACTTTGATTATCGGTTTTATGAAAAAGGTTCTGGAATTGGCGGTTCTGACGCTGATAAAGAGATTTATTGGTATATGAATAAAAGTTTCAGATTGGCTATTTTAAAGGATTTGAATACGCAAAAAGAGCAGATTATCGATTTTACTCGTTATGATGTAAAGGCGCAGGAACCAAAATCCGGATCTACTCGTAACTGGACTTTGTTTGGTGATATTAATCAAAAGCAAACTCGTAAACAAGATGCTCCAATTTCTAAGAATCAACTATCTGAGGAACAGAAGGCGCTGATCCTTAAAGAAGGTATTAATCTTGGTTTTTAAAAAGAAAAACAATAGCATCTACTAAAATAATCAGGCAGGATCGATTGATCCTGCCTGATTATTTTACCCTGGAATGATTTTATACCCTGCTGCCGTCAACGTGTACTGTATCTGGTCGATATGTTCCTGGTTGCGGGTTTCCATTTCCAGACGGAGATAACAACCGTTGATGTCGGCTGTATGGCTGACCCGTTCATGGTGAACGGATACTACATTCGCTCCTGTACGGGCAATGATCTCGGAGACATGTTGCAACTGTCCGGGTTTATCTACCAGTTCGATAGTCATGGTATAGGAACGGCCGGATTTCTGTAAACCACGTCCGATAACGCGTGACAGGATCGTAACGTCGATGTTACCGCCCGAAACCAGGCAGATCGCCTTTTTCCCTTTGATGGGAACTTTATTGAACATCGCAGCGGCTACAGCTACCGCACCGGCACCTTCTGCAATTAGTTTATGCTGTTCGATCAATGCCAGGATCGCTGTCGATATCTCGTCGTCATTGACCGTAACGATTTCATCCACATACTTACGGCAATACTCGAAGGTATGCTCGCCCGGTTCCTTCACGGCAATGCCGTCGGCTATGGTACGGACGAACCCCATACGCTCAATTTTGTTATGTTCGATCGAGTTCAGCATACTTGGGGCACCACTGGCCTGTACACCGTATATTTTTACGTTCGGATTCAAATGCTTGATCGCAAAAGCCACCCCGGAGATCAGTCCGCCGCCACCGATCGGTACGATCACAGCATCCAGTTCCGGTAGCTGTTCCAGTAATTCCAGTCCGATTGTACCTTGTCCGGCAATAACGTCTTCATCGTCAAAAGGATGGACGAAGGTGTATCCCTTTTCATCTCTTAATTTCAACGCCTTCTGGTAAGCATCGTCATACACGCCTTCCACCAGGCAGACATCTGCTCCATACCATTTGGTGGCTTCTATTTTAGAGATCGGAGCATTATCCGGCAAACAGATAAGGGATTTGATACCGTGAGTGGTCGCAGCCAATGCAACTCCCTGGGCGTGGTTGCCGGCAGAGCAGGCTACGACACCTTTTGCTTTCTCTTCTTCTGTAAGTTGTGAGATTTTGAAGCAGGCGCCACGGACTTTAAATGATCCTGTGATCTGTAAGTTTTCCGGTTTCAGATAAATATGTGACTCCGGATTGATATTTGGTGCACTGATCAAGTCTGTGCGACGGATAACCGTTTTCAGGGCAAAAGATGCCTGATATATCTTATCGAGTGTGAGCATGAATGTAATTTTGAGGGAGCAAATATAGCCAGAAATCAGATATCTCACTGAAACTGGAATGCTTTTTTATTATCTCGCCAATATTTCGTATATTTACACGCTGGAAATTGTTTTCCGGTTAGAGGCTGAAAAAGAAGAAAGAGCACCATATAAGTATATGAAACCAGAGGATATTGAAGAATTCACAGAGGAAAACGAAAACGAGGAAATAGAGCAAACAAATACAGATTCTCAGGAAAACGGGCAATCTGATGCTGCTACACATTCGGAATATAAAATACCCGGGAAGGGCGAAGGCCGTGTGTCCTATCATCTGTCAGGGATGTATCAGGATTGGTTTTTGGATTACGCTTCGTACGTGATCCTTGAACGTGCCGTGCCGCATATTAATGACGGACTGAAACCGGTACAGCGTCGTATCCTTCACTCGATGAGGCGATTGGATGACGGCCGGTATAATAAGGTCGCTAATATCGTGGGGCATACCATGCAGTTTCATCCTCACGGAGACCAGTCTATCGGCGATGCGCTGGTACAACTAGGGCAAAAAGACCTGTTGATCGACTGTCAGGGGAACTGGGGTAATATTCTGACCGGTGACGGTGCTGCTGCTCCCCGTTATATCGAAGCGCGTCTTTCTAAATTTGCTCTTGAAACAGTATTCAACCCAAAGACAACCCTTTGGCAACTCTCCTATGACGGACGTAACAAGGAACCGGTCACTTTGCCGGTGAAATTCCCGTTGTTGCTGGCCCAGGGGGTGGAAGGGATTGCTGTCGGTCTTTCTTCTAAAATACTTCCGCACAATTTTAATGAATTGTTGGATGCCTCAATCGCTTATCTGAAAGGGGAGGAATTTGCTTTATATCCGGACTTCCAGACAGGTGGCTATATCGATGTCTCTAAATATAATGACGGCGAACGTGGTGGCTCGGTAAAAGTACGTTCCAAAATCACGAAGCTGGATAACAAAACTTTGGTTATCAGTGAAATTCCTTACGGAAGGACAACCTCTTCCCTGATCGAGTCGATCCTGAAAGCAAACGACAAGGGTAAGATCAAGATCAGGAAGGTAGACGATAATACGGCAAAGGATGTAGAGATTCTTGTGCACCTGGCTCCGGGCGTTTCCTCGGATAAAACGATCGATGCGCTGTATGCCTTTACCGATTGCGAGATCAGTATTTCGCCCAACTGCTGTGTGATCATGGACAACAAGCCTCACTTTCTGAAGGTTAGTGATGTGTTGCGCCATTCGGCAGACGATACGCTGCATCTGCTGCGTACGGAACTTCAGATCCAGAAGGCCGAGCAGGAAGAAACCTTGTTCTTCGCCTCTCTTGAAAAAATCTTCATTGAAGAGCGTATCTATAAAGATGCCGAGTTTGAAAACTCCAAAGATATGGATGAGGCGGTTGCCCATATCGACTTGCGCCTGACTCCGTTCAAGCCTGATTTTATCCGGGAAGTGACTCGCGATGATATCCTCAAACTGATGGAGATCAAGATGGGACGTATCCTGAAATTCAATTCGGAAAAGAGTAATGCCCTGATCGCCCAGATCCGCGAAGAAATAGAGCGTATCAATCACCATCTGGATAACATTGTCGAGTATACGATCAACTGGTTTACCATGTTGAAAGAAAAATACGGCAAGAACTATCCGCGTATGACCGAAGTGCGCAACTTCGATACGATCGAAGCAACGAAGGTGGTGGAAGCGAACGAAAAGCTATATATCAACCGTGCGGAAGGTTTCATGGGTATGAGCCTTAAAAAGGACGAATATGTTTGTAATTGTTCGGACATAGACGATATCATCCTGTTCTACCGGAACGGAACTTATAAGATCGTAAAGGTCAGCGACAAGATGTTTGTCGGGAAAGACGTTTTGTATGTGAATGTCTTCAAACGGAACGATACCCGAACCATCTATAATGTTATTTACCGTGACGGAAAAGTCGGATTTAATTACATCAAACGTTTTGCCGTAACCGGAGTGACCCGTGATAAGGAATATGACGTAACTAAAGGAACGGAAGGTTCACGTGTACTGTATTTCAGTGCGAATCCGAATGGAGAAGCCGAAACGGTTAAAGTAATCCTGAAGCCGAAGCCACGCCAGAAGTTGCTTGTCTTTGAAAAGGATTTCAGTGAGATTGCTATTAAAGGACGTGGTTCGATGGGTAATATCCTGACGAAAGCGGATGTTCACAAGATCAGCCTGAAACAAAAAGGTAGCTCTACACTTGGAGGACGTCAGGTTTGGTTCGACTGGGATGTGTTGCGTCTGAACTATGACGGCCGTGGTGATGAACTGGGTGAATTCCAGAGTGACGACTTGATCCTGGTAATCTTGCGTAATGGTGATTTCTATACGACGAACTTCGATTTGAGTAACCATTACGACGACAATATACAGATTATAGAGAAATTCAATTCCAATAAAGTCTGGACAGCGGCTTTGTATGATGCTGACCAGAAATATCCTTATCTGAAACGTTTTGTGCTGGAAGCCGGAAGTAAGAAACAGAACTTCCTGGGTGAAAATCCGAAAAGTCGTTTATTGCTGCTTACGGATGAGACGTATCCGCGCATTGAAGTGGTATTCGGCGGGCATGACGATTTCCGTGAACCGATGGTATTGGATGCCGAAGAGTTTATCGGCGTGAAAGGTTTCAAGGCGAAAGGAAAACGTATCTCTACATTTGATGTGGAGACGGTCAACGAACTGGAGCCAACCCGCTTTGCCCCGGCGGAACAACCGGGCGGAGATAACGGAGAAACTCCTGATAATAATGATGCCGGACAGAATGAAAGTGATTCGGATATTATAGACGAGATAACCGGGCAGATGAAACTCTTTGACGAATAGCCTATGAAGACGGTTGCCTCTCTGATGATTTTGTTCTCTTGTCTGGTGTTTCCCTTAGCGGCCCAGACGGACGAAAGTGAGGAGGATGATATTCCGCGGTCAGTGAATGAGGCAACGATGATCGGAGTGGGTGGGTATAATGTAATGGATACGTATCTGACTCCCGGAATAGAAACTAAATATACGGGGTGGGGACTGAGGATATTGAACGAACGGATGAAAGTTGTCCGCCTGGCGAATTACAATGTCTCGCGGCAACAATTCCTTAATGTCGAGTTTGCCTCCACCCGGAATGCAGCCGATGTTGCAACTGATTATATCGGCTTCGTGGATTACTCGCTTGGATATCATTATCGTTTTACGAATATAGTACCGAACCTGAAAGTGCTTGCCGGTGCTTCGGCGCGCTTGTCGGGTGGTTTTATCTACAATACCCGTAACAGCAATAACCCGGCTTCGGGAAAGGCCGATCTGGATCTGAACTTTTCTGCTATGGGTATTTATGGTTTTAAAATCAGGAATTATCCCATAACTTTCCGTTACCAGATGGAGATACCTTTTATCGGTGCTTTGTTCGCTATCCATAAAGGGCAACCTTATTATTATCTTAGTCAGGGAGACCGTGGTGGCGTGATCAAATTCAGTTCGCTCCATAATAAATTCGCGATGAGGAATTACTTTACTTTCGATTTCCCAGTAGCGAATTTTACTGTCCGGGCGGGTTATCTGAACAGTATGTACCGGACAGATGTAAACGGGGTTAAAACGCATGTACTATCCAATTCATTTATGATCGGGCTGGTGAAGGAGTTTGTTTCTTTTGGAGGAAAGCGCCTGAAAAAGACGCATGAGTACAGCAGTGCCTACTATTAAGAACGGAAGATGAAGTTACGCATCATATATTATTTGTTGTTGGTCGGTATTCTTTTTTCGGCTTGCGAAAAGGCGGATAAATATAACCCTTCTCCCCGCGATAACTTCGAGGCTCTCTGGCAGATCCTGGATGAGAACTATTGTTTTTTTGAATTTAAGGATATCGATTGGGATGAGGTGCACGACCGTTACAGCGTGCAGATCAATGAGACGATGAGCCAGTATGACCTGTTTGAAGTCTTGGGTAAGATGTTGGCAGAATTGAAAGACGGGCATACCAATCTGTTCTCTTCCTTTGATGTGGCGCGTTATTGGGCCTGGTATGAAGATTATCCGGCGAATTTCAATGCAGAGATACAAAAGAATTATCTGGGGACAGATTATAAAATTGCCGGAGGATTGAAATACAAGCGTCTGTCCAATGATCAGGTTGGCTATGTATATTATGGTAATTTCTCCAGTGGAGTCGGCGAGAGTAATCTGGATAACATGTTCATTCATTTTAAAGATTGTAGGGGGCTGATTCTGGACGTACGTAATAATGGAGGAGGGGCCATGTCTAATTCCGACCGTATCACCCAACGTTTTCTGGAAGAAAAAATACTGACCGGTTATGTCACTTATAAAACAGGTAACGGCCATACGGATTTCTCCTCTCCCTATCCTCTGTATCTTTCGCCTTCCGACAGGCTTCGTTGGACTAAGCCGGTGATTGTTCTAACAAATCGCCAGTGTTACAGTGCTACGAATAATTTAGTGAGTATCATGCGTTTATTACCTCATGTGACAGTTATGGGAGATTGTACCGGAGGTGGTAGCGGCTTCCCGTTCAGCTCGGAGCTGCCTATTGGATGGGGTATCCGTTTTTCTGCCTGTCCCATACTGGATGCAGACAAAAAGCATACAGAGTTTGGCATTGAACCGGATGAAAAAGTATCCATGACCGAAGAGGATATGAAAAAGGGGAAAGATACTATTATTGAGGCTGCTATCGGACATGTTTTATCTACAGCCGATTAACCGGAACCTAACAAAAATAAAATCTCCACTGAAATACTTGCAAATTAATAAAAAAGACTTACCTTTGCACCGCAAACCAAATGCGGCTGTGGTGTAATTGGTAGCCACGCCAGACTTAGGATCTGGTGCTTCACGGCGTGGGGGTTCGAGTCCCTTCAGCCGCACAAAATGTAAAATCCTTCTGAATTCGTTCGGGAGGATTTTTTTGTTATACACTGTTTATTAAGTGATTACAGTATCTTCTTCCTTCTTTCTGAAATAGATAAATCAGGTCGAAATAATACTTTTCAGGTGCCAAATCGGGGATTAGGTACTAATAAATAGGAAGGCAAAAAAGTGATTTGTGAGTAATCCTATTTGATTTTTCCATTTGAACACGTATTTTTGTATCAAATGATTAAGAAGATATGAAATCAACGGCTGAATATGTAAACATCTTGCGTGATTATATGGCGAAGAACGCTTCTAAATATAGCATTATTCGTATGGGGATATTTGGCTCTGTCGCCAGAGGAGAGCAAACAGAGGATAGTGATGTTGATGTTTATCTGGAGACTTCAAAACCAAATATGTTTGCTTTAGTTCATATAAAAGAAGATTTACAAAACCTGTTCGGTTGTAATGTTGATATTGTCCGATTGCGTGACCAAATGGATTCCTTTTTGAAAAATCGAATTGAAAAGGAGGGTATTTATGTGTGACAGAGTTAATCCGTTCTTCTTTAACGAAAATACAGACAGCTTTAGACAGAATATTAAAGAGGTCGGAAACGATACTTACTCCAGATGATTTCTTAACAACACCTAGTGGAGTTGAGAGATTGATACACAAATAAGATTGAAATAAATATTTTCATCAATAGATGCTACATTAACAAAAATAATTTACCACTGTCGTCAATGCTTCGGTGGCTCATCTTTGTTAATCTATTCGTCGTTTTTAATTTCTAAATGATTAATAATGAGATTGATATTGAGGATTTACGAACTTCCGAAAACAAGCAAAGGGATACTTTACTCCCATTTGAGAGCAAGTTCCCCCTTGCTTATGATTTCCTTTAATTATCAAATGGTAGTAATAATTGGCGATAAACAGTTTCGTTAATATCGTCGATTTAAGGTAAGTGTCGATTTATATGAATTAAGTGCTTCTAATACCATTTTATCTTTACTAAATTCTAAAATAGTACGTTTACTAAAAAGAGGTCCGTCCTCTATATTCATGATTTTACCTTCAATGGAATAGTTAAACTCATAGACCTCGGTTCCGAATCCGTCTTCCCGAAGAATATATTGACCATTCTGTGTATCAAAGAATTGCATCTCAATATTTATTGTCCTTAGAATTTTATCTCCATCGGTTACGAGATTAACTCCCTCCCATGTCGTCTGTTTCAATGATTCAGAGTCAAATCTAAAATCATTATTATTACTGCAAGAAGTAGATGCGATTGCCAAAAATAGTATTACAAATGTTCTGAATAAATTTTTCATGTAACTATATTTTAATTGATAATAATTCAAGGAATAATACTACCTGCAAAATTAGAGAACATGAATAAAAAAAAGCTTGAAATACTTCAAGACTTTCATTTTTGCCGTAGTTTTCTCCGTATATGGCTGACGGTTTCAGGTGTCACACTAAGAAACGAGGCTATCTCTTTTAAAGTAATATGCTGAGGGAGGTTTGTACAGCGTTTTAGTAGCGCAACATAACGCTGCTCTGCTGTCTCACAATAAAAGCCAAGTAGCCGTTGATACATTTCTACAAATATTTCTTCTGCAACCAATCTACCAAAACGTTGAGTATTTATGTTTGTTTCCCAAAAATCATTCAGTTCTTTCATAGATAACACACATACAGAACAATCTGTAACAGCTTGAATATTAGTTAATGATCCCGTATGCTTAATCAGTGATGGGTAATCACACACAAACTCTTCGGTAAAACTATAACCGACAATAGATTCGTTACCGACAGTATTAATACGAGTATATCTAAAAAGACCACTTTCGACAAATCCCACATACTTACATGGTTCATTTTGTCTAACAAAATAATCCTTCTTTTTAATCTCAATAGACTTTCCCTTTTCCAAAAAGTACTTTTCAAATTCTGAGAAGTCAATCTCATTTATGTATTCATTGAAGTTCACCATATTGTAATCCGTTTATATTTGCAAAGATATGATTTTTCAATAGTGGAGGCTTCGGCAAGTATATCTAAAACCACATTTTGAAAAAGATGTATTGAATATTTACTATGACTATGTAGAGGAACAGGCTTTAATAACTCATTCTGTTGCTTATTATTATGTAGTCCGTATGTTGAAACAGATCAATGGTAAGATGGCAACACGGACTTTTGAAGTAAAGTTGTGGGATTTGACAAAATGAAATAATAGTGCTCCTATTTTCAATAAAAAAGATTTTATTATAGACTTATTTGTAACTTGTGTGTTGTGCTAAATTAGTATTATAGAAAAGTGCTGGATACAATATTTAACAATATTTTTTAGGTATATGACTTTTGTAATTCGTTTAAAAGGATTTTACATCTCGTTTAAAACGAGTTTTTTTTCATTTTAAACGAGATGGAGATTTATTTAAAGGAAAATTATTTGTTAATGAATGTTGATTTTGGCCTTTTTAGAAGTTATTTTGTAGTATAAAAGCATGTTGAATAACATTTTTTTGTTCTATAACATGGTGAATGAGTGTTGTAAGTAAATTGACAATATGTGGTATGTACGATAAATATTTGGTCGATTGTTTTGTTTTATTTGATATAGGTGGCATAATGCTGTTCTATTTGATTAGAGCAAGGTGGTTATGTTATTTCTTAAGTTGCTGACAGTGGCATAAAAGGCAACAGGTGTTGATTCTCTCCCGTACAGCTTTTTCATAGGTGGGTTGAATTGACAGTTTGATATTTGTGAGTCCTTCATAATAATATAACTCAAGTACGGATTACACAGATTTCATTGTTCTGATCAATAAACAATTTGTCAAATCCGTATAATCCGTGCCTGTAAAAAAGTATAAAGAGGCTTTTGGGGTAGTCCTTTATTGTTTAGGGCTATGCAATTAATTATAAAACATCAGGCAAATATCACAGGGTAAATGGCTGATTGCTTCCGCTTTTATATAACAACTGGGTGCTGTCCATCTATTTTTTACATAGTCATAGTTCTGGGTTATCTCCAGATAAGAAATGAATTTTGTTACATATTCATTCTTATCAGGGAATAAATATACGGACTGGCATTTACCTTCATCGCTAAAAAGACAGGTTATCGTAAACTCTTCCTGGTCAAATCGTATCTCAATCGATTTTTCTTCCACATCTTTTTCGAAATAGTCAATTAAGCAATATGGATAGTTTCTATATTTCTGTCTGATTTCTGGTAATGACAGATCTAATAAAGAAGTAATTTGTTGCAGTAGATAGTAATAGCTTTTTATACCAATTATATTATTATTGTCCATATGAATACGTTCCTTTTTATGCCTGATCCGGAAGAATCAAGCTTCTATTAATACTATGATATTTTAATTACCTGTATTATATAGGCTTATTTGTTTTCTACTGGTGGACAAAACAAATAACAACAGGAACGTAATGCAAATATATGATTTAGAATCAAAAAGATTAAGTCAATCCGGCTTTTTTTATACATTTGTGTGTTTAATGTTGTACATAATCAAGCATAATGAAAGACTCGATAGCTTATCTGCCGAAAGATAAACAGGACGATTTGGGATTTCTGGTTAAAGAGATACTGAAAAGATTACCTCAGGCGGAGTATATTATTCTGTATGGTAGTTATGCTAGAGGTAATTATGTGCGTCGTAGCGTACGAATTGAAGACGGTGGTATTCCTACAGTCAAGATATCTGATTACGATATCTATGTGGTAACAAGCGGTTTCAACAATAAAAAGGCAGAAACGGTACTGGATAATGTAGAAGATATCTTCTTCTCCGGAAAAGATTTCGATCGCGATACGCCTGTTCAGTTTATCACTGATGATATTAAGGCGTTAAATAAGTATCTCGAAGAGGGTCGGTATTTCTATACCCAGATTAAACAGGAAGGTATTGTTTTGTATAACAGTGGTAAATACAAATTATCACGTAGAAGAAAACTGAACTTTGCGGAAATAAAGGAACAGGCGCAGGAGTATTTTGATGAGAAATTTGAAAAGGGAAATTTCTTTTTTGATGATGCTGTAACGAATAAAGGAAGAGAGAGATTTCAAATGTCTTCATTTTATTTACATCAAGCTTGTGAGAATTACTATTATGCCATTCGTTTGACTTTTACTTTACGAAATAACAAACAACACAATCTTTCTAAGTTATCTTCTTCTGTAAGGCGCTATGCCGATGATCTGGGGACTGTGTTTCCACAAAATACACCTGAAGAAAAACAACTTTTTGTACTTTTAAAAGCAGCCTATGTGGAAGCGAGGTATACCCCGTATTTTGTAGTAACGAAAGAGGATATCGATACCCTTATCCCGAAAGTCGAATTGCTCAGGGATATTGCGAAACGGATTTGCGAGGCGAAGATAAAGGAGTATGGGGAACAGAGTACTATATAGATGATACCAGCCTGACCCCTGTACAACGTTTAAGTATTCTCGAAGAGCCGTAACGGTTTGTAGAGATTGTTAAATCTATATGTGAAAAACAGTTTATTAACAACAACAATTAAACAGCAACAAAATCATGAAAAAAGAGATTTTATTTATACTGCTCAAAGACTTTGCCGATTGGGAAGGCGCGTATATTGGCCCGTACTTAAATTTCGGCTGTGGGCCTGATATTAAGAGTAAATATGTGGTCAAAACGGTGTCGGTGACAAAAGACCCTGTCATTTCGTGCGGTGGTTTCAAGATATTGCCCGATTACAGCATCGACGATATTCCTGCCGATTATGCGGGAATCGTATTGATCGGTGGTATGAGTTGGTTTACCCCGGAAGCCGAACTGATTGTACCGTTAGTAAAAAATGCCATCGAGAATAAGAAACTGGTTGCAGGTATCTGCAATGCTTCTGTTTTTCTGGGGATGCACGGGTTTCTCGATGAGGTGAACCACACCAGTAATGCATTGGAATACATCAAAGCGTTTGCCGGAGCAGGCTATAAAGGTGAATGCCGCTATATCGACAGCCCGGCAGTAAGAGATGGTAACATTGTAACAGCCAACGGATTTTCTGCACTGGAGTTCTGCCGTGAAATACTCTATGCTTTGGATGCATATACTCCGAAAATGATAGAGAAAAGCTATCGAATGAATAAAACAGGCGTTTGGGAAGCACCTGAGGTAGAATAAACATGAAATACTTGGATCAAGAAATAGAAACGTAATGCAAGTATATGATTTAGAATAAAAAGATTAAGTCAGTCCGGCTTTTTTTATACATTTGTGTGTTTAATGTTGTACATAATCAAGCATAATGAAAGACTCGATAGCTTATCTGCCGAAAGACAAACAGGACGATTTGGTATTTCTGGTTAAAGAGATACTGAAAAGATTACCTCAGACGGAATATATTATTCTGTATGGTAGTTATGCTAGAGGC